>CAZYRE010000008.1:0-34438 GCA_964650155.1 uncultured Bdellovibrionales bacterium
CCATCTGCCGAGCGAGAATGTACTAAGTCAGCTTTGGCGATGTATCGACGATGAGCGAACACTAGAATACCAAAGAGAACTCCGATGCCTAGAACATCACTGAAAAGAGTTACAGCTAAATAAAAATCACCATGATAAATTTTAAAACCAAGATCATTTTCTAAAAAAACAACTGTGGTAGCAAATAAAAGGGCCAAGAATCCGAGATACACAAGTGTGTGTGCAATTCCAGGAGTACGAGACTTTAGAGTTCTTCGTTGAAAGATTACATCAGTAAGAAGATCTAAAACTCTTTGTGGATAAGATCCAAGATTCGCCGGACTCGGTCGCCCAGAAGTTACAAACTCACTATGTCTAAATAAGCCGATGCCTCCAATGATCAGAGAGAGGACCATTAAAGAATACATAACAACTATGTTAGGCAGGGTTCCAACGTTCCAGAGTATCTCTCTAGTTGCTTGCTCGTTCATAAATTCCCATTCCTATGTAGCCACAACTTACGTACTTACTTGAATTAAGGGGTATTTTTTAACACCCTGTTCATTAACGCTACGTACTTTTTTGAGCCTATATTTGATGCAACATACTTGAATGAGTCTTCGTTATAGGTTGATTGACAAGAAAACTTACTAGAAGCACAATCCTTGAGTGGATTTGAAGCGACATATGCCCCCCAGTACTGCTATAATAGGCTTTTCTACCCTCCAAATGGCACATATTACCTCATTTTACATCTAACCCGGCTAATTGATGGATTCTGACCCAAGTTTATTTATCAGTTTTACTGTTCTATTTTCTGCTTTTGCCGTTATTTATACACTCTTCGTTGTAGCTTCTGTTGCCCTGAATCGTTCTACCCCTTCAGATTTTGAGCAGTTGGTTGATCAAGGCGTTCTATTTGCGCGTGTAGCGAAAAGGATTATTGAACGCAGTGATTACTACATACTTTCTTGTCAGCTAGGTCAGCTTGTAGCTGCCTCAAGTTTTGGATGGTTTTTTTATGGCTTAATGCACGAAGGTGCAATTGAGGCGCTTTTTAATAGAGGCAAGTTATTAACTCCTTCAGATATCGATCCTCTTTGGATAGTTTTAGGCGGGATAGGCGCCATCTTAGTTTTGGCGCTTTTAACTTTCACGTTAATTCAAATTGCCAAAGCGATAGTAGGTCGTAGACCAGAGCATATATTGTGTTTGATTGCTTGGCCGATAGTTGTCCTTAGTGCAATCCTTGCTCCTGTGATGCTACCAGTGAGGTACTTCTCGGATAAGCTTTTAGGGGCTTTTAATCTTAGAAGGGTAGAGGAGCGTCATGTAGTCCAATCGGCTGATGATATCTCTGAAATTGTAGCAAGAAGTAGCGAAGCCGGTGAAATTGATGATGACGAAAGGGAGATGATTGAAGGTGTTTTCGCCTTCTCCGATACTATTGTTGCTGAAGTTATGACTCCGAGAAAAGATGTTGCCTTTGTAAGAACTGGACAATCTCTTGGAGAAATTGTTGAGATATTCAAAGCCACGGGATTTTCACGACTTCTAGTTTGCGGTGCTGATCTAGACGATATTCAGGGAGTTCTGCTTTTAAAAGATCTTCTCCCGTTCGTTGGCGTCTCAGATTCCAAACTCGAGCTTTCAAAAATAATGAGACCACCGTATTTCTGCAGCTCTGGTACCAAGGTAGATGAGCTACTCGAGGAGTTAAGATCTAATGCAGTCCACCTAGCCGTAGTAAGAGATGAACACGGCGGAGTTGATGGCTTAGTTACTTTAGAAGATCTAGTTGAAGAGATCGTAGGAGATATCTTAGATGAGTTTGATATCGGTGAAGAAGAAAAGGCTATCCGACTTGCTGGTAGTGGGGATCTCTTAGTTGATGGCAGTATGACTATTTATGATTTAAATCATATTTATGAACTTCAAATTCCTGAAGGGGAATACACCACCATTGCTGGATTTGTAATGCAGAAACTCGGCAAGATTCCTGAAAGAGGAGAGACATTCGCGTTTGAGGGTCTAGTTATAAAAGTAGAGAGAATGGTGCGGAATAGGGTTAGATTACTTCGGATATCACAAGTTGCTAAGTCCCCGGCACGATTAAAACTTATTGAATCTCATGCTGTTTCTGAACAGAAGAAAAATGAATCGAGCCCCAGCCTATCTGAGTCTAAAGAGAGGGAGAAGAGCGCCTAAAATTAGGTTACTCAAGATTTTCCCCGGAAGTCGTTAAGGTTACGAGTCCGAATTATAGGTTTCTGCTTAGAGGTCCTGGTCATGGCCGAAGAAACATCTGCCACTTCAAAAGAAGAAATTCAGAAAGAGCAAACTAGTGATACAGCGAGTACCGATACCCGTAAGCGTAACTCTGGTATGGAAGTCGCTCGCTTCGGAGAGGAACGGGAGAAAATAGAAGAATTGCTTCAAGTTGATGTAGGCACGGTTACTAAATCAGAGGTGAGTGCTTCTACCGTTGTGAAGATGATGGGTCTCTCCACAAGTTCAGAATTGAAGCTCGTCGAAGGTAAAATAGATCTTCTTTCCGGTAGACTTGGTAATCTGTCAATTCGCTTGGAAAGAGTGATGAATTTACTGAATAATGTTCCTAGTGTAAGTGATTTTGAGCGAGTCGAATCACAAATTGCCTCATTAAGATCCATGTTTAAAGATATTATGGCGGCTCAGAAGCCAGCTTCAGAACAAGAAGAAAAGGTTACGAAAGAGAAGCTTCAGGCTTTTTTAAATAAAAGCCAGGGTGAAACACCACCTACTGAAGAAAAGAAATAGTTTTAATAAAGGTTCAAATCGTTATGTCAACAAACAAGACCTCATTGAGACAACAATTAGAAAAGGAAGTAGTTGAGTCCGGAGGTTCTAATAAGAAACGGAATAAGAGCTATGTTCTCGATTTGCGAGTTCATACTCCAGCTTCAGTTGGGTATTTTGGTATAAATGGAATAGATACCGCACCCGCTCTTGTTAGCCTGGCAAAGGTTAAGGGCTTAGATGTAATGGCCGTAACTGATTATCATAGTGGTGCTTCGATAGATGCGATAGTTGATGCGGCAAGTGGTGGTGAGCTGAGAATCATTCCGGGCACCAATCTTCGCTGTAAATTAGGAACTTGTTCTGATGTGGTCCTAACCTGTCTTTTCCCCGAAAACTTTAGAACAAGCAACGTAGAGGATTTTTTGACCGCTATCGGTGTACCACCTCAAGCTCGCGGACAAAGGGATTACTTGGTGACAAAGAGCGTTAGAGATATAGTTGAATTAGTAGAAGCGCTAAACGGCATTGTTATGCCAAGTCGTATGGATCAGACTCCCCATAGGATGAGTGTAATGCCAACTCTGGTTGAAGAACTTGGCTTTAGAACATTTGATTTAGCTTACCCAGATTCTTCTCAGATTTTCAAAAAGAAATGGCCTAAGATTAAATTTAATCTTTTCAGCTTTTCAAATGCTAATTCGTTGGCGCAACTAGGAACTAGGACAGCTAAAGTCAAATTGCCAGAATTAAGTTTTGAGGGCATTAGAGCGCTGACCCAACGTGATATGACTGCGTAGAATAGGCCTTTTCCTTTACTTGGAATCTATCAAGTTGGGTGATATCATCCTTTAACTTACTTATACATCAACTATTCACGAAGATTTCTGGTATAGCTGTGACCCAGTTCGTTCATCTTCATCTTCACACTCAATATAGCCTCCTTGATGGAGCCAATAAACTTCCAGACATAATCGAAGAAGCTAAAAAATTGGGACAACCAGCAATTGCTATGACAGATCATGGCAATATGCATGGCGCGATTGAATTCTACGAGTCTGCAAAAGAGGTTGGTATTAAACCGATCATCGGTTGTGAACTTTACATGACTTCTGGCTCAAGGTTTGAGAAGAAATCAAAAGAGAAGGGTGGGGAAGATATTAATCACCTTACGGTGCTCGCCCAAAATATGACCGGTTATAGAAACCTATGCCGACTTGTGAGTGCCGCTTATCAGGAAGGTTTCTATTATAAGCCGAGAGTAGATCATGAATTGTTATCTAGATGGAACGAAGGACTAATAGTTCTCTCGGGCTGTTTGGCTGGGGAGCTTAATAAGCATATTGAGATTGATGACATAAAACGGGCTAAAGAGTTAATACAGTTTTATGCCAAGACATTTCCTGATCGATTTTATCTTGAGGTTCAGCCGCATGCTATAAAGGAACAAACTAAGCTAAATCAGGCTTGTTTTGAGCTAGCGCAAGATCTCTCTTTGCCAGTTGTCGCAACTAATGATTGTCATTATCCAGGTGAGGATGATCATTACGCGCAGGAAGTATTAATGTGCGTATCCACTGGGAAGAATATTACTGATCCGAACCGTCTAAAGCATGAGGGAGTTCACCTTCATCTAAAGAGCGGGGATGAGGTTCTGAAAGAGCTTAATGGTTGGAGTCGAGCTGAGGAGGCGATACGTAATACTGTTGCCATAGCTGAATCTTGTAATTTAGATTTCAATTTTAATACCTACTACATGCCTAAGTATGACGATTCTGGTCATAGTAGTTTAGGCGAACTTCTGGCAAAAAATGCAAGGATAGGACTGGAAGCCAGATTTGAGGAGATGTCTGCAAGTCGGAAAGATTGGAAAGATTCTGAAAAAACAAATTACAAAGCCCGACTTGAAGAGGAATTAAAGATAATAGATTCGATGGGATTTCCAGGATATTTTCTAGTGGTGTCAGACTTTATTGTTTGGGCCAAAGAAAACGGGATCCCTGTAGGCCCTGGTCGAGGTAGTGCTGCCGGATCACTAGTAGCCTATGCTGTTAAAATTACAGATATAGATCCTATTTATAATAAACTTCTCTTTGAGCGATTTTTAAATCCTGAACGTATTTCGATGCCTGATATAGATGTGGATTTCTGCATCAATGGCCGGGATCGCGTCATTAAATACGTGGTTGAAAAATACGGCAAAGATAGAGTGGCACAGATAGTTACCTTTGGAACCCTTAAAGCCAAGGCTGCTATTAAAGATGTTGGCCGCGCATTAGGTCTCTCTTATGCCGAGACAGATCGAATTGCCCAATTAGTACCTGCTCCAAGACAAGGCTTTGATTATCCACTCTCTGAAGCCCTTAAGATGGAGAAGCAGTTAGCTGATTATGCAAAGGCAGAAGGAAAAGAGCTAATTACTCTCGCTATGAAGTTGGAGGGCTTAGTTCGACATACCTCTACTCATGCAGCCGGAGTTGTAATTGGTGATAGACCGTTAGTCGATCTCCTGCCGATGATGGTTGATAAAGATGGTAACGATGTAACTCAATTCTCGATGAGTTATGTAGAAAAGATTGGTCTTGTTAAATTCGACTTTCTTGGACTTAAAACCTTAACTGTAATTCACACCGCTATTAAGTTGATCGAAGGGAGTCAGGGTAAGAAGATAGAGCTGAGTCTGTTGCCTCTTGATGATGAAAAGACTTACCAGATACTCTGTCACGGAGATACTACCGGAGTTTTTCAACTTGAATCTGGTGGTATCACCGAAGTTACAAAGAGACTTCGTCCAAACTGCTTCGATGACTTAGTAGCTATTCTTGCTCTTTACCGACCTGGTCCGCTGGACGCAGGAATGGTGGATAAATATATCCAGAGAAAACATGGTCGTGAGCCCGTGGAATATCTCCATCCTTCGATGAAGGACATCTTGGCAGATACCTACGGCATCATAGTGTATCAAGAACAGATCATGCAGCTGGCCAGAACGCTTGCTGGTTACACCCTTGGCGATGCCGATCTTTTACGCCGCGCCATGGGTAAGAAAAAACCTGAAGAGATGGCCAAGCAGGAAAAACTTTTCGTTGATGGCGCTGTCAAAAAGGGAATTAACGAAAAATTAGCTAAAGAGATCTTCTCTCAGATGGAGACCTTTGCTAGGTACGGCTTTAATCGAAGTCACTCCGCTGCTTATGCGATGATTTCTTTCCAAACCGCATATTTGAAGGCTCATTACCCAGTAGAATTCATGGCTGCGCTCATGTCTCATGAGATGGCAGACAGCGATAAGACATTAAAGAATCTTAATGATTGTCGTGAGCAAGGGGTTGAAGTGCTCCCTCCTCATGTCAACCTGAGCACCGCAGGATTTTCAGTTGATAAAGATAAGATCAGGTTTGGGCTTGAAGCAGTAAAAGGAATTGGAGAAAAGGCCGTATCGCACATGATTGAGGTGCGGAATGCTTCTGGGCCATTTGCAGATCTTGAGGATTTTCTTAGCCGAGTCGATCCGCAGATGGTTAACCGCCGAGTGCTCGAGAGTCTGATTACTTGCGGTGCCTTTGATCATTCAGGTGTTACCAGACGGGAGATGTACGAGCGACTCGAAGAGTTAATGAAAGCTGCTCAACAACTTCATCGTGATAAATCTACAAATCAGATAGGACTATTTGGTGGTGCCGGAGCTAAGCAGGAGGTGCCACGTCGTAGACTTAATCTTCCAGAGTGGCCAATTAACAAAAGGTTGTCGTACGAGAAAGAAGCTCTAGGCTTCTACATATCAGGCCATCCACTAGAGAAATACCGACGTGAGATTAAGAAGTTGGGGTTGGCAAATACAGACGATCTAAGAGCGCAAACCAAGCCAGGAAAGGTGAAGACAGGGGGCGTGGTTACTTCCTTGAAGCTGAAAAATACTAAGAAAGGGGATAGGTACGCAACCTTTGTGTTAGAAGATTGGCTCGGAACTATGGAGACAATCGTTTGGCCAGATACTTATTCTAAAATCAGTAGCCTCCTCGTTGGTGAAGACCCAGTAGTAGTAACTGGGCGACTCGATGTTACAGAGGAGCGGCGTGTGCTTATCGCCGAGAGCTTAGAGTCGTTACTTACGATAAGAGATCGGAGTGCCACGGTTGCACTTATGGAATTGAAGGGAAATGAGTGCGGCGAAGAAGCATTAAAAAAACTACAAGATCTTACAAAGAAATACCCCGGAGCTTGTCCTGTTAAGATCCGTGTTGATGAAGTGCCATATCCACTCCAATTAAAAGACTCTCAGAATTCTCCTATTTGTGTGGCCGCTTCTGAAGTTTTATGTGAACAGGTCGAACAGCTTTTTGGTCGTCCGGTAATGTCTTTTGTATGAAAATGGTGACAGTTACTCTTTTCTCGACGAAAAAGAGTAACTGTCACCATTTTCTTAAATTGCAGCAGTAAAGCGTCTGAGTACTTCGTTACCAAAGACTGAGGTGGTGGCCACTTCTCTCCGGTGCTTGTTAGATCTTGGCATGTCCATTGTGCGAATGCCATCATCGATCGTTGCGATAACCGCTTCTCTTAGTAATTTTGCTTCTCGTCCGAAAGAGAACTGTTCTAATAATAAGCCGGTGGTCTCAATCATTCCAGTTGGATTTATCGTATCTGCAGGTAAAGTTGGCGCGGTGCCATGAACAGGTTCACCAAAAATTGATCGTTTTCTTGTATGTAGGAGCTCTTCAGTGGTGTAGCTAATGCTAGCAGCACATCCAAGCCCGCCTCCATGAACACTAATGCCATCGGACCCTATATCACCAACTAAATTGTCACCTACAAATACTCTATTATTTAAAGAGATAGGATCACGGGAAGCTAAATCATAAAACTCATCTAGCGGCATGAAGTTTATGAAGACACAGTAAGTGGATTGAACTTGAGAGGCCACTCGGCGCATTAAGTCAAGAGTTTTTGGATACATTCCAATTCTCTCATTTGTATTTGGATCGATAGTAGATCCATTGGCTATGTATAGAACTGTTACCTCAGTTTGTTTTAGAGCTACGGCACGTCGTGCGCCTTCGCTAATATTGGCATCGATTAAGGGTCGAGAGTGAAGAGCAGTTTGAATTCCTATTTGATCCTGAGTATTTTCATGTTCAAAACTACCAACTCCTATGTATTGACCAGAAATATTTTCCCGACCTAACTCTAATCGAAAATTTTCCGGAGTGGTTGCTCTATTATCATTTCCAATCGAGTTGATTCCTAGGTGAAGGGCACTCATTAAAATCGGATCGCCTATAATATGTGTAGGCATAGATTCTGGATGATGGAGCATTTCGTAAGCTAAGGCATCAGCATTATATACTCGGATAAACGGGGAACCGTATTTGCTTCGATATAATTGATTTTGATCCTGATATATTTCATTTACGGCAAGCTCGATAGGAAGATGTGCGTAGGTATATACGTTAGGTTTTAATCCAACGGCAATTCGTTCTCCCGCTCTCCATGCAACTTTGGCAACTTCTTCAATGCTATCTAAATAAGTTTTCTTATGATGAGCTTCATGAACAGTAACTGTTTCGTTTTGGGATCCTTTATCACTAACAGTTTCAGTGATTGTAACTGCGGAGGACTCTAGTGGATGGATATGAAACTGCTTTCCTACTGGAGTAGGGATAAGTGCTAAATCTGGATGCAAAAGATGAGTGGGCCTCAAGTTATAATTTGTACATAAGCTAGGGCCTGTATTTGCAACACTGCCTCTTAGAAATTTTATTAAGATCTCTCTTGCGTGAGCCATGTCCTTGATTCGATTGTCACCAAACGCAGTGAGTAGGAATCCGTCATAATTTGCTTGTAATTGGGAAGGTGCGTCGTCCGGCCAAGGTCGTCCGTGCTGGACGTGATAATCCGCATCATAAGGTTGGTCTTCAACTTGGAATCGATTTTGACGTATGGCTTGAAGGATCCTCTTAGCCCAGGGAGCAACCTCCCTAGCTCGGCCATCCCCTGCAAAAAGTCCGATTCTGATTGGTTTTGTTGAAGTTTCTTCAACAGAAGGAGTATCAAGTCCAAATGGTGTCATAGAGCGGTACCACAACAATGCAAAGATCTACTAACGTTCTATCTCTGTAGAATATCTTAGAAAAGGGTTTTTGCTATTAAATTAGTAGAAAAGTGTGGCAAACCCCTTTTCTTGTTGGTGGAGCCTGGTATTCTTCATCAGTATAAACGTAAGGGAAATACTTCAGTGAGCAACCATTCGCACGACTCTATTCTGCCACCTAAATGGGTGTTGTTTGCCCTTGTAATTACTCTTTTTGGTTGGTTAATTTGGGAATTAAAGGAGATCGCCTCCTTATTGGTAGTAGCATACTGCATCGCCTATTTAATTGATCCCATAGTTTCAAAACTCGAGAGAAAACGAATCCCCAGAACTGTTGGCATTATTATTACCTTTCTATGTTTAGGAATAATCTGCGTCTTTCTTGTCAGTAGCGCTATTCCTACATTGGTCAGAGATTACGATAAATTTTCTGACAATTTGCCAGCGTATGCTGAGCGTGTAAATCAGTTTGTTAGTCCATATATTGTAAAGGCACAGGCACTACTTGAGCAGCACACTGAGAATGGAGGCGAGCTGCCTGGTGCAGGGGCTTTTAATTTATCTTCTGCTAAGAACTTATTGAGTGGTATTGGTGGGGCTCTATTGAAAGGGTATTCCCTGACGTTGACCATCCTTAATTTGGTTCTGCTTCCGTTTTTTGTTTTTTACTTAGCACTTGATTTTCATCCTTTTCACCGGAGGATGTTAGAATTTCTGCCGCTGAGACTTCGCTCTGAGGCAAACTCTATAGCAAGGGAGATTGATGGATACGTCTCTTCCTTTGTCAGGGGGCAACTTTTAGTTGGTTTAACCCTCACAATTCTATATGCGCTAGGATTAGGGATCGTTGGCCTAGATCTCTGGTTTTTGTTGGCGTGTATTTCTGGCTTTGGAAATATTGTTCCTTATCTAGGTTTTATACTCGGCATTACTTTGAGTACCGTTATCGCAATTTTTAGTTTTGGTGATTTCGATCACGTTTTATTTGTTTGGTTAGTATTTGTTATCGTACAAGTTCTGGAAGGAATATTGGTAACGCCTAAGATTATTGGTGATAAGGTCGGGCTTAGTCCTTTAGCCATTATCATAGCTGTGGTAGCGGGTGGACAAATTTTTGGATTTTTAGGAATCGTCTTGGCCGTTCCTCTTGCAGCCTCTTTAAGAGTATTAGTTTCTAGAGGCCGCAGATGGTTTTTTAGCGAAGAGGGGACATCTATTCCTGTATGATAATTACAGAAGCAGTAAGGTCCTTAATTAGATTAGCTTTGGCTGAAGATCTTTCAGCCGGGGATATTACTTCGTCTTTAACAATTCCTAACGATAAAACTGGTATTGCTTTAGTCAAAATAAAGGAGGATTGCATCATTTGCGGCCTTCCTTTGATTGAGCAAATTATAACGGAAGCTGGATTTAGTCTTCATGTAAAATCCCTGGCCAAAGATGGCGATGTAGTAACCAAGGGTCATACAGTAGCGGAAATTAGTGGTCTACTATCAGAGATCTTATCTGTAGAAAGAACAATTTTAAATTTCCTACAACGCCTCTCTGGTTGCGCAACTTTTGTCAGCAAGACCGTAGCCTCATCCAACGGGCTTATTATTTGTGATACTAGAAAAACTACACCTGGATTTAGAGCTCTAGAGAAATATGCTGTTAAAATTGGTGGTGGAAGTAATCATCGATTCGATCTTGGTCAGATGGTTCTAGTGAAGGATAACCACATTGATGCAAATGGTGGCGATGTAGATTTAACCTTGAAGAAGGTTTTCACAAACAAACCTCCATATGCGGCAGTTGAAGTGGAGGTAAGAAATAAGCAAGAGCTGGAGATTGCTCTTAAATATCCGATTAACGCAATTATGCTTGATAATATGTCAGATCCAGAAGTTGCTGAATCTGTCAGATATATCAGAAGTAAAAATACAAATTGCCTTATTGAAGTATCAGGAGGGATAACCCCAGAGAGAATCCCGAAACTCTCTTCTCTAGGAGCGCAAGTTGTATCAATGGGAATGCTTACTAACAAATATGTTTCTGTTGATATCTCACTTGATATAAAGCTATGAGCGGCGAGAAATTCCAAGATTTTGAGCAGGGTAGGATTTTCGCTTGGGAAGGAGAGATCGAGTTATCCTTAAAGTCAGTTCAGCAAGATCGGAATTGGAAGATTCGTTGCTATGACTCGGTGACGTCGACTATGGATCTAGCCAAGGAGCTCCTTCCAAAGCTCAGTCACGATCAAAATGGATTAATATTAGCAAAGAACCAAAGTCGTGGCAGAGGACGACAAGGAAGAGCTTGGAATGAAGCAGAGGAGGGCTTCTATGGTACTTTTACTTTTCAAAGTAAAAGTTTTAGTGAGAAGTTTTTTTGTTTACCATTAGTAGTAGGTTTAGTTGTTTCTGAAGCACTGGCGAACTTAGGGTGTGTTACTCAGCTTAAGTGGCCTAACGATCTTCTTACTAAGTCTGGATTCAAATTAGGTGGTATATTAATTGAATTTGTTAAAAACAAAGATAACAGTGCTTTCTTGATCGGTGTAGGACTAAATATTTTGGGAGAACCTGGAATCGAGAAAAACGCGGCCAGTATTTTTACAGAAACTGGCAGACGGTATTCCGCACCTTTTTTGGCTTCTCTTTTAACAATAGAACTTCAAAAAGCGTTTATGAAGGTGCAAGAGAATGGCTTTCTGCCGTTTCGGGAAAGATGGTTAGCGAAAACCAAGGGCATCAACGAGCGACTTTCAGTTCATGTCGGCACCGATATAGTTACTGGAATTTTTAGAGGGGTAGGGGAACTTGGATATCTACATCTAGAGGTTGATGGTGTAATAAAAGAGATCTCTTCAGGTGAACTTATTACGGAGAATTTGAGATGTTAACTGTAATAGACATTGGCAATACGAATATTGTTATTGGAATATTCAAGGGGAAGGAGTTGCTTAAGCAGTTCCGGTTAAAGACTGATACTGCTCGAACTGAAGATGAATATGCGGCGTCATTATTTTCTCTCTTGAGGTTTAGCTTAGGGGATAGTTTTTCTTGCGATAAAGCTGTTATCTCAAGTGTTGTGCCAGCCCTGACCCCATTGATGGAGAAGTTGGTTGCGGACCATTTGAAGGCAACTTGTCTTGTTGTAGGACCTGGGATCAAGACGGGGGTATCTATTCAGACTGACGATCCGAGAGCAGTTGGAGCAGATCGCATTGTAAATTGTGCAGCCGCTAAGGCGCTGTATGGATCTCCAGCTTTGGTAATTGATTTTGGAACGGCAACTACATTTGACTATGTTGGTAAGGATGGAAGTTACCAAGGTGGGGCTATTGCGCCCGGCATCGGCACAGCACTTAATGCGCTGGTCCGTAATACGGCAAAATTGCCACAGATAGAGCTGCGCTGGCCTGAAAAGGTAGTTGGTAAAAATACAGTCTCCGCTATGCAATCAGGGTCTGTTGTCGGATATGTTTGTATGGTGGATGGCATGGTCGATCTCATCACTGCAGAGCAGGGCCCAGTTTCATATGTTATTGCCACAGGTGGGTTAGGTGGCTTAATGAGCGAGCATTCAAAAAAAATTCAGAAATATGATGCTGCCCTTACTTTGCATGGTATGCGGATTATCTCTGATCTGAACTAAGAGATAGCTCTAATTTTTGCAAATATTTCATTTAGATCATCATATCCAGCACGGATAAAGATTCCGTTAGCGGAATCTGCGATGCTACTAAGGTCATCAAAGTTTGAATCGTGCCCGACGGCGACGATAATTAGGCTAATGCTGTTTCTATTGAATAGATCTTTCGACATTTCTATTAGCCGCTTTAGCGGAGTATCTGAGTTTTTGTCACCACCATCAGTGTAGAGTATGATGGTCCTTCTATAGCCAGAGAATTCTTCCTTCTGTAACATCGTCGCAGCTTTTAGAATGGCATCGTAAACGGCACTGCCACCTTGGGCTTGTAACTTATCCAGTATCGGTATTATCTCCCCGGCTTCAGTAGTAAAGTCAGATTTAATATCTACAGTTGAGGCAAAAGTAAGAAGAGCTTTTTTATCACGCCATGTCGTAGTAGCTAATGTATTTCTAAAATGCGTTTTCCCAAGTCTTAGCGATGGTCCTTCCATGCTTCCAGAAGTATCTATTACAAAAGCTATTGCCGATGGTTTAAGTAGTTCAGGCCACTTTTCGAGTAACGTTTTTACTACTTCGCCGGAAGCAGGAAGTAAGGCAGTCGAGCCTTTTGAGATATCTACCCCATAATCAGAGGTTAAGGGTGGACTGAGTGGTACTCGACCAGAAGATGGCCTGTATCCGAAGCTGACAGCGATCTGCTGTGGTTGTAGTGTAATAAGAAATCCAGAAAGTTGCTCCATGGCACGTCGATGAGCTGGGGATAACCAATCCGCTTCGCTGGAACACATATTGTAGTCTATCCAAGTCGCTCCTTCTTTTGGATAAAGAGCTTGAAGCGGTTCTAGGCCTTGCTTGACACGAGAGGTGTTAAATTGGGCAACTTCTTGCTCGGAAGATATTGCGTAATGCACCTTATCATTTCGCGCTAAGGCAATTTGAGAGAGAAGTGATCTTTCAGAAAAACTGTAGTTTGTGACAAGTTTTTCGAACGATTCTAACTTATGTAAAACCGCAGGAAGCTTGATATCAGAATCACCTAAAGTACTAGGAAATCCGGTCGCTAAGTAGGCAAGTTGGACAATGGTGGCTAGTCCAGTTTCACTTACAAGAGGAGAGCTGTGATTATAAAGAGGATAGGATTGTCTTTTCTCTTTTGATTCATCTAGAGGGAAAAGAGTCTTCCACGAGATATCTCCATCTGCTCCGCCAATTTTAGTAACATTCCTTTTCGAAGTTGCAATGACTAATGGAGTAGCGAAAAGTTGGGTACAGTTGACTTGACGTGGTCCAAGATTTTTTAAGTTTACGTTAGTATAATTAATTAGAGATGTGGAGGAAGCTAGCCAACCATGAACCTTAACCCGACCTGACCCAATTCTGTTGGAAGCACTTATTGGATTTTCGGGGATTAAATTGAGCTCAATTTTTGTTCCTTCAGCAAGGGTAGCAGATGGGGATTCACTAAACAGACTTGAGACCTGACGCATGTAAGATGACAGATGTGGCGGATGAACAATAGTTAGTTGGAGAGTATTTTTCTTTAAGCGGATCGGCTTTGAATCTTTACAGGAGGTAAGGGAGAAGAGTCCGACAATGACCAGACCTGCGAGTATTATAGTAATGTGACGAATAGCTCGATTCATTAATTTACCAGATTAAATGCTAATATTGAACGCTGGCTTAAATTCTTACAAGGGTCTGTATGGCTATCGGCAGGATTAGGTTTGTTCCTCATCCCTTAGTTTTACCAGGAATTTCGGTAATTTCATGAGAGCAGTCATCTGCCTACGCCATTGGGCAAGAGGTAAGGCAGGCATCCCAGCATAATCACCAGGAGTATTAAAAGTGCCATGAGCTCCAGCCTTGCCAGCAAACCTGATCTTGTCACCGATTACGGTATGATCGGCCACCCCAGCTTGTCCGCCTAGCGTAACGCCGTTTCCTAATTTGGAGCTTCCGCCAATACCACTTTGTCCACATAGAATCGACATTGAGCCGATCTGAACATTGTGGCCGACCTGAACCAAGTTATCCAACTTAGTTCCAGCTCCAATTTTTGTTGTGCCCATGGTGGCGCGATCAATGCACGTGTTAGCACCAATCTCGACCTCGTTTTCAAGTATGACTTTTCCAATTTGCGGAACAGGCTCCAGTTTGGTTCCATTGAAGAAGTATCCAAAACCATCTGCGCCAACAACAGCTCCATTTTGTATTACTACGTCATCACCGATGCTGCATCCTTCTCGAATAACAGCTCCGGCATGAATTGTAACTCTCTTACCTAATGTAACCTGGGGATAGATCACAACGTGTGGATAGATAGTGGTAGAGTCACCAATTTTACAGTTTTCTCCGATTACGGCATAAGCACCGACCCTGACGTCTTTTCCTAACTTTGAAGTTGGATCTACTGAAGCCAGCGGAGAGATTTCAGATGTAGGTAGTGTGCGTTCTAAGAAGAACTCCATTGTTTTAACTAGAGCAGCTACTGGATCCTTAACTTGAATTAAGATTATGGAAGATCCTAGTTCAGTAATTTTTAAAGAGCTTTTTACAAGGATAGCTCTAACTGACTTGTTGCCCAGTATTCTCTTCAGTTCAATTTCGCTGTCTCCAGTGAATAGAGATATATAGTCAGCAATAGGTTCCTCAATTGAGCAGACCCCGAAGACCTCTATGTTTGTATCTTGGTCACACTTGCCTTGAATCCTCTCTACAATCGAGCTTAAAAGGACCCCTCTTTTTATAACTGAAAAGCGCATGTACTCTGGCCTAAAGGCAAAAATTTTAATCTATCGTCAAGTATCAAAACTGACGATTCTTAGAGCTAGGCTAGTCTATTACACCATGAGGTATTAATTCCAGTGGCAGATCTTGTAACAATTACTGACATTGTCGCCGCACAACGTCTAATCAAGGGGCATCTTACGGCTACTCCGCTGTCCTTTTCCCCGGTCTTAAGTGAGAAGTTCGGGCGAGATGTATTTATCAAATGGGAGAGTAAGTTAAGGTCCGGTGCCTTTAAGGAACGGGGGGCACTTAACTTTCTCCTCAATCTTGATGAGTCAGAAAAGCGAAGGAGAGTTTGTGCTGCATCAGCAGGAAATCATGCCCGTGGGTTAAGCCTGCATGCCAATCGATTAGGGATCGGTTGCACAATATTCATGCCATTGACTGCTCCTCTAATAAAAATCCAAGCCTGTGAAAAAAATGGCGCTACAGTAAAGCTTGAAGGCGATACCTTTGATGATTGCCTGAGGGTGGCACTTCAGTATGCTCAGGATAGGAATCAAATTTTTGTACACCCATTTAACGATCCTAGAATTATTGCAGGTCAAGGTACCTGTGGATTGGAGATCCTAGAGCAATGTCCAGATGTCGATGCAGTCGTAGTACCGATAGGTGGTGGCGGATTGATATCAGGAATCTCTACCGCGATTAAATCTAAAAAGCCGGAATGTTTTGTTATGGGCGTTCAGTCTGATTGGGCAGTAGCGTATCAACAGGGATTGCCTAAAAACGTTCATGAAACAACTATCGCCGATGGTATCGCCGTTAAAAAAATCGGTGATATTACAGGCCAGATAATCAAATCCTTCGTTAATGAGACTATCTCTGTATCCGAAGCGGATATCAGACGCGCTGTTGTTCATCTGTTGGAGTTGGAGAAATCTGTTGTTGAAGGAGCAGGTGCCGCAGGACTTTGTGCTCTCAATAATAAAAAGATTCCTGACAATTATAAAAAAATTGTCTTAGTCATCTCAGGTGGAAATATAGATATGAACCTACTCTCTGCGGTAATTCAGAGAGATTTAGTTGAAAGAGGGAGGATCCTAAGATTTTCTGTGCGAGTTCCTGATCGACCTGGATTATTAAATCAAGTAACTGGTGTAGTGGCAGGAAGGGGCGGTAATGTACTGGATGTTTATCACGATCGATTTACATGCACTCCAGGTATCGTCGAAATAGCTTTTACTTTAGAAGTAAGAGATCACGCTCATGGCAATGTTATTATTACTGGGCTTGAGCATTTAGGAGTTGAAGTAATAAGGAAAGAAGATCGATAAATTAAAACGGCGCCCATCTCTCGGATGGGCGCCCCGTACTTTACGAAATGATAACGGCTCGGGGCTCCTTGGTTGTGGGGAAGCTAAGTAAGGGGGAGGGGAGAGAGCACAACCAAGATTCCCGCTAAACACATTATCTCCCGTAGATCTACAATCGGGCGAAACGACGGTTGCGTCAATAGAACCAGGCAAAGATTTCCCAGTAAGCTCCATCGGATAGACTGAACATTCTTAACCAGTTAACTATCTACCAAATCGACAGCCCCTAAAATGAGTAATCTTGCTAAGATAATTACCCAGATTTTTATGGAATGTTCGTAGTTTTTGCACCACTACTAACTATTTTTTATAAGGTGAGCGAAATCTCTACACGCATCAACTGTCGTGTACACCCCCAGAAGCTTACCAGTATCAACAATTAACGCGCATCCAATCTTCGTCTCTCCGAGATATGCTACGACATCTGCTAGTAGAGTGTTTGGATCTACGATGTAAGGATCTGGCATGTACGCATCTTCAACAGTTAGGGCATGAGGATCTCCCTTTTCCATGGCAAGCATAAAATCAATATCTCTACTTGTAACAATACCTATTAATTGACCACCCTTCTGCACTGGTAAGTGCCGGAATGAATACTGGCGCATTACTTCACGTGCTTTACTAATACTCTGATCTGGACCTATTGAGTGAGGACATGGAGTCATGACCTCTTTAATGGTTGTTCTTTTGTTCATAAGTACACTCCCTCTGACAACTATGTTGCGGATCCTACCATCACGTATCTCCTCATTAAACTTATATATTCTATTCAAGTATAAATTAGATAATTAACTAGGAAATAGGTTTATGTTGAATTATATTATGGGCATGAGTGAGCAAACTGAGAAAAAAGTAGTGTTCTATAGGAGTATCCTTTCAGAGATACCGATGATTTGTGTTTTTTGTTGTCTCTCTCTTATAGCTTGGCGATTAACACTGGATTATCCAGGCTCAGTTAGATTTGAAAATATTTTCGACTTATTTGTGGTACCTGTGCCTTTGTTTGCCTTGCCACCTTTTGTGTTACTTGCCTTTATACTTCATAGAGTTGGGGATAATAGATACGAAATCTGGGAAGACCATGTGCGTGCCGTTACTGGGATTTTGTCTCTCGAGAAGGATGATACTCGTATTGAGTATGTAAATATTCGGGGCATAGAAATTAAACGAAACTTTTACGGACGAATTTTCAATATCGGGGATGTGATTATAGTTAGTTCAGCTATATCTGGAGTTGAAGTCGTTATTGATAACGTAAGAGATCCTTCAAAATACAGGGACATTATTCTTAAAGAGATGCATGAGGCCGGGGTCTATCCGTCTGGCCATCACGAAAAACATTCAGAGGTGCGAGCTTCAGCTAGTTAGTATTCCAAGGATTTCTCTCAGATCTGCTTCTTGTTCCTGCCAGTATCGATCTGTGCCGTATTGAATAAAGGTACGTTTGAAAGCAGGATCTTCCCACCTCTTTGCTATCCACGTACTAAAGTGAATTAATCTCAGTGCTCTTAATGGTTCTATCAGGCGCAGAGTGCTTCGGTCGAATTGACACATTTGTTCATATCCAGTTAACAGATGTTCAAAGAGGATTTTATCTTCCATCTCCCGCCCCGGTACCAGTAACCAGAGATCCTGAATTGGTGGTCCAACAACCATATCATCAAAGTCTACCCAAAATGGGCCTGCTGATCCCCAAATTAGATTTCCATAATGACAGTCGCCATGGATTCTTTGGGTTCTAACACCTTCGAACCAAGGTTCGATCAAATTGCAGATCGATTGCACCGCGTCAGGATAGGAAGATTTTACTGTAGTAGGAAGGATATTGTTCTGTAATAAAAAATTTAGATTATCTCTACCATAAGTCTGAGGAGTAAGTTTTATTCGATGTTCAGCTTTTCCTGCTCTGCCGGTGAGATGCATTCTTCCAAGGAGTCGTCCTACCTGTTCAAGTTGTTCAGGCGTAAGTTCGTCTGGAATTCTACCGCCTACTTTTGGAAATAGGGAGAAATATATCCCAACCATTTCAGAGATAGTTTCGCCATTCGGAAATTTGATCGGAGCAACTACAGGAATTTCATTTTCAATTAAATCCCACAAGAATTTGTGCTCTTCAGCGATTTGTTCTTTGCTCCAGCGGCCTGGCCTGTAAAACTTTATTATTCTGAACCTTTCACTAGGATTTCTTGGTGGAGGATCCTCAGTTTCGATTTCGACCTCGTAAACGCGATTCTCCATGCTATTAAGAGGCAGGAATCTTCCCGTTGGCTTGAGCCCTGCCAGTTCAACTGCATCTAGGATTCGATCAGGAGTTAGCTCGTAGAAAAATTGGGTAGCATCTATGTTCATTGTTGGACTTTTAGATCCGTTGGCGGAGTTTTTGGTTTCTCAGCCCAACGTACCACTAATATGCTAAGTCCGTATAATACTAGTAGAGGACCAGCCATCAGAAATTGAGTGAAAACATCAGGAGGGGTCATTACAGCACTGACTATAAAAATAACGACTATAGCGATCCTTACGCCTTTAATTAGCATCTCCGCCGTAACGATTCCGAGACGACCAAGAAAGTAGGCAAGTACAGGCATTTCAAATACTAAACCAAATGAAAGAATGGCTTTTGCCATAAAGGAGATGTGCTCTGTAATCCTTATATTTGGAGTAATTTTAATGGAGCCGTATTGTTCAAAGAAAAATTGAAAGGCAAATGGCAGTACGGCTTTATAGGAAAACCACATGCCGATAAAAAAGAGGGCGGTGGTTGATATTAGAAAAGGGGTAACTAATTTCTTTTCCTCTGGCCTTAAACCAGGAGCAATAAATAGCCAAATTTGAAAGAAGATTACTGGGCTAGCAATTATGGCTCCAGCTACGCAGGCCACTTTTAGTTTTAATACGAAGGCATCCGCGGGTCCTGTGCCTATAAGGGCTCCCTCACTAAATGAGTTAAAGAATGGTCGACATAATAACTCAAAGATTTCGCCACTAAATCCGTAAGCAAGGCAGGCGCCAATAATAGTTGCGATTAAAGATATAAGGATTCGAGTTCGCAGCTCTCTTAGGTGATCAAAAAGGGTCATTTCCTGGTCTGATAAATTCATTTCGGCTCTCCCTTTTCAATCGGGCTAGGGGGAGTTTTAGGTTCTTCGCTTATTGATGTTGCCGCACGGAGTTCCCTTTTGACCTCGGAAGTTACCTCCTTTGCGGGTGTATAGATTGAGTTGTAGAACTCACGACGTATCCCATCAGAATTTCGTTTGAGATTACCAAGTATTTGACCCAGCTTTCTTGCCGCATCAGGTAGTTTATCTGGACCAACCACTAATAGAATTACAACACAAACTACGATTAATTCAGGAAGACTGACCCCAAACATTGATTATACCTTTAAGATAGATTCTACCTGGTAATCATTTAAGAATTTTCTACCATTAAGGGCAGTTAATTCTATTAAAAACGCGACAGAGACAATTTTCCCACCGAGACTTTCAATTAAGTCACAACTTGCCCTAGCAGTGCCTCCGGTTGCCAAAAGATCATCTATTAAGATAACACGTTCTCCATTGGCCACGGCATTGTCACAAATCTCTATAGTATCCTGACCATATTCTAGTCCGTAAGATTTAGATACTGTCTTACCTGGGAGTTTGCCCTTTTTCCTTATTAGAATAAGCCCCTTTTCTAGGGACTGAGCTAGAGCAGCTCCGAAAATAAAACCACGTGAATCTATGGCTGCAATCTTATCAAAAGTTAATTTAGTAACTACTGAGCTTAAAGCCTCTGTGCAAGCTCTTAGACCCTCCTTCTCCTTCAGTACTGTAGAGATGTCGTAGAATAATATGCCTGGCTTGGGGAAGTCTGGAACTGTGCGTATTAAGGAGCGGATAACAGAATCTGGGGATTTCATTTCATTAACCATATAAGTTCAGGTGGGAGTATAGTGGATCGTTGAATCTACGTAAAACTACTATTTTCTATTGTGTTTCCTCATCTGCTTGAATTTCAATCACTTGCCATAGGTAACATAAGGCTTAACTGCACTCTTAATCTGGCGGCATCTTAATGCATTAAAAATGCATTGTCGGGTTTTGTGCCAAATTTAATTATTTAAGGATGTCTATGCGTCGGTTAATTTTAGTTGGTTTATTTAGCTTCCTTCCATCGTTTGGTAAGGCGTACGATTTTAATTCAACATTCAGCTTGGGTATTACTAATTCTCCAGGAGTGAACCAGGAGTTTGAGCCTGGCAGTGTCTTTTTATTCCCGGATCAGGTGGCTCAGTTAAACTCAATACACCTAGGAGCTAGAGTAAAGGAGCGAACCATGGCATATGCTCAATGCTTTATCACCCCTGCTGCAGATAGACTACTATCCGTTGCTTATTCTGAGAAATTTTTCTTGAAGTTTTATTCTACGCCAGGAATGGGGCAACCACTAACATTTCTTGCTGAATCAACAGTCGATATTAGAACAGAAACTTATGCTTCCATGGTTGTAAATACGGCTGGAATTCATGAATCTAACCCAGACGCCGATATTAAGCGTTCTGCTTCTGTCGAAGTTCCTACACCGGTTATCTCAGCCTTAAGAGGTACAGGTGCTGCATTAGTTATCAAGGTGATGAGACATGGTCTGTCTGAACAAATTAATCAGGAAGGTCAAGGCGGATGCGAGTGTTATGTTTCTAATTCCTCTGCTGCTCAAGGCGCAGTAACACTTAGAGTTAACTATGGGGATAGTTAATATTAACTGAATAGCAGGTATTGGACTCAACCGTTCTTATAGGTAGGATGCTGGTGGTGATAATAAACCATCAGCATCTTTAGTTTTACCTATAGTTTTGGTTATGAGACTAGTAACTTTCATACTTGTTAACCTTTTTGTAGTTACATTTGCATTTGCTAATCCAGTCCCCATAGTTCCAGAAAAGCTTGTAAGAGCAGCGGTTGATTACTGGAGAGATGACTCCTCCTTCACAGAAGCAAGAATGACGATTCACCGTCCTGATTGGGAGAGGAAGTTAGCTCTGCAGTCTTGGACGAAGGGGAGTACAAAAGCATTAGTAAAGTTTACCGCGCCAGCTAAAGATGCTGGTAGTGCAACCCTTTCACTTGACGATGAAACTTGGAGTTATGCACCGAAGATTAATAAAGTGATTAAGATCCCTCCTAGTATGAAGGCTCAAAGTTGGATGGGTTCTGATTTTTCTTACCGCGACCTAACAAAGGCAGATGATATCGTTGATGACTATACCCACCTCCTTATTTCAACTGAGATGAAAGATGGGCATCAGATATATACAATCGAATCTATTCCTAAAGATGGAGCGCCTGTAGTGTGGGGTAAGGAAGTTTTAAAGATCAGGGAGGATCTCTTGATTCTTCAACATGAATTTTTCGATCAGAGTGGAAAGTTAATAAAGGTTCTAAACGTAACTGAGATTGCAGTTATGGGCGGTAAGGCTTTTCCAAAAATAATGCGTATTTCAAAGATCGAAGAGGCTGATACCTGGACGGAAATTATTCATGATACGGTGAAATTTAAAGAAGAGAAATCAGATTCTTTCTTCTCAGTTAGTTCATTGAGTGCTCAGAGATGATTCTTTTGACCTTAGCCTGGCGTAATTTGTGGAGGCATCCTAAGAGGACAGCACTAACTGCGGCCGCAATAGGTTTGGCCGTTGGGGTTTTAACCTTCTTTTTTAGCTTACAACTAAAATCTTACGATGCCGCAATTAACGCCAGCGTTGGCGTTTTCCACGGACATATCCAGATTCAAAAACCTGGATATTTAGATACGCCAGAGCTTCGAAATTACATTAAAGAGATCTCTATACTTAAATCAGAGGTAAAAAAGTCATTACCAGAAGGTGCTCTCTCAACTAGGGCGATTGGTTACGGTTTAATCTCTTCCTCTTCTAGAAGTTACGGCGCACAAATTGTTGGTGTGGAGCCAGATTCAGAACCTACAGTTTCTAATATTCCTGGATTGATTAAGGTAGGTAGGTTTTTAAAAGTCGGAGATGACCTACAGGTAGTAGTAGGAAGTGTCTTAGCAAGAAATTTGAAAGCACAGGTAGGGGATGAGCTTACTCTGATGAGTCAGGGAGTAGATGGCGGGTTAGTTGCTACATCACTAAATATAGTTGGAATATTTGAAAGTGGCTCCATCGATATGGATAGGGGGATTGTAGAAATACCACTATCAAGTTTTCAGGAATTATTTGGACTTGGCAGTGGGGCGCACACGTTAGTTGTAAGATTAGAAAATCGGGACAAGTTGTTAATTGGTGAGAAGAAAATTGATAATATTTTACCAACTGTTACTGGTAATTTGGTTGCCTTAAATTGGGAAAAGTTAATGCCGGGGCTGAAGGAATCTATCGACCTTGATATGTCGGCTGGATGGTTATTTTATATCTCGTTAATCGGCATAGTCTCGTTCTCGATTCTTAATACTTTTTTAATGAGTGTGTTAGAAAGAAATAGGGAATTTGGGACGATCATCTCTCTTGGGGCAAGGCCCTCTTCTTTATTTAGATTGGTTCTGATTGAAGGATTCTTTCTAACCATACTTGGATTAATTGTTGGTGCTCTGCTTGGAGCCGTAGTCGTCGGTTATTTTAATCATTACGGTTTTACTGCTCCAGGTGCGGAAGAGGTTCTTAAGAAATGGAACTTACCGGCCAGAATCTATCCGGAGATTACCTGGAGAAGTTTCTCCTCTCCAATGTTTACAGTAGCACTCTTCTCTTTATTATCAGTACTTTATCCAGCACTAAAAATTTTAAGGCTTGATGCGCTTACCTCTATGAAAGGGGCTCATCTGTGAAAAGTTTAGATCTAGTTATAAATATTGCCTTTAGAAATTTGTGGCGGAATCCTAAACGTACCGTGATCACCTTTACTGCAATCGCAGTTGGAGTAATGAGTGCTGTTTTTCTATCGGCATTAGCGCGTGGTTTAAGTACAGGTATGGCCGAGAATGCTATCAAAACTCTCACTGGACACATTCAGATTCATGCCAAGGGTTACCTAGATGATCCATTAGCGGAACTAAGCATGGAGCCCTTAGATGTAGTTGGAGAAGCAAACCTGAGCAATCGTGGAGTATTGCAGAGATCTACGCGTATTAGAATTCCTGCAGTTGTAATGAGTGAGCGGGAATCTCTCGGAGTTACTGTTGTTGGAATCTCCCCTAAAGAGGAAACGAATTTATCTTTTGTTGGTAGCGCAATTAGCTCTGGGAGAATGCTAAGCGATGAAAGTGAGCCCTCATTAGTTGTGGGGGAAGATCTCTTGCGGGTTTTAAAATCAGAGGTCGGACGTAGATTAGTTCTAGTTTCTCAAAATGCAGAGAATCAAGTAGTCGATAGAGGATTTCGTGTTATTGGAACCTTTAAAGCAGAGCTTCGTAGTACGGAACGAAGTTACGTGTTTGTTGGTCGTAAGGTGGCACAAGAGTGGCTAAATTTAGGAGATAAAATTTCAGAAGTGGTTTTGAAAATAGAAGATGCAGATCTTGCGCCAGAAGTAGCTAAGGATCTCGGGTCCCGTTTCCCTAACCTTGATATTAAACCTTGGCAAGAGCTTGAACCTTTAGTTACTGCGCTTAGAAAAGTACAGGATGGCTTTTTAATTATCTGGTTTTTTATTGTAATTTTAGCTGTGTCCTTCGGAGTCGTGAATACGCAGTTAATGGCGATATTTGAACGAACAAGAGAGTTCGGAATCATAATGGCTTTGGGTCTTACTCCAAAACAACTTATTGTAATAGTTGGAGTAGAAGCCTCTCTTCTACTTGGAATAGGAGTCATCGTAGGAAATTTTTTGGGAGGTTTATGCTTCCTTCTGTTTCAGAACGGTATCGATTTAACAAATTTTGCTGCGGCTTCTGAACACCTAGGATTCTCAAGGATAATATATCCACATTTTCTTTATAGAGACTGGATTATTTGTGACGTGCTGCTTTTGCTAGTTGGGATGGTCGGTTCATTATATCCGGCTTGGCTAGCTAGTAGACTGAATCCGGTAAAAGCCATCTCAGGAAGGGAGTAGTAATAGGTATGTCTGGTGTAAAGATTCAAAACGTAAGTAGGATTTACCAAGAGAATGACCATAAAGTAGTTGCACTTGATAACGTCTCTCTTGATATTAAGGATAAGGAATTTCTCTGTTTAGTTGGCCCCTCAGGTTCTGGTAAGAGCACACTGTTAAATCTTATCGGGGGATTAGATTCACCGACTGCTGGCAATATTTTCATTGGAGATACAAATCTCAGCTCACTAAATGCGGCCGAACTTGCGGATCTTAGACTTCGATCTATAGGATTTGTTTTTCAAGCATATAATTTAATCCCGGTATTAACAGCGCTTGAGAATGTAGAGTTTGTAATGCATCTTCAAGGAGTACAGAGCAAGGAGCGACGTTCAAGAGCCCTGGCTGTATTAAAGCAAGTTGGATTAGGTGGATTAGAGAATCGAAGACCAGGACAACTCTCTGGTGGTCAACAACAAAGAGTTGCAGTAGCCAGGGCAATTGTATCAAATCCAAGATTAGTTTTAGCTGATGAGCCGACAGCCAACTTAGATTCAGCTACGGCAAGAAGTTTGGTCCTTTTAATGAAATCATTAAACGAGCAGCAAGGGATCACATTCATATTCTCGACACACGATCCTATTGTTATGGAATTAGCTAAGAGGATTGTAAGGTTGCGTGATGGTCATATCGAGGAAGTGATTAGCAATGTTTCCAATGAAACTACTTAGAATATTGTCTGTCCTAATTTTTTTCGGATCGTATAGCTATGCCGAATCAGACTCCGTTGGTGGACACTTAAAACTTAATCATTTCGGTTCTACGGATTCAGTTGCTCAAGAAGGATTAGAGGGTCGTATTAATCTGGCACGGAGAGATGGAATTCTTGAGCTGAAGTTAGATATGTATGGCGGATTAATCTCTCAGAATAATAATTTTCCTACAACTTTTGGGCCCGGAAAATCTATTCTTTCTGATGATGCTAGTTTATTTGATTTGGCAGATACCGTTTCTGACGATGGTAATGAAGTAACTTATGGAAGAATCGATCGCTTTTCGATCGGGTGGGTAGCTCAGGATTCCTCACTCCGACTTGGCCGTCAGGCCTTGTCATGGGGACAGGGATTAACATTTCAGGTGTTGGATATTATTAATCCGTTTCCTCCAGCCATTGTTGATTCTGAATATAAACCGGGCACAGACATGGTATTCTTTTCAAATAACTTTCCCTCCATCGGTGAGTTGGAAATTGCGTATGTTCCAAGACGTAATGTTGATACACACGATATTGAATTTACAGAGAGTTCCTTAGCCGTAAGATTGCAAAAAAGAGTAGAGTCTCTTGGGATCGATACTCAGTGGATGGTGGCGAAACATTACGATAATTCCATGGTCGGAGTTGGAGCCAATGTGGCATACGAAGGCGCGATCTTTCGCACTGATATTTTATATGAATCTGTCAAAGAACATGCGAATAATTTCTCATTCTTAATAAATGTTGATCGTTCCTGGGAGTTAGTAAACTTAAATTGGTACGGCTATCTAGAGTATTTTCATAGCGGAATAGGTGAAAAGAGTAATGAGGTTAGTAACTTTTCAATGCAGTTAAGTGACAAACTGCAACGCGGGGATATCTTTACTGTTGGTAAGGATTATCTCTCGGTTGGGATCAGACAGGAGTTAACTCCACTCCTTAATTTCTATCAATTATGGGTTCAAGGGTTGGAGCCTAGTGGTAGTCTTGTCCAATTAAAAATATCATATGATGTAACCCAAGATGTTGTTTTTACACTTGCTGGAACTGCTGGTTTTGGAGGAAGTGGTTCTGAATTTACTGGGTATAAGTTACCGCAAGGTATTACCTCTAGTCGTGGAGATACTATTTTTGCCCAGATTTCAAGATATTTTTAGTAATAGTGGCAATATCTTAAGTATCCTTTTGAGTATCGTAACCAGTCATAATCATTAGGGTAAATACTTTTCAAAATTAATAATCTTATCTTATTTTTGAAGTACACCTATTCACGATTCTTCTCCATAACTACCTCAAGGTGAGTTAGTATTAGCTCTCCAGTCGGTTCAATTCTAATCGGTTCAAATTATATAGGTTACGGAGTTTGCTAGGCTGTTATGGCTTATGGGTAACTTTTATCTCTAAGTTTTACTTAGAGGATGAGGCAAGAGATTTTATGATTCGCAGAAGACCAGCACGAGATAGATTTGGAGTGGCCAGTTTTGGTCGACGAGTGCCTCGTGTTAATTCTGCTGCAATACGAGCTGAAGTTGAATCAATTCAAAAGATATCAGTATTGGATTTAGAAGACTTTTCTGATGCCCAGGAAGATGTTTTGAATAAAAGAGATATAAGTAAGCACCCCATTCCTCTTCATCCAGAACGCACGGTCGTTGACTCTCCCGTCTCTCAAATGAGCAAGAAATCCTTCGCTCTTTGGCGTCGAGATCACTAAATCTTCATATTCCCCCAATAAATCGATACTATAATGTTATTGAGGCATTTGCCCTGGTCCGCTAACCTGTGGTCTTGAGAAAATAGGAGCTAATATGGCTGTGAATAAGAATATCGCCGCATTAAATCAAGTTGGGCAATCAATCTGGTATGACAACTTATCTCGTGATGTCCTTCGATCCGGTGAGCTTAAAAAATTAATAGAGGCAGGAGTCAGTGGCCTAACAAGTAATCCAACAATTTTTCAGAAAGCTATCTCGAGTTCCTCTACTTACGATGAAGAGTTAAAAGCTGAACTTAAGGCAGGTCGGAGTGTTACTGAGATTACTGAGACACTCATGGTTGCTGATGTTGGTGCAGCTGCGGATCTCCTTCGGTCTGTTTACGATCGCACTCAAGGCGGGGATGGATATGCGAGTATAGAGGTCTCTCCGCTTCTTGCTAGGGATACAGAGGGAACATTGAATGAAGCAAGGCGCCTATGGGGGCGGCTTGATAGACCCAATATCATGATTAAGGTTCCAGCAACTAAAGAAGGTATCCCAGTAATTCGCCGCCTTATTAGTGAAGGGATTAATGTAAATGTAACATTGATATTCTCTGTCGCCGTATATGAGAAGGTTATGGACTCCTATCTTAGTGGTGTTGAGGATAGGGTTAAAGCTGGACGCGATCCAAGGGTAGCCTCAGTTGCAAGTTTCTTCGTATCCCGTGTGGATTCTATATGTGAAAAATCATTCGATGAATTAGTCACTGCTAAAAAAGTAGAGTCAACAAAGAAGGAGTCGTTTTTCGGTAAGGTTGGAATTGCTAATTCTAAATTAGCATATGCTAAATACTTGGAGGTTTTTGGTGGACCCCGTTTTGCTCCTCTAAAAAGCAAAAATGCTTGGATACAGCGACCCCTGTGGGCAAGTACTGGTACGAAGAATCCAGCATTCTCGCCAGTCTTATATGTGGAAGAATTGGCTGGTAAAGATACGGTAAACACAGTTCCTCCTCAGACATTAGCGGCCCTTATGGAGAAATCCACTGCCGCCGATAAGATAACTACTGGTTTGGCAGAAGCTAAAAGTGTCCTTCAGTCAGTTAATACTCTTGGACTTAATTTAGATAAGTTGTTGCTTGATCTAGAGGAGCAAGGGGTAAAGTTGTTTGCTGATTCTTACAATGCGCTGATAGCTGATGTAACGAAAAAGTGCCAAAGCTTAAAGTAATACAGATAAAGGTTTCGGATCATGGTTAATCCTTTCCTTGGGGATGTAATAGAAAAGTCGGCTTATGCTCCGGCAACTTGCCTTGTTATTTTTGGTGCCACAGGTGATTTAACGAGACGTAAACTTATTCCAGCGTTAGTCAATCTGGCTGAGGATAAATATTTACCATCACAATTTGTTGTAATTGGTGCTTCTCGAGGTGAGCATACAGATAAGGATTTTAGAGATAGTTTGTGGGAGGGGATAAAATCCTATTCCCGTAGAACCATATCGAAAGAGATCTGGAATAAGTTTTCACAGAATGTTTTCTATTCTCAACTTGGCTTTGATGTTGGTACTGATTATCAGGCTTTAAAAAATAAACTTGAAGAGATCGGCAAAGAGAGAAAACAAAATTTTAATTATCTATACTATTTTGCGACTGCGCCAAAGTTTTTTGGCACAATTGCTCGTGAACTCAAAGCTGCAAACCTAGTTGAAGATCCGAAAACTGGTGTTAGGTCAACTTCTATCGTTGTTGAGAAACCATTTGGACACGACCTTGAGTCAGCTCGTAAGCTAAATTTAGAATTGAGACAAAGCTTTTCAGAGAGTCAGATCTTTCGTATCGATCACTATCTGGGGAAAGAAACAGTACAGAACATTTTAGTATTCAGATTTTCAAACGGAATGTTTGAACCTCTTTGGAATCACCGTTATATCGATCATATTCAGATATCGGTTGCTGAATCTGTTGGTGTAGAATCTCGTGGTGGATACTTTGATGGAACAGGGATTACTCGTGATATTATTCAGAATCACGTGATTCAGGTCTTATCCTTGCTTTGCATCGAACCACCTGTGAATCTTGATGCTGATAGTATTCGTGATGAGAAGGTTAAGGTTTTAAAAGCTATTCGAAGATATACAGCTGAAGAGGTAAAACTAAATACGGTTAGAGCCCAATACACTAAAGGGATTCTTGATGGTCAAGATATCGTCGGATACACCGAGGAGCAGGGGATAAGTCCCAAAAGTCAGACAGAAACATTTTCTGCCATAAGATTCTCTATCGATAACTGGCGTTGGTCTGGTGTTCCTATCTATGTAAGAGCAGGCAAACGGTTACCTAAACGAATTACCGAGATTACAATTTATTTTCAGAAACCTCCTGAGGCTCTTTTTAAAGGATTGGGATACAAACAGATTGAGCAGAATGTGTTGGCTATCCAGGTGCAGCCTAAGGAAGGGATTTCGTTAAAAATAAGTAGTAAGCCCCCTGGTCCTAGGATGCGCGCTCATCCAGTTGTAATGGAATTCAATTATGGAAATTCTTTTGGCGTTCCATCTCCAGAGGCGTACGAACGCCTCCTACTCGATGCAATGAAGGGGGATGCTACCTTGTTCACTCGAGATGATGAAATTGAAGAAGCTTGGGATATTTTAAAACCAATCTTTGAAACATGGGAGGGCAAGAACACCCCTCATCTAGCTCGTTATCAAGCAGGCTCTTGGGGTCCAAAAGAAGCAGCTGATTTATTACGACGTGAGAATCACCGTTGGCGTAGATTATAGGTGTAGACAATGGTTCGCCAATCACCACGATATAAAACTGTCCAATTAAATCGCTTAGAAGACACCCTTGCTGAGTTGAAAAGTAAGATGGGTGAATCCGATGAAGCCCATGCTTCTTTCACTACGCAGAATATGATTGTGGTGGGTGCTCCTGCGCCAGAGGAAACGATTGAAGATGATGTAGTTAAGCAACTAATGAGACTTAATCCAGCCAGATTTTTTCTTCTGGAGTTGCGTTCAGGTGATGATGACTTAAAGCTTACGGCTCGTTGTGAGGTAATCTCCAAGGAGGATAAGATCTGTTCAGAAGTAATTAGAATTGAATCATCTCAGAATCACATCTCTCAGGCGGCTTCTGCGCTTAGAAGTCATTTGCTTACTGGAGTTGCAACCGACATGTTTATTGTTGATGTGACTCCTGTAACTGAGCAAGTCGGCACTCAGATAATGGCGCTCTGTGAGAGAGTAATATTTGATGGTCGTATTTGTGGAGGCCTGGGTAAGGCATCATGGCTCGGTAAATTTTGTCAGACTAGGATCGATCTTGAGTGGTTAAGATTAGCTCCATGGCGAGAGTCGGTACGATTACTTTTTGAAATCCCTGGAGTAATGAATAGACTCTCTGATCTTAAGAACATAACTTTTGTAGGTGGACCAACAGAGGGTACCGCACTTGCCTCTCTTTATATGGCTGGCTGGATTCTTTGCTGTCTGAAGCTCGAAGTCGTAGCCTTAGGGATTGGATATTACGAATGTCGAAACGAAGAGGGAAAAACACTCGAGATTAGATTTGAACCTTCTGAGGATGATTTTGATTCGTTAAGATTTCAGTTTAAATCAGATGACTCAAAGTTCCAAAATGACATAACTGTGACCATCTCAAAGAAAGGAGAGATAATAGAAACCGTAGCTTCTGGAGCCCTGGAAGTTCGTTTATCTCAGCCCTACCGAGATTTTTCAACAATTGAGCTACTTCAGAGATTTTTCCTGGTAGGTACCTCAGTCTACAAGTATGATGTCGCCTTGAGGTTGGCTATTGATATCGAAAATTTGAAGCAGGGATTTCGCTTCAGTTAAAACCAAGGATTAAGTATGGCTGCCAATATAGAGATTGTAGAATCATCTCTCTTTGCTCACACGGTAGCTGAAGAGATTCGTTCCTTGATCGATGGAGCGGTTGCTCAGAGGGGGCGATGTATTATTTCATTGTCAGGTGGAAAGACGCCTGGTTCTATCTATCGTGTTTTGGCAAGACCACCACTTGTAAATGGTATTCCCTGGGACAAAGTTGTTTTGTTGTGGGGTGATGAGCGATTTGTTCCTCATGATGACGAGCATAGTAATTACCGTTTGGTTGATGAGACTTTGCTCTCTAAGCTAACCTTGTTAAAGCCTAAGATACTCGCCGTTCCTACGAATTTAAAATCTGTGAAAGAAGCTGCAACGAAATATGAAGAGCAGATCCGGGAAATAACTGGTGTAAAAGCTCCAGCTGTACCAGAAATCGATATTATGCTTTTGGGTCTAGGGGAGGATGGACATACAGCATCACTCTTCCCTGGTGACAAGGCTTTGTCCGAGAAAAACTTGTTAGTAACTACAGCTCAATCTCCTGAGGGAATAAAAGATCGAGTAACCGTAACTTGTCCACTAATTGAAAAGGCCAAAAGAATTATTTTCATAGTTTCCGGTACAAATAAGGCTGAAATCGTGAAGCAGGTTATTGAAGGAAATTCTTCTGTTGAGGAACATCCCGCAACGATTTATCGTCGGGCAGCCGGTCAGATAACCTGGTTTTTGAATAGCGAAGCTGGTGGAAGCCTTTCAAGGTAATAGGGATGTTGAATTTAAATGTTAGTACAAGCGTTGAAGCCTTGAGGAGTGAATTTAGAAGTTGGCTAAAATCAAACCCTCCACCAACACAGCAGGATGCTTCCCTTGATAGCTTTGTTAAGGCCGGACGGGAGTGGCAAAAGAAACTTTCGGCTGCTCAGTGGATCGGAGTTCATTGGCCAAAGGAATTTGGCGGACGGAGTTTAAGTCTTGTTGAAGAAGCAGTAATTCAAGAAGAGCTAGTAAGGGTAAAAAGTCCCCAGGTACTAGGTCTTTTTGGTTTAACCATGGTCGGACCAGTACTAATTAAGTATGGAACTCCTGAGCAAAAAAAATCTTATTTACCAAAAATTCTGACTGCGGAAGAGATCTGGTGTCAGGGATTTTCAGAGCCTGGTGCAGGGAGCGATCTTGCTGCCATTAAAACAAAAGCTGAAAAGGTCCCTGGTGGTTTCAAAATAACAGGTCAGAAGGTTTGGACTAGTTTTGCTCATATAGCTGATAGATGTTTTGTGCTTTGTCGTACCAGCGAAACTGGCAAGAAGCATGAGGGGCTAACCTACCTCCTTGTTGATATGAAATCTCCCGGAATCTCAATCCGGCCTTTAAAACAAATTAGTGGTGATGAGGAATTTAACGAAGTATTTTTTGAAGGGACTTTTACTCCTGATAATGAAGTTGTTGGTGCCGTCGGTGAAGGTTGGAAGATTGCTATCTCCACGTTAATGTTTGAGAGAGTGGTGCTTACCTTCTCAAGACAGCTCCAATCAGAAGTCGCACTTCGAGGAATGATTGAGGATTTTAAAAATAAAAAGTGGCCGTATTTAGAGTCTGAAATCGCCAGACAAATAGCTCAAGCATGTGCTGTTAGGGCTCTGGCCTATGAACATTTGATCTCTTATGCAGGTGGGGCCTCTCCTGGACCAGAGGGCTCTCTTGATAAATTAATGTGGAGTGAATCCTTTCAAGAACTAGCACAGCTCGGCCTTAAACTTAAGGGTCCTGGAGCCATTTATTCTGAATCGTCTCCTCAGAATAGTGAAGAGATGCATCGGTATCTTTATTCGCGTGGTAGAACGATAGCAGCTGGAACCTCAGAGATCCAACGTAATATCATTGCTGAACGAATTCTCGGTTTGCCAAAAGGTAGCAGGTGAGTATCGGTGTGCTGAAAAACTCTAAGTGGTTGGTGCCGCTTATAGTCGGCCTAGTGATTTTATCTTCTTTTATTCTCCGAGTTTACAACATAGATATCCGTCCTTTTCATCATGATGAAGGGGTTAATTTTCACTTTCTTCGGGAAACAGTAAAAAAGGGATATTACTCATACTCTCATGAGAACTATCACGGGCCACTTTATTTCTATGTGACTGCATTTTTTAGAGGGCTTTACGGAAATTCTGAATTAGCGATTAGGTTATCAAGTGTAGTAGCCGGTGTAGCTTTAGTGGCGCTACCCTTCCTTGTTATGGAATCAGCAGGTTCTGTATTTGTAGTTTTGTCAGCAATACTAACCGCACTGTCAGCATCTCTTGTCTTTCATTCCCGGTATGCCATACACGAGATGCTTTTTGTGACACTTTCCGTTTGGTTCGCAGTCTCAGTATTTAATTGGGTTCGCATCGGATCAAGAAATCTTCTTATTCAGAGCGGCCTAGCATTAGCCTTACTTATAGCAACAAAAGAAACCTTTGTTATCACTGGTGCAGCTGTACTTCTTGGCCTTTTATTTTCGTTTTCTCCTCGTGAAATAATAAGGCGGTTCTGGAATTCAAAAAGAGATTTTGGTCTAGCAATTGTGATTTCCACAATTGTTCTGTTTGGCATTTTCTCCGGAGGTTTTCGCTGGGTTGATGGAATAAGAGAGATGTTTTTAGCTGTGCCTCAGTGGATCGGTCGTGGCTCAGGAGATACAGGGCATTTTAAGCCGTTTCTTTACTATACAAGATTATTACTACAAACAGAGCCATGGTTAATTTTTGGATTCGGACTTTCTGTCCTTGTTCTTATCCTGAGCATTTTACCAGTAAATTTTATAAAACCACTAATTAGAAATTTTAAAGAGGATAGCTGGTTCCGATTTCTGTGTGGTTGCTCCTTAGGACTTTGGCTAGTTTATGGTTATGTGAAATATAAAACGGCATGGCTAATAATAAGTCAGTCCGCCTTTTTTATTCTGTTAGTTGCCAGACTTTTTACGATTTTATTAGAATCTAAGCGCGTAGTTCGGTTAGTTGGTCTTTGCTTTTCTGCACTAGTAATTTGCGGAAGTATTTTTAGTACGTACTATTTCAATTATAGATTTCCTTATGGTTCTGAGCATCCATATTGTTATGTTCATACTTCAGAGGGAATGCTGAGACTGGTAGATGATATCAAGCATTATCGTGATAATATTCCTACAGCAAAAGTTTTGATCGGAGTTAATACGTATTGGCCTCTTCCTTACTATGTAAGGGATTTTGAAAAATATGTAGCTTATCAAAAAGATCCTAAACCTGAGGCTCTCTCGAGTACGTACGATATTATGATTTTAGATAATAAAGAGACATGGACAGCACCTGGTTGGGTTAGAAAGTATTATCGGTTAAGCGGTGTGCAGGAGAGTTATACTTATTTTAGGACTAAATAGTCAGGCTTTGTGATGCAATTGACTCTTGCTCTTTGATTTTTAGTAAGCTGTTAAGCAGTGTTAAAGTTGGAACCGCAATATTTTTAGTTTTTGCATGTCTTATAATTGC
>CAZYRE010000008.1:34538-38897 GCA_964650155.1 uncultured Bdellovibrionales bacterium
ACATCCGATTCGATGATACTGATCCAAGATTTTTCACTTAACTCTGATGCAAGAGACTGCAGTTTTCTTATGTCTTCTCCCGCAAGAATAATCTTAGGCTTTCCGGTTATTACATCTGTGTGCTCATCAATTCTTTTAAAACCAACCTCAATTAATCCTCTGGCTAATGAGACATCCTCGGTTACAAGGCTTCTTGCTTCGTGATAAACCCCAAGTCCGTTGGATACAATTACAAGTAGGTTTGCTTTATTTAGATAAGGCTTAATTCGTGTTATGACATTTGCCACTTCGTAAGCTGGGGTTGAGATCCAAATCACGTCAATATTTTTAATTCCGTTCAGTGATTCATCTCCAAGTAAGGAATGTACTTTTGTATTTCTCTCATACCCTTGACCGGTAAGGGTTATTGTACTTGGTGGAAGAGATCCTGGTTTACCTAATAATGCAATAGTAGAGTGTTTTCCAAGTAAAGAAGCTAGTCCGAGGCCTACGGCCCCTGGTCCGATTATTAAGTGATTTAGAGATTTTTCCATCCAACGTATCCCTATCTTTATCCCACCCCTTGCTACTAATCATGGATCTACTATGGTTACGTAATGCGATTTTCAGTCCTGTCTAGCGGCAGTAAAGCTAACTCTACCTTTGTTGAAGTCGGTTCGCAAAGAATCCTGATTGATTGTGGTTTATCTGCCACTCAGGTTTGTAAGCGGCTTGTTTCGTTAGGCATAGATCCAACGTCGATACAGGGAATATTAATTACCCATGAACACTCCGATCATATTACTGGAGCAGCATCCCTAGCACGAAGACTTAAGATTCCTATTTATGCAAATGAGGCTACGGCTGCATTCATCGACGCCCCGTATGCACTTGAGAAATTCGTAACAGGGGAAGACTTCTGTATTGGAGATGCTGCAATACGATCTTTCGGAATTGTTCATGATGCTTCAGATCCGGTAGGATTTCTTATCGAGGCTCAAGGAATTAAATTTGCCCAAGCAACAGACCTTGGAAAGGTTACAACAGTTGTTAGGGAGGCACTCTCTGGTGTTCATGCCTTAGTATTGGAATCAAACCATGACTTGGGAATGCTTTACACCTCACATTATCCTTGGGAATTAAAGCAAAGAATTGCCTCCAGTCATGGTCATTTATCCAACGATGTTGCTGGTAGATTACTTAGGGATTTAGCCCATCCTGAACTTGGCACGGTTGTACTTGGACATTTAAGTGAGAATTGTAATTCTCCTGCGATAGCTCTTAAGACCGTAAAGACATACCTAGATGGAGCAATCAAGGATTCTCAGATCTCGTGTGGTGCTGTAGCTTCACCAACCCCGCTGTACAGTGTTGAAAGCCGTGTCGAAGACGCTAATGCTGCAGTTGGATAAGGATGAAACCTAGAGTTATTTACCACCGCGGTAGGCACGGAATTACAATCAACGGATCTGTACTTCAAGAAAACACCCTAGCAGCATTTCAGCGAGCGATTGTTGAGGGTGCTGAGATGATTGAGTTTGATGTTTGGACGGGACTGAAAGTGGCACACGATCCAGGCGCCAATACTGGGCTACCTACTTTGCCCGAAGTTTTAAACTTAATCTCAGGACGTTGCTCAGTTAACATAGAAGTTAAAAGTCCGGCTTCAGCCGATGACACAATTAGGTTAATACGCAGCGAGCTAAATTCTGGAAGATGGAAAGAGGATCAAATTGTTCTTTCGTCCTTTCACCATCAGACCGCAATTAATCTAAAAAAGGAACTGCCATCTCTAAGGGTTGGAGCTATAAATGATGGAGTTTTGCTACCTTCGTACATCGATGAATTAGCAAATAGTGGAATTAATAATCTCCATCTAGATTGGTCTAATATCTATATGGATTCTGAGAACGAGTTTGTCATGAGAAGTAAAGCTCAACAGAACGGAATGCAGATCTGGGTGTGGACGGTAAATAAAGTTGATGTATTTACATTTGTTTCGAATTACGGTGTGGATGCCGTATTTACTGATAAACCTGAGTTATTTGAGAAAAGGGCTAAGACCCCTTTATAAGTATAGTGATTATGTTGTAAGTTTTGGGTCAGGAAATAGGTGTCTGTCCCCATATTATTATGATTCCTCGGTATACAAATCCTGAAATGTCTGAAATCTGGAGCGATGAAAGTCGCTTGAAGATCTGGCTTCAGGTTGAAACTCTAGCACTAGAAAAAATGGTTGAAGAGGGGTTGGCCCCAAAAGAGTCTCTTGAGGCTGTAAAATCAAAAGGAAAATTTGATACCGCCCGTGTTCTTGAGATCGAAGCTGAGGTTAAGCACGACGTAATCGCATTTCTTACCAATGTAGCCGAACATGTTGGCCCACTATCTAGATATGTGCATCGAGGAATGACATCGAACGATCTCCTGGATACAACCTATGCTGTCCAAATTAAGAGATCAGGGGAATTAATTCTGAAGCACATCGATGGGCTTCTTGACGTTCTTAAAATAAGATCAGAGGAATTTAAGCAAACTCCGTGCATTGGTAGAAGCCATGGTATTCATGCTGAACCTACAACCTTTGGCTTAAAATTAATTAGTTGGTACGCGGAAGTTTCCCGGGGCCGAGCAAGATTAAAAGCAGCTCTTAATGAAGCATGTGTTGGTAAAATTTCTGGACCCGTTGGTACATTTGCCCAACTCCCTCCTTCTATTGAGAAGCATGTAATGCAGTCACTAGGCATAAGGGCAGATGCTGTTTCTACGCAGGTCGTTCCAAGGGATCGACATGCTGCAGTATTTTCCGCATTTGCGCTATTAGGCAGCTCGATAGAGCGATTTGTGACTGAGATTCGTCATTTGCAGCGAACAGAGGTAGGTGAAGCAGAAGAGAAGTTTACCAAGGGCCAAAAGGGTTCTTCGGCTATGCCACATAAGCGGAATCCTATTCTCTCAGAGAATATAACTGGATTGGCAAGACTGCTGCGCAGTTATGTCACGCCTGCTCTAGAGAATATTCCTCTCTGGCACGAAAGAGATATCTCTCACAGTTCAGTAGAAAGAGTAATTACTCCTGATGCCTGTATCATTATGGATTTTATGCTCAGGAGATTTACTGGACTCGTTCAGAATTTAGTGGTCTATCCTGAAAAGATGAAGAAAAACTTAGAATCTTCTAGGGGCTTATATTTTTCAGGAACACTACTTGTCGCGTTAGTGGATAAAGGCATCACTAGAGAGGATGCTTACCGGATTGTTCAGAAGAACGCCATGGAAGCATGGGAGAAGGGAATGGATTTTCCTGACCTTGTCAGACAGGATAGTGAACTTAAAAAAACTTTCACTACCAAGGAATTCGATAAATTATTTGATGTTTCAGCTCATTATAAGCATGTAGATTTTATATTCCAGAGAGTTCTCAAAGAAGCAGAGGAGATAAGATGAAGATTCAAGTTTTTGTAAGACTAAAAAATGGTGTGCTCGATGTGCAGGGAAAGGCTGTAGAAAAAGGGCTTCATGATATTGGCTTTGCTGAGGTTTCCAATTTACGCGTAGGAAAGCTTGTTGAGTTTGAAGTTGAAGGTAATGATGAAGCTAAAGCTAAATCTAGAGTAAAAGAGATGTGTGATAAATTGCTCTCAAACACGGTAATTGAAAGTTACGAGATTAAAGCAGCATGAAGATTACAGTAATTAGATTTCCTGGATCCAACTGTGACCATGATGTTGAGCATGTTTACGGCTCAGTGCTAGGAGGAGAGGTCTCAACTGTTTGGCATAAAGAGAGGGATCTAAAAAAAGCAGATATCGTTGTCCTGCCAGGCGGATTTTCATTTGGTGATTACCTTAGAACAGGTGCTTTGGCACGAGTTTCCCCAATAATGGAAGAGGTAAAGCGTTTCTCTGATAAGGGTGGTCCGGTTATCGGAATATGTAACGGTTTTCAGATCCTTTGTGAATGTGGCCTTCTTCCAGGAGTACTACTAAGGAATATTAATACAAAATTTCTCTCTAGAATGGTTAATATCCGCGTAGAGCGTACTAGTACTCCATTTACAAAAAAATATTCAAAAGGTGACGTCATAACTTGTCCAATAGCACATGGAGAAGGGAATTATTTTTGTGATGCTGAAACCTTACAGAAACTAGAAGGTGAGGGGCAGGTAGTTTTTCGTTACTGCGATCCAGCTGGCGTAAGATTAGATGATAGTCGAGAGATAAATCCAAATGGAGCCCTTAACTCAATTGCCGGAATATCGAATCCTAAAGGAAATATTGTCGGGTTAATGCCTCATCCTGAAAGAGCTGTTGAGGATATCGTAGGAAATATCGGTAAACATTCTGGCAAAGAAGTTTTTCAGAGCTCAATGGCTGGAGTTTA
>CAZYRE010000009.1:0-33290 GCA_964650155.1 uncultured Bdellovibrionales bacterium
ACATCGCCACTTGGCCCATAAGTGAATGTGGCATTATCTTTAGATTGCGGTCCCGAAATAGAAGTCGGTTGCTTATCTACGTTGTACGACCAAGGATAAGTTATTCCGCTAATAGTGATACTATCTGGCAAATACGGATGAGTTGAACCAGCTTGATAGTTAAGGGTGGCACCGATGTCAGGATCATTAAGCTTCCGCCCAGCCACATCCCAGGATTGCTGTTTTACAATCGGAGCCCCGCCACCAACTTGAGTAGAATATTGGGTTAGCAGATTTTGAGAATTATACTGATCGAAGTTATAGGTAACGGCACTCGCCCCGACTCCTTCTGTCTTTGAGATTAAATTTCCCTGGTCATAGGTCAGGACTCGCTGATCTAGCAGTGCCCCATTACTGATTCGACGCAACTGATAATTCAAAAGTTTATCGCTCACCGAAGAATAATCAAAATACTCTTCAACGTCGTTGAACCAAGTAAGCTGTGTTGGCTTACCGATTGGAGAACGTGAAACTATCTCCCGTAGAATCTGGCTTGGAGCCCAATTTTGGATGTTAGGTGTTGTAACCCTAAGTTCCCTGCCATTGGCATCGTACTGGTAATAAACAGCTACCGGTCCTCCTGAGATCTCTTCAGGATAATGAATGGCGCTTAACGAGCCTTGAAAATTATATTCGAATCTGAATTCACGCGTTGTGCCATCGGCTAAGGTATGTTGTAGACGGCTTAACCTAGAGAGGTGATCGTAACAAAAATCCATATGATCATTTGGGCCAACAATACTTCCGAGTGCACCTTTCATTACTGAACACTGACTTAGGGAAGAATTGTCCCAAACGAAAGTAGTAGTTTCCTGTGATCCATGAGCCGTGTCGGTTTTCTGAGTAATGCGACCCAGGGCATCATAGAGAAACTCCCTTGTTCCTCCACTGGCATAGGTGATCTTTTTTAAAAGTCCAGCCGGATTATATTCGAAAGTAGAATCAGCGGATTTGAGTGATGAATTACTCTGTTCCCGATTTAATGAGTCATAAGTCGTGAAGAATGGATTGCCTAACGGATCTGACCCACTCTCCATAAATGGCGATTGGGTGAAGAGGTATTGTCCCGTTTCACTGCCGGATCCGACTCTGAGATATGAAAAATCCTGGTAGTGTCCGATCTCTACCAAATTTCCAAGAGAATCCGTACCAGCAAAACCCTGCGGATTAATTACTGGAGCGCTTAGCATCCCCGAAACAAAACGATCAACACTGTAAGCCCCAATACCATCACCAAAAAGCGCCGGTAGAGCCTCTGAGTGCCTCTGACTCCAATCGTGACTTATATTTATTTCATTTGAAGAACTCTCGCCTGCCACCAAGCCATGGGCAGAGCTCATAAATGGTGGAGCTGTGTAGTTTGCTAAGTCGCTGTAAGCTCCATAATTAATCAACCTTGCCGGCATAGCTCCTGAGGAATCAGCTTCTTCAGAGAATTTTTTTACTCGACCGTAACCATCGGTTTTCAGCCAAGACTCAATTCCAAATCGAGATATTCCACGCATTCCATTTGCATCATCATACGTGAGCTCAATTGGCAGAAACGACATCAAGCCATTTGATACGTAGTAGTCAGTAATTCTAAAAAATCCATCGCGAAGATAATATTCGGTCAGTCCGTTTGGAGATTTGGTGCTATAAAGCAGGCCATTTTGGGGATCGTAGTTAAAGCTAGTTACAAAATTTAGCCCAGAGGGGTCGGCCTGAATACTTTTAAGTTGCGCAGCGTGCCAGCTAAATCTATCAACTAGACCAGAGGGATGCACCACTTCGATCAAATTATCGCGACCATCAACTGTCAAATCAGTCGTACGATAAGAATTCGTTGAGCTGTCCCACTCTCTAATCAGGTTAGGTCTCCCATCAACCTCATACTCGTACTGAGTTTCAGCCAGCTTCAGTTGGCTGGAGTCAAGAATCGTTCTGTTGGAAATCAAATTGTAACGGCTAACAGCTGGCAGATCCGAGCCGTAAGTAAAATTTAGTATTCGATCATCAGAGTTCAAGCCTGATTGAAAGTTTTCGCTTATGAAGTCATAGGTTGACTGATTATTTGCCTGGATTGAATCTAGCCTATTTAGGGTGTAGTTCCAGTTAAAGGATTTGCCCCGAGTGACTGCGACACCAGAAGCAAACTCTTGAGATACAACATTCTTAATGAATGCCTTGTCGGGAAAAGCAACTCCAAGAGGAATATAAAAATAATCCCGTTTAAGCAGGGTGCCATCATCCCCTCGCACCTCGATACTCCTCATGCTTCCGCGTCGAGCATCAGATTTGTAAAACTCATAAACCTTCTTTGAAACACCTGCTACCGCTGCTTCAATTTGGTCATATCCAAGAAAAATAGAACCGGCATTTTCGCCAGAATTATAAGTGTAATTTTCTGTGGTGGAATTGCCCGTTACTGGATTAACGGTAATTGAACGTACGCTAGTCTTTTGAGAACTTGCCCCCGTTACAACATCCACAACAGGGGTAATCATGTAGTTATAAGTACGACTACCTCCAAGGATATTCGTAGCTTTCTTCAAAAGACCTGCGAACTGACCCGAAGCATAATAAGTGAACGTGCCATGCCCTAAGGCCAGGTTATTACCATCCCTCACCGTAATATCGTTGAGCCTACTGCCACTGTACTGAAGATCATATCGCGCTATCTGAACGAGCGGTGAAGCCAGTTGAGCCGTCCAGCCTGGTCCACTAGCTGCACCCTGTTCACGGTGGAAAAGAGTCACTTGGCCTAACTGTGCGCCAACTGGATAAGTAAAATTCAAGCTATATTTTTGGTTCAGATTAGCTGCTGGATTCGAATCAATATCGACTCTAATCAAAGAACCGTTCAAGTAAATATAATCAGTTTGCCACCCACCAGGCACTCGGGAATTGGTTAAATACCAGAGGCGCTTACCGCCACTTAATGCCAATTTAGAAAAGGAAAAAACGCCTCCTTCATCGGTTATAATACTGTAACCTGAAGCCAACATTTTAATTCGTAGCCCAGCCGCACTGGTGAAGCTTTGGCCAGTGAGCTGATTAAGATCGTTGTAGCAGTTACCATCAAAGAACTGCTTATTAGCGCCTGAGATATCCTCGATAAAATAAGGTCTTACAAAACCCCAGGAATCTGAGTCTGAATCGTATCCAAAAATAATGCTCTGAAACGATCGTGTCTGAATAGGTGGAGCGAACTGCATCCGCCAGGTAGCTGCGCCGCTGCTATTCTGGCACTGGGCCAAAAATGGCGACGCTGCTGCTGCAGACGATAACTGCACAAACGCCAACCCAAAAAGCAGCCCTAACTTAACTAGAATCGACCTACCCATTCAGACCCCCAACGACACTAAAATGGACTGGTTGCGAGGTACCGTTTAAGAATATTTAGATTTAGAAGGAAACATTGTAATTGATACGCGGACAGCGAAGTTCACTTTCTGCAAACTTTCAGCTCGGTATTACCTAAGAAGCGACTTAACCGACAGATAACCTGATGCTCGGCGAGCACACTAAACGACACCCCTTACCCCTACTAGCGGCGCGAGCATATATCGATTTGGCTCATATTCAAAGAAAAATCTTTCAACGTCTGCAGGAGTTTCACAATCCCTTTCTTTAAACAACAAAATCCTAACGAATTGTAAGAGTCTAGCTGAATAATTCTGCTGAAAAAAACTGGAGGCCCGAACCGGATTTGAACCGGTGATGACGGTTTTGCAATCGAAGCTACACTAGAAGGGTCAACACGTATCAACGCCCTTCAACCAACATTATCACAAACTTAGAAAAATTCAATCACTGTCTGGTGCTGACTTGTGTTGAAGTGTGTTGGGGGCATTTACGGATGATTTACGGATAAAATATCCGGCGATTTATCCGTCAAAGACGACGGTGTGGAATACCGACTGTTTGGGGCTCAAAATTTTTATCCGTAAATCATCCGTAAACTACCTCTGCCTACCCCTCAATTGCTCGAACTTCCGCATCCTCTTTCGCCCCAACAAAAAGACTATACAGAGCTGGGAGTACGAACAAAGTTAGTGCAGTTGCACTGATCAAGCCGCCAATTACCACTGTTGCTATTGGCCTTTGGACTTCGGCCCCTGTGCCGCTTGCAAGTGCCATCGGAATGAACCCTAATGAGGCCACAAGTGCTGTCATTAAGACGGGTCTTAATCGCTGCACCGCTCCGCCGACAATGGCTAATTGAATCTCCTTTCCCTCAGCCACTAATTGGTTGATACAGGTTACCATCACTAGTCCGTTCAGCACTGCTACGCCTGACAAGGCAATGAAGCCTACGGCTGCTGAAATTGAAAAGGGAAGTCCTGCTAACCAAAGGCTTGCAATTCCTCCTGTTAAAGCAAGTGGCACACCCGTGAACACCATGATTGCTTGCCTAAACGATCCCAAACTTGAAAAGAGGAGAAGTAGAATTAGAACAAAACACATGGGCACTACCAAGAGTAATCGCTTCTTCGCAGCCACTAGATTTTCAAACTGTCCACCCCACTCAGTCCAGTACCCAGCCGGTATCTTTACCTCACTTGATATCTTGGCTTCCGCCTCCTCAACAAATGACCCTATGTCCCTTCCACGCACGTTAGCTTGAACCACAATTCTACGCTTTCCATTCTCACGGCTAATCTGATTTGGGCCTTCAATTAAATCAACTTTCGCCAAGGCTCGAAGAGGTATAAAGGCTGGCTTATCAGTTTGCGGACGCAAAGTTGTACGATTAGAAAGCATATGCGGATCACTTTCGTCCTCCACCTCATGCAAAGGCAACGGAACTGGAAGTGCCCTGACAGCTTCAATGTCACTTCGCATCTCCTCAGGCAATCTAACCATAAGTTCAAAACGACGATCCCCCTCGAATACCAAGCCGCTATCTCGTCCCCCTATGGCAGTGGATATGACATTCTGAACTTCTCTGACATCCAACCCAAGACGGGATACCTTGGTGCGATCTAGCTCTATCTCTAAAATAGGTAATCCTGTTACTTGCTCAACTTTTACATCTGAGGCACCTCGCACACCTTTAAGTACGGCTGCTAGTTTATTAGCGGTGGGAAGTAGCTTCTCGAAGTCATCCCCATACACTTTAATCGCCACATCACTTCGCACACCCGCAATCAGTTCATTAAATCGCATCTGGATCGGTTGCGTGAACTCGTAGTTATTTCCTGGCAATTTCCCAACCGATTCTTGAATCCTTTCAATTAAGGAGAGCTTTGACTCACTTGGATCTGGCCACTCCTCTCTAGGTTTTAGCTTTATAAATGTGTCAGAAACGTTTGGCGGCATCGGGTCTGAAGCCATCTCTGCCGTTCCGGTTTTAGAAAATACCACCAACACCTCAGGAAATGATGCCACCTGCTTTTCAACCTGAAGCTGCATCTCTGTAGATTGAGTAAGACTTGTACTTGGGATACGCATGGCGTGCATAGCAATATCCTTTTCATCCAGAGTAGGAACAAACTCCTGTCCCAGGGATAGAAATAAAAGTATTGAAGCGACAAACAATCCAGCGGCCGTCCCAACAACTGCTCCCCTAAATTTAAGTGAGCGACTTAACAATGGTTCATACTTTGCCTTACACCAGGCTATGACCCTTACATCCTTCTCCGAAATGTTTCCGGTCAGTAATAATGCAACCATCGCTGGAATAAAAGTGAGAGAAAGTACGAAAGCTCCAGCAAGCGCAAAGATTACTGTCATCGCCATTGGATGAAACATCTTTCCTTCAATTCCGGTTAGGAAAAGAATTGGTAAGTACACTATGATGATAATGGCTTGACCAAACACTGATGGCCGCACCATCTCTTTTGCCGCATCTGAAACTTCATGAAGACGCTCAACTAAGGTTAGGTTACGGCCAAGGTGATGCTGCTTCTCTGCTAACCTACGTATGCAATTCTCTACAACAATGACAGCTCCATCTACGATTAACCCAAAGTCGATAGCACCTAGACTCATTAAATTACCGCTAATCTTTGACTGAACCATAGCGGTCGCCGTAATCAGCATCGAAAGCGGAATGGCAAGTGCTGTAATTACAGCCGCTCGGAAATTACCAAGAAGCGCAAATAACACCGCAATAACTAAGATTGCTCCTTCCAATAGATTTTTTTGAACCGTGCTTATGGTGGCATCAACTAACTTAGTGCGGTTCAGAACTGGACGAATTGCTATGCCGCTTGGAAGAGCTTTTCCAACCTCTGTAAGTTTTTTATCAACTATCGCTGCGACAGTGCGGCTGTTCTCTCCAATTAACATAAGAGCAGTTCCAACTACTGCCTCTCTGCCGTTACTACTAGCCGAGCCGGTACGAAGCTCCTTTCCAATTCCTACATGCGCCAGGTTCTTTACATAAATCGGAACTCCAGACCTCTCTCCAACCACTATGCCTTCAATATCGGCCTCGTTTTTTATGAGACTTGCAGCTCTTACAATGTAAGCTTCGCCTCGATGCTCGATAAAACCGGCACCCGTGCTAACATTGTTTCTCTCTAATGCCTCAATAAGATCATTAAAGGAGATACCATAAGCCACCAACTTTTCTGGGTCTGGCTCAACCACATAGTGCTTCTCATATCCGCCTATGGAATCAATTCCAGCAACTCCAGGAAGACTCTTTAGTTGTGGCCTTACAACCCAATCTTGAATCTCCCTTAAGTACGCTGCCCTTTCAATTTCGGTTCTAAGGTAGCGACCTTCTGGAGTTAGGTAACTCCCATCAGCCTGGAATCCCTCTATCGAGTTCTCTTTCTTTTCCTCGGAATACTCGACTACCCACATGTATACTTCGCCAAGTCCTGTAGAGATCGCTCCCATTCTAGGATCTGCGCCCTCAGGAAGTGCCTCTTTGGCCTCAATTAGCCGTTCACCAACCTGTTGCCTAGCAAAGTAAATGTTCACATGGTCTTCAAAAACGGCCGTAACCTGTGAGAAGCCGTTTCTTGAAAGTGATCTGGTGTATTGAAGTCCTGGTATTCCAGCCAGTGCGGTTTCAATCGGAAAAGTGATCTGCTTTTCAACCTCTGTTGGAGAAAAGGCAGCGTACACAGTGTTTATCTGTACCTGATTGTTAGTTATATCAGGCACAGCATCGATAGGAAGCCGTGTAAAGGAATACGCACCTATACAGGCAATCGCCACCGTAACAAGCACCACTAAGTAACGATTTTTAAGGGAGAATGTAAGTACTTTTTCTAGCATAACCTAAACTCCTAGTGCTCGTGTTCTGCTTCACTCTTTCCGAGCTCGGCTTTGATAATGAAGCTGTTTCCAACTGCGTATAGATCGTTTGGCCTTAAGCCCTTTGTAATCTCGACCCACTCACGATCGCGCTTTCCGATTACCACCTTTTCGGGTTCAAAGTGCTCACCGTGCTTTACAAAAACAACTTCTTCTCCCTCAATGCTTTGCAAAGCAGAAGCCCGGACAGCTAATGGCACCTCAACTTCTTTAGTTATCAGATCGCCTGTCACAAACTGACCTGGATAAAAGTGTCCATCACTATTATCCAACTCACCGCGTACAAATTTTGATTGAGTACTTTCGTCAACAACTGAAGAAACAAAGGAAACAGTAGAGGAGTGGATTTCTTCGAGATGAGGCACCTCTATCTCAATCTTCTGCCCAACGCCTACCTGTTTAAAGTCAGGCTCAAACACAAACATGTCGACTATGACCTTTGAAAGATCGGCTACGATAAAAATATTTGCATCTTCGGCGACAAATTCGCCAACAGAAGCATGACGCTTTACTACTACTCCCGAGATAAGTGACTTTACCTCGTAAGGTTGAAGACTCTGATTACTTTCGATTATGACTAGAACATCTCCCTTTTCGACTTTATCTCCGAGTTTTTTTCGGACATCTCTTATAATTCCAGCATAACGCGGAATAACATGTACTACTCGATCCTCGTCGGCTATGACCCGCCCACTTAACCTAAGAGCTGACTTAATTTTCTGGGCACTGGGCTTCTCTATCGTAATTCCTGACTGCTTTAGGATCTCATCTGTAAATTCAGTAGGTTTTGATTCGTGGCCGTGCTCATGGCCATCCTCATTTTCTTCATCGTGTCCATTCGCCTCATGCTCTTTCTCATCATGACCATTTGCTTCCTCGCCGTGATCATGTCCATGTTCGTCTTTTATTTCTGAACCTTTTTCAGACCCATGGTCATGTCCGTGGTCATCTTTCTCAGCAAAGGCGCCGCACGGAAGCATGAGCCCCACCACTAATAATGGATATATCCAAAATCTTTTAACTAGCTGTTTCATAATCTGCTCCTTAAATTTCACCACCCAAAAGTACTCGTAATTCGCTTTGTGCTTTTCGCGATTCAAACCAAACTTCAAGTGCTTCTCGTTCGACGTCTGCCAATTCCCGTTGTGATTCCCAAAGCTGCAAAAGAACGCCTTGTCCTGCTTTTAGTTGAGTCTCAAAGGATGACAACGCTGTTTTTAGTGATGGGATAATTTGATTCTCAATCAGTGCGCTCTCTTTGCTCTTTAGCTCAGTTCTTTTGAGGGCTGCCAAAATCTCCGAACGGAAACTGTCACTCAAAAAATACTCTGATTTTACCCGCTCTGAATTTGAAACAGCCTGTTTCTCAACTCTCTCTCCCTGGTTTCGGTCAAAGAATGGAAGCTCCATACTAAATCCGGCAACAATTCTATCGTCTCCGTCATCCGTATGTTGAAAGGCAATCCGTGGCGCAAACGCAGGAAGGCTATCTCTTCTAGCCAGAGCAAACTGCTTAGAGGCAAGTTCTGCTTGAAGCCGCTGCCTAGCTTGAATCGGGAGTTCACCCTTTTCTGCCAATGAAAGGATCTCCTCCTTTGAGGACAGTTTTATCGCGCTAGGTTTAGTCAGTGTACGGTCTGTGAGATTAACTCCGCTTAAACGTACAAGCTTGGATAGAGTCTCGACTTTGACGGCTTCAATCGAGAGCAACTCAGCTTTTCTTCTTAGCGCTTCGGCTTCAAATAGTTTTACTTCACCATCTGCAAATAGGCCGCGCTCTTTTCCACTTAAAATTTGTTTCGCGTATCTTTCGCCACGATCTGTTGCGGCTTTTATACGCTGCATCGCCTCTTCAAGAGCCCAAAGCTCAGCGTACGAAAGGCGAGTATTCTCTGTGAGTTCTAAGACACTTAATTTCTGTTGCTCGGTCGCAGCCTTATTCATTAATCTTGAAACAAGCTGCCTTGTTCCAAACTGACTAACTCTAAGCGGCTGGCTAAGGCTTATCTCATACTCATTATCCCCCGGATCTCCGGCTTCATGAGTGGCCTTTGCTATCCCACCTTCAAGCTCAGGATTGGATAATGTGCGAAGGGAAATTGCTTCTCCGAGCTTCGCTGCGATTTCAGCATCAATTGCTCGAATAGATGCGCTTTTAGACATGGTCTCTCTCAGCACATCATCCTCTGAAATAGGAGCACCGATAGCCAGGCTATGCGGCAGCAGCGCAGCTACTACGAATAAACTTTTTGCCAATATATTTTTCTTCATACGAGTACCTAGAGTAATAAACTCACCTCTTGCTGAACTAACCATTTCGTTTACGCCGTCATGAGAACGAGGAGACGTAACACCTACGAAGAGTAGCTCAACGAACTAATTTAGATATGAGAAGGAGGAGCGTTCGGTGCGGATAGCAGTGCCGCCACGGCAGAGGAGTGTCTAATCCTGACTCTACTTTCTACAGCCGTAGAGACGGTGGCATTAGTAGCGATCTCAAGCAACTTTGTTACAAAGGCCGAAAGCGAGACCTGCAAATCATGAAGTGGAAGTACCTGTTCAATTGAGAATTGAGTCGCTTTCGACAAAGCTACTCCACTGTCACACGGCTCACCGTGTGAGTGAGAGCCAGGGCCTTCATGATGAATAGGGTTAGAATCCAGTGCGAATACTGACTCAAGGAAGCAATGGTTAACTGTAATGGCCCATAAAACGGCCATCACCATCGTAACCAAAACCTTGAAATTTTTTGTATGCTGCATGGAAACTCTCAGCCTTTGTAACTAATTACCGTAATTTGGACAAGGGCGCATAAAACGCCTGACTTCTCCTAGTCCGCCTGAACTAAAACCGCACCTATGTCGCTCGCCTGCTCAACATCGCTGCAGTTCGATCCTTAGTCATCTTGACTCGACCATGAGCCGCGCCTTTTTTGAGCTTTGAGTTCACACGCATACTAAGCCTTTTCTGAGATCCCCACCCGGGGCTCGATACTTCAGCCTTCGGCGGAACTCCACCTTCTTTTGACCTACACACAGCACATCCACTGACAAGTGTTGCGATAAGTACCGCAATAATTAAACTTAACTTCATAAAAATCCTTCAGTTTCGATAGCAGTTAGACCTCATCCTCCAACTCAGATGCCGAGTAAGTAAAATGGCTCTGATTTGGAGTGCGATTTTTTAGATACGGCTGAAGGGAGGAGCCATTGGCGGCGCAGAAGTGAGCAGCGCTAAATGGTCTACTTTAATGAAACGATGTTCATTGGCTTGCAAAACGGAAGCGATCTCTTCAATTGAGCCGTAAGAGGCCAGAGCGAAGCCGACAAAAGGAAGAAATTGGTCTTCGGACTGCGCGCCATTAAATTCATTTATGGAGATCTTGCCTAACGCACCTATTTCACACTGAGCACCGTGCGGATGAGGTTTCTCTCCACTTTGGTGATGAAGAGGGGATGAATGATGTTCCGATGCGATGGGAGTAAAGAACTCAAAGACGCAATGATTCGTTGCTGGAAACCAGACCAGCAAAAATATCCATGTAAGGCACGTTTTAATTAACTTTGATTGCATCTAATTAACTCACTCTACCTCATATCGGACAATTTCCCCAATGACTAAAGGATGGTAGCTAATCTCCCTTAGATTCAACTAAGTTGGAATTCTCTGGGGGAACCACCCCAGAGATTAGCCTCGTATCCTGCCGCTCATGGAAGCAGCAGGAATCGATACCCGTGAGACGCAAAGCCTTGAAATACGCTTAACTCAGGTCGAACTCGTTTATGAGCAGGGGGTAAGGAATTACCGCCTCCTATTCGGTCGGCCATTTAAAGTCATCACCCAGGAACGCACTTATGGTCGAATGACTAAGCAGCTTGCACTGTTTAAGCCGGGAGATGTCTTTGCGCTCGATCTTTGGGACTGTGGCGAGTACGGCACTAAGGAATGGTCAGTCTTTGTACTTCAGGCCGTTGCCCCTGGAGATGTGGCAAATCCAGTTCCTCAAGTTTCTCCAGCCGCTAAGATTCTCCTTGAAGCTCGCGGCATCACAAAGGCAAAGCAAGCGATTAAGGAGCTTCAGGAGATCCAAGATAGAGTCGATCCGACCACGCTGCCAGCAGCTCGGTTTCTCCTCACCGACTTTCGCCTTAAAGCTGATAGCCGAGGCCGTCCAAGGATCAGGCAATGAGTTACTTTATGCTGAGATTAGATTCCCGCAAAAGCAAACCGTTCCCGGACTCTCCAACCAAGCTCTAAGGAGGCTGCTCCACCGAGTACCGCTCCAAGTAACCAAACAAGTCCTGTGCTAAGGAACACGTCGGCACCAAAACATACAAAAGATCCCAGAGCTAAAAGCGATAGGAATGAAAGCTGTAATATTCTTTGGCTCCTTATGACCTTTACCTCCTCAGGGCGAAACACGAACGATGCGATGAGGGTTGTAGTTCCGATAAAAATGGCACCGCATAATGCCATACAGCCATAGATTCCAAAGATCATAATGTAGGGCATAAGGACAGAACGAAGTCCGCTAGCTTCCAAAAACCCCATACCGAATTGCGGACATAGGAAAAGATTAAGCGGTAGGGTAATTAGCATCACTGTCACCATCTTTAAGCTGATCTTCCAGGATGCGGGATTAAGATCACGAAATATTTGTTCATGTACCAGATCCTTAATCCTAAGTGGAGGCGTAACCGACTCCTCCTCCATAAAGGAATTAAACTCGCTGTGCCACTCTTTGTTACTATCATTAGGTCGCATTCAAATTACCTATCGACAAAAGCTGTTCTTAGTTTCTTAACAGCTCGACTAATTATCTGCCGCACGTTTGTAGATGAAGTATTAAGCCTGGCTGCTATCGCGTTAAAATCAAGATCAGATCCGTATCGCAGTTCAACCGCCTCTCGCTCGCGAGAGGAAAGTGATTGAATACCTATATCGATAGATACAGGAACAGCCTGAAGCTCAACCAGATTCTGGTCTGCAAAAATCTGCTGACTCCGCTGCGATCTTGCATCCGCCCGTACTCCATCAATCATAGCCGAGCGAGTGATTGTGAATAGCCAAGGTAGAAACGGAAGAGAGTCATTATACCGTGATCGGTTACGGTGAAGACGAAGAAAACTCTCTTGAAAAAGTTCCTCCGCTCGTTCTCGATTCTTAATGCGCTTTAATATAAAGCCATATACCCGCCCCGAATGACGCCGGTACAGCTCTTCAAAAGCGTGATATGCGCCAAGCTTATATCGGCTCATCAGCTCCTCATCACTTGAGCGTTCAATTTTATCGTTCTCATCTGCCATATACGATTACGCTTGAGAGATAAGTTTCGTGACAAAGCTCTGTCACAAACTTTGGAGCTTAGACGTATTAAATAGGAACTTAAATCGATTTTGTGCTTAAGACCATGCGGAGATTCATTATTTTTCTTGTCCCTCTGGCAGTAGTCTCATCCATTGTGCAGGCAGAAGTCCTAACCATGGATGCGGCTATAAATGAAGCGTTAGTCAATAATCCAATGATTCAAGCAACGCTCTCATCTTCTAAGTCGCTACAGCACAGAGTGTCACCGGCAGGATCCCTTCCTGATCCAAAGGTCTCACTGGATCTAATGAACTATCCCCTCGGTGGATTGGAACGTGATCGGTTTGACATGACCGGCAACCAACTCTCCCTTACCCAAATGGTTCCCTTTCCTGGAAAACGTGCTGAACTTGAGAGCTCAGCACGTCACAAGTCTAAGGCTATGGCTAGTAGAGTAAGTGCCCTGAAACGTGTAGTAGTGAGAGATGTTAAAAGTGCTTACCTTGCAGTTTTTAAGGCTCAAGAATCGGCACAAATCATTACTAGTCGATACTTGATTGTCGATAAGGCCCTTTCTTCTGCTCGTGATCGCTATGCCACGAGCAAAATTCCTCAAGCTGAAGTTCTAGCTATTGAGGTCGAATTAGCGGATCTTCAAAACGAAAAGCTCATGATTGATAGAGACCTCCGCGCAGAACGCGCTTCCCTAGCTGAGTTAATGGGACGTGATCAACATGAAGATACATGGAAGGTAGCAGCAGTAAAGCGGACTCCAATTCAGTCTCTACTTACATCTAGCAGTACACACTCGGACCTCTCTCAACATCCCAGAATTAAAACCCTGAAAGAGGAGGCACAACGAGCTGAGGCCGAGAAGCGCTATTCCGAACTTAACTTACTTCCTGATTTTGAGTTCTCGGTGGGCTACACAGAAAGACAAGCTGTAGAGGCTGGAAGAGGCGATGATTTTGTATCAGCGCGGGTGGGAATTACAGTGCCACTCTGGGCTAAGAGCAAGCAGCGCCATGAACAGGAAGCTGCTCGTGAGGAACTTAAGAGTGCAAAACAGTTGCTCCGTGAAGAAGAAGTACACCTTTCACATCAAATAGAGGTTGCCAAAGCAGCACTTGAATTAGCGGAGAAGCAACTGACTCTCTTTGAAGGTAAGACTCGAAGCCTTACTAAACAGGCGGTGGATATTGCATTGGCTTCTTACTCCACCGGAGAGGTTGATTATCGAACTGTTCTTGAGCTTGCCAACCGATACGCAAAAAGCGAACTAACAATTCTTGAAGCGCTCGTAAGTCGAGAGCAGCGTGTGGCCGAACTTGAAGCTCTTCTTACAACAGATGCCTTGGAGGACGAACCAGTATGAAGAAGAGTTTCGTAATTGCGATAGTTGTAGCTATAGGACTGGTCTCACTATACGTAAGTGGAGTTGGTACGCCCTCTAAGAATTCAAGTGTTGTTAGTGATAAAGCAAAACAAATCACCCCACGTTATTACTGCCCTATGCATCCACAGGTGCGATCTGATAGGCCGGGCCAGTGTCCAATCTGCCATATGCAGCTTGTTGAAGAGGAGCAGCATGATGAGCATGAAGGTCATTCTGACAATGAGGAGAGATCAAGTGGTGAGAAAGATACTATCTCTCACTCCCGTGCCACATTCATGCTTTCACCAACTAAGCAGGAATTGATAGGAGTTCGAACTGAGGTACTTGAGCGTGTCCTTTTGACTCAAAACGTAACCGCAAGCGGCACTGTCGCTTATGACCCTGAACTATTCACAGCGTTTCGCGAGTACCGATTGGCGCTACGTGATACAAGCAGTAAGGGTTCGCCTAACGCCGATTCCCTAACTTCCTCAAGTAAAACAAAGCTTAGGCTCTTTGGACTTTCTGATGCGGTCATCGACCGACTAGCCCGTGATAAAAGGGAGCTATCAGAACTTCTACTCCCAAATGGCACGGCTTGGATCTATGCTGAACTCTTTGATTATGAAATCTCTGCCATAAAGGAAGGACAATCTGTCAGCGCTAAAGCTCCAGCCTTAGATGGAATGGAGTTTACCGGTGCGGTACTCAGTGTAAGTCCACTCTTAAATCCAGAAAGCAGGACGATCCGAGTAATTGTGGAAGTGTCTGACAAAGAGCGAAAGCTTCGACCAAGCACCTATCTCTTAGTTCAATTTAAAGTTGAGTTGGGTGAGAAGCTCGCCATCCGTAACGATTCAGTGATTATCAGTGGTAACGAAGCAATCACTTTTGTACGACGTGAATCCAATCAATTTGAACCAAGAAAAGTAACGCTCGGACGCGCTGTCGGAGATAGGTATGAGGTTCTTTCTGGGATAACCGAGGGAGAGGAAGTTGTAACAGCAGCTAACTTTCTAATTGATTCAGAATCAAGACTTCAAGCCGTGGCGCGTGGAAGTGGAGGCGGAAGTGGTCACGCGCATAATTGAGTTCAGTGCTAGTAATAAATTTCTGGTCCTGCTTCTCACAGCGGTACTGCTTGTAGTTGCGACCTGGTGCATTAAACGCACACCACTTGATGCCATCCCTGATCTTTCTGACACTCAGGTAATCATTTACTCACGTTGGGATAGAAGCCCTGACATTATTGAGGACCAGGTAACTTACCCGATAATTTCAGCACTCCTTGGCGCGCCCAAGGTAAAGGCTGTTCGTGGCTTTTCAGATTTTGGCTTTTCTTACGTCTACGTCATTTTTGAAGACGGTACAGACCTTTACTGGGCACGCAGCCGGGTACTTGAATACCTAAGTAAAATTCAAGCACGGCTACCGGAAGAAGTTAAAACTGAAATCGGGCCAGATGCCACTAGTGTTGGTTGGGTATATCAATACGCTCTAATCGATGAAACCGGCGGGAAAAACTTAAGTGAGCTTCGCTCGATTCAAGATTGGCAATTAAAATATCTTCTACAATCTGTCCCTGGAGTCGCTGAAGTTGCCTCGATCGGTGGATTTGTAAAGCAGTATCAGATCGTAGTCGATCCAAATCGGCTGGCCGCCTACAACATCTCCCTACTCGATCTTACAGAAGCGGTGCGAAACGGAAACGCTGAAACTGGAGGACGAGTCATTGAGTTTGGTGACCGCGAGTACATGATACGTGGGCGCGGATATGTAAAATCGATTGATGACATAAAAGAGATAGTTGTCAGCGTTGAACCAAAAACAGGTGTTCCGATCCTTGTAAAGAACATCGCCCGTGTTGAATTGGGGCCTGATATTAGGCGCGGCGTAGCTGACCTTGATGGGCGCGGTGATACGGTTGGCGGGATTGTGGTGATGCGCCAGAGTGAAAATGTTTTAAATGTAATTGATAGAGTCAAGGAGCGAATTAAAGAGATAGAGCCGAGCCTGCCGCACGGAGTAAAAATCGTGCCGGTCTATGATCGCTCTGACTTAGTCAAAGCTGCCATAGATACTTTGACCCATGAGTTGGTACTCGAAGTTATAATTGTAAGCTTAGTAATTCTTCATTTTCTTTGGCACTTTCCGTCAGCCATAGTTCCTATCGCTACAATTCCCATCTCTGTCTTTCTGGCTTTTATTCCGATGTACCTAATGGGGCTTACTTCAAACATTATGTCCCTAGCCGGAATCGCCATCTCAATAGGTGTGCTTGTAGATGGCGCAATTGTAGAGGTTGAGAATGCTTACAAGCGGCTTGAAGAGTGGCAAAGTTCTGGTCGCAAAGGGGACTTTCATGAAGTTAGGCTTTCAGCACTGAAAGAAGTAGGACCGTCTGTATTCTTTTCACTGCTTCTTATCGCAGTTTCGTTCCTACCGATCTTCACACTTGTTGACCAAGAGGGTCGACTTTTTACCCCGCTTGCGATGTCAAAAACTTTGGCGATGGCGCTAGCGGCACTGCTTGCTGTCACATTAGATCCAGCCCTTAGAATGCTCTTTACTAGGATGGATCCATTTACCTTCTCGCCTTTATGGCTCAGCCGAATATGTACTTCCATATTTGTGGGCCGGTACTATCCAGAAGAGAAGCACCCGATTAGTCGCAGGCTTATTGCATTTTACGAACCGATCGTACGATGGTCACTTAACAACCCGCGTAAGGTGCTAGTGGGGGCAGCTTTGCTTGTCGCCACCACTATTCCAGTGTACTTCAAGCTCGGCTCTGAATTCATGCCACCTCTTAATGAAGGGGCATTTCTCTACATGCCGACCGCACTTCCTGGGATGTCTGTTACAGAAGCAAAGAGAGTTATTCAGCAGCAGGATAAGATAATAAAAGAGTTTCCCGAAGTGCAGTCGGTGTTCGGAAAAGCCGGACGGGCTGAAACTCCGACTGATCCTGCTCCCTTCTCTATGGTTGAAACCACAGTAGTCTTAAAGCCTACATCTGAGTGGCCAGCCGTAGCGCGATGGTATTCGGATCTGCCAAAGGCTCTTCATTTCCTATTTGCCTGGATTACACCGCCTCATAGAACCTTTGAAGAGCTTCAAGCGGCAATGGATGCCAAATTAAAGTTCGCGGGGATCCCAAATATCTGGACAATGCCGATCAAGAATCGGATTGATATGCTATCAACAGGCATTCGTACTCCAGTCGGTATAAAAGTACTCGGAGATGATCTAACTGTCATCCAGCAGGTAAGCGAAGATGTTGAGCGGGTAGTTCGCACTGTTTCTGGCGCAAGAAACGTCGTAGCAGAGCGAGTCGCAGATGGTTACTACCTAGATATCGTATTAGATCGTGTTGCACTTGCTAGATACGGGGTTTCTATAGCCGAGGCCCAGATGGTCATGGCCTCAGCTATTGGTGGCGAGAACATTACGACAACTGTCGAGGGCCGTGAGCGCTATCCAGTAAACGTTAGATATGATCGTGCGTACAGAGAAGATATTAGCGCGCTTCGCCGCGTACTCCTACCAACTCCAAGCGGAGCCCATATTCCACTGGAACAGGTAGCAAAGATCGAAATGCTCGAAGGTCCCAGCATGATCCGAAATGACCAGGGATTACGGGTTGGATATATCTACGTTGATGTTGCCAATAGAGATATCGGCAGCTTTCTTAATGATGCAAGGGCTGCGGTAGGTTCCCAAGTAAAGCTTCCTCCTGGTTACGTGCTACAATGGAGTGGGCAATATGAGAATATGCAGCGGGTCAAAGAACGACTTACTTTCATCGTTCCTCTAACGATTATCCTTATAGGACTCCTCCTTTACGTTAACACCGGCTCAGTCTTCTCAACTGGACTTGTGCTTCTCGCTGTGCCTTTCTCTTTGGTTGGAGCAGTGTGGCTTTTATTTATACTCGATTATCACATTTCCATCGCCGTATGGGTCGGGATGATAGCTCTCATGGGCCTTGATGCCGAGACTGGTGTTTTCATGTTGATGTATCTTGACCTTTCGCGGAACGAGGCAAAAGCCAAAGGAAAACTAAATTCAGTTGAAGACTTTAGGGAGGCTGTAGTTCATGGGGCAGCACAACGAATTCGCCCCAAGATGATGACAGTATTGGCGGCTTTTATGGGACTTGTTCCGATTATGTTTTCAACTGGAGCTGGGGCTGATGTAATGCGACGCATAGCTACTCCCATGATCGGAGGACTCGCAACAAGTTTTATTCTTGAGTTACTCGTCTATCCACCAGCCTATTATCTCTGGTGGCGGCATAAACACCGCTAAGCCGTTTTCCGAATCCTAGTTCGAATCCATCGGGGGAACCAATTCCGTTTGTGCCCCTATAAGTTCGAATCATGAGTTTAATCACACAGGAGTCTTCGATGCTGAATCGATCAATGTCATACATGAAACCTATTGCTCTAGCCGTTCTAATTTCAGTTGCGGCTACTGAACCTGCCTTTGCTGCTGGTTCAGGAATGCCCTGGGAAGGGCCCCTAGATCAGATCCTCACCTCGCTCTCTGGGCCTGTTGCACGCGTGATAGGCGTAGCCGCTATCATAATTACGGGATTAGGAATTGCATTTGGAGAAGGTGGCGGTGGAATGCGAAAGATGCTCTGGGTTGTATTCGGGCTGACAATCGCATTCTCCGCTACCTCATTTTTCTTGAGCTTCTTTGGCGGCGGCACAGGAGCAACATTCTAATGGAAGGTTTTGAGGTTCCAATCCATCGAGCCCTCACTCAGCAAATTATGATCGCTGGTGCCCCACGCGAAGTAGCAATCTTAAACGGCACACTTACGGCGGCTATGGTGCTCGGCATGCATTCACTCCTCGGTCTTCCGGTGGGAATTGCACTGCACGCCATAGCCGTAAGCGTAAGCCGACGTGATCCGCAGTTCTTTGCGACCTTCAGACGACAAATGCGAATGAAACGGTACTACGAGGCTTAGAGCGATGATTAATCTTCGAGAGTTTAAAGCTAACCCAGATAGAGTTTCAGATCTCATTCCTTGGGCTGCTCTCGTTGCGCCAGATGTGGTGCTAAATAAGGATGGATCGTTACAAACTACTATACGCTATAGGGGGCCAGACCTTGACTCTGCAACTGAGGCTGAACTTGTTTCAGTCGCGGCGCGACTAAACAATATACTAAAGCGTTTTGGTTCCGGTTGGGCGGTATATGTAGAAGCACAGCGTCGACTCTCCCAAGAATATCCCCGTTCCGATTGGGCGGACCCGATCAGCTTCTTAATCGATGAAGAAAGGCGGGCCTTCTTTGAAACTCAAAAGCACTTTGAATCACACTATTACGCCACCATAGTTTATCTTCCGCCACCGGATACCAAGAATAGAATCGCTTCAACATTCATCGAACGTCAATCTAAAGAAGCGCTCGACTATTTTTCTGTGCTCTCAAATTTTAGGCAGGATGTAGCACGTATCGTTCAATTGATGGAAAGTCTCTTTCCGGAAGTTGACACTCTTCATGGACAGACTCTCCTCACCTATCTGCACTCACTGGTCTCCGACAAAAGACATCCAGTAAGAGTTCCAGAAGTACCGATGTATCTTGACTCACTGCTTGCGGACTCCCCCCTTATTCCTGGCTTTGAGCCGATACTTGGGAAAAATCATTTGAGAGTCGTCTCCGTAAATGCATTTCCTGGGAAGAGCCAACCAGGATTACTCGATGTTCTGAATCGTCTTGCTATTGAGTACCGCTGGGTCACACGATTTATTTGCCTTGATAAAACTGAGGCCCTTACTGAGCTAAACGGCTACAAGAGGCGATGGTTTGCAAAGCGAAAAGGAATCGTCACGTTGCTTAAAGAGGTATTCACCAATACGGAGTCAATAATGGCTGACTCTGATGCGGTGAATAAAGCGATGGATGCTGATGCAGCACTCCAAGAGCTGTCTGATGATGCAGTCTCGTATGGGTTCTTTACCGCCACCGTTATCACTTGGCATGCCGATGCTGAAACCGCTACTTCAAAGGCTACCGAAATAGAGCGCGCGATAAACAGCCTCGGATTTACTACAAAGATTGAAGATGTAAACTCGGTAGATGCCTGGCTCGGTTCGATTCCTGGTAATTGCCGAAACAATGTCCGTCGGCCAATTCTAAATACCCTTAACCTCGCTCACCTCATGCCTCTTTCGGCTGTGTGGGCTGGCCCAGAGCGAAACGATCATCTAAAAGCTCCGCCGCTACTTCATGCTGTCACTAACGGCAGCACGCCATTCAGACTCGTCTCCCATGTTGGAGATGTTGGGCACACACTGATACTCGGTCCCTCCGGCTCCGGTAAGTCCGTTCTTCTAAATTTAATGGAGGTGCAGTTCCTACGCTATAAAAACGCGCAGGTCTATATCTTCGATAAAGGAGGAAGCGCAAGGACGGTAACTGCCGGTGTCGGTGGGGATCATTATGACTTAGGGGGTGGGTCATCCGAATTGGCGTTTCAGCCACTCCGTCACATCGACAATGAAAATGAAAGGCGTTGGGCACACGAATGGGCTCTTGAGGTAGTGGCACAAGAGAACGTAACCATTACGCCGCACATTAAAGAAGACCTCTGGAAAGCATTAACTAGCCTTGCAACAGCAAGGCCTGAAGAGCGTACGATCTTTGGACTAACTGTAGTTCTGCAAAACGATCTTCTTAGAAGAGCGTTACTTCCCTACACCGTCCAGGGGGCGCATGGGCGATTACTCGATAACTCCCTAGACAATCTTGAGTATGCTCGCTGGCAATGCTTCGAAATGGAGGTCTTAATGGAGACTCCAAGTGTAATAGTGCCGGTGCTCTCTTATCTATTTCACAAATTGGAGCAGAGATTCGACGGACGGCCAACAATGTTGGTCTTAGATGAAGCTTGGCTGTTTCTTGATAACCCGATGTTCTCAGCAAAAATACGGGAATGGTTAAAGGTACTAAGAAAAGCCAACGTCATGGTGGTGTTCGCCACTCAAAGCTTGGCTGATGTAGATCAAAGTCCTATTGCAGCTACCATCAAGGAAGCTTGCTTTACAAAGATATATCTCCCAAATCCAACCGCGCTAAATGAAGACTCAGCAAGGTTCTACAAACGGTTCGGGCTAAACGAACGGCAGATTGAAATCCTAGGACTCGCCACTCCAAAGCGAGACTATTACTACACCTCTCCACTGGGCAACCGCCTCTTTGAGTTGGGGCTAGGCGAAATTGCACGGTGTTACTGCGCTGGCACTGGCAAAGAAGCACAAAGCACAGTGAAGCGACTACTAAGGGAAAGCGGGTCCACCGCGGCCTTCAACTTAGCCTTGATGGAAGAGAATGGACTAATCGGAGTTCAAGAAACCCTAAACGCACTTTTAGAAAAGAGGAAAGCCGCATGAATAGAAGATACTTTATCAAGTTGGCAGCGCTCTCACCGATGCTGCTTGCCCTACCGAAATCAGCTCAGGCGATCACCGTCTTTGATCCTTCTAACTTTGGGCAAAACATTCTCCAAGCGATCAGGCTTTTGCAGAGCAACATCAATGAAGCTCGCATGATTGCAAACCAAGTAATCTCTCTAGCCAATGATGCCAAGAATCTTACATCACTCCCTTACGACATGATCTCTCAGTTCAACACCCAGTTCTCAGATTTATTCTCAACTGTTGGGTCTATAAATGGAATGATGCAAAACCTTGGAGGGCTACAGTCCAAGTTCGAAGAGCTCTTCCCTGACTTCCTAGCTCACTATGATCCGATTAGCCGCGCCTCGATGGCTGAAGATGTAAAAAAACAGATTGAGAATACCCGTGCCGTGATGCTTGGTGCTGCAAAGACCGGTGCCCAGGTGCTTGCAAACCTGCCACAAACTCAAGCTCAGCTAGATAAGCTTATGTCTGACTCACAGGGTGCAGTCGGTATTCTCCAAGCCTCTCAAGCGGGCAACCAGATTGCAGGCACTATCTCTGGAAATCTAATCCAACTAAACGCACAGCTTGCGACCTACATGCAGGCGCATACAAATTTTTTAATGGAGCAGTCTAGCGCTTCGGCAGCGGCAAGAAATCGCCTCGACCATGTACTTGAAGGTTGGAATACGCCAAGCGGAGGGAATGCAATCGCGGAGAACCCATTTTAATCGAAGTTTATGACACCAGACACCGGCACACTCACTACAGTTCTTGATCAGATCTTATCGATGCTTAAGCTTGGGAAAGCTGGTGTTGGTTCGGATGCCTATAGCCTGCTAACGATTCTTGCCACGATAGAGATTCTTATTGCCGCACTATGGTGGGCAATTACTGGGCAAGATGCGTTAGTTGGGTTACTCAAAAAGCTCCTCTTTATCGGCTTTTTCCTGTTTGTAATCTCGAACTACGATTCTCTGCTTCATACCGTTATTGACGGGTTTATTCATACGGGAAAGGTAGCAGGTTCAGGCAGCGGAGATTCATTAGCTTCAATCAAGAATCCATCTTCCATAGTAGAAGCCGGATTCACAGCTACTAAACCAGTCTTTGAGCACCTTACTACATTTGCGACCTGGGATGTGATGTCACATCTGGCTGACATCATCATCTCGTTAATCTGCGCTCTTGGAATCTTAATCGCGCATTTTATTATCGCAATTCAGGTCTTTGTAACGTACCTGGAGTTTGGGCTTATCTCCACGTTGGGCCTGATTCTGATTCCATTTGGAGTGCTGCGTCACACCTCCTTTCTTGCAGAAAAAGTGTTTGGTACAATCATCTCCTTCGGGATAAAGCTCATGGTACTTGGTCTTCTGGTTTCCATCACAGTACCTCTACTAAAAGGGTACGCTGTTCCTCCTGATCCTAGCTGGACACATCTATTCAACATGTTGGTACTCTCATTCGCTATGGCAGCTCTTGCTTGGCATGCGCCTGGCGTTGCAGCCGGAATGATGAGCGGCGGACCATCATTGACTGCTGGTACCGCAGCCGGAACTACACTAGCCGGTGGGGCTGCCGCACTTGCAGCCGGATTTACTCCAGCAATTGCATCAAATGTTGCAAGCCGCGGGTTAAGTATCGGTGGTGCGGCTGCGCGAGCAACTGCGACTGGGGCTGGTACTGTTGTGGGCGGTGCCTCTACTGCTCGTCAGTTAGCCGCATCGTCGGGTGCTGGCGCAACTCTACAGTATGGAGCTGCTGGTATTGGGGCAACGGTCGGACCACTCGCTGCAACCGTTAACGCCGTTGGTAAAGCAGGACTCTCCGCTACTCGACCATTAGCCGATGCTTTTGCTTCGGGTAGATCTGATGTGCCGTGGTATTCAAGGCTTGAGGCAAAGCGTCTTGTAACGGAAGGTGCGGCCACTTCAACCACACCATCCACTGCTACCTCTCAACCTAAAACAAAAGACGAACGCTCAAAGTCAAGCTCTGAGAAAAAACCAAGTGGTCAAACAACTTCACTAAAAGACCAATTAGTTAAAGTCGGGCACCTATCCAAGGAAAGTGTCCCTCATACTGCACAACCTCAAGGTGGCACCGTTGTTCCAATTCGTCATGAAGATAAGGGGGAAAGATGAGTCGCGAATTTCTTTCGGAACCAATTTCTATGAAGCCATCTCAACCTCCAGTTACTCCGTATCTAAGGGCGCAACAGGAATGGGATGACAGAATCGGCGCTACCGTTGTGAGAGCTAAGAACTGGAGGTTAGCTTTCATTATCTCGTCGGTCACTACGCTTACTCTTAGCCTAGCCGTGATTCAGCAAACCGCCCAAAGTAGAGTAATTCCCATCATAGTCGGCCTTGATAAGGAGCGCGGAGAGCCCGTCGTAATCGGGAGAGTAACAGAAGGCTCATATCAACCGAGCATACTAGAAATTAAGTTCTTTATTACGCACTTCATTAATCTTGTCAGGAACGTGCCATCCGATCCTGTCTTAATCCGACAGAGCTGGCTTAAGGCCTACCTCTTCCTAAGAAGAGAAGCCGCGAATCAGTTAAACGATATTACAAACAAAGATGAAGGTAGTCCGCTCAAGCGAATCGGAGATCAGACCGTAACTATCCAGCCCGTAAGTGTTGTGCAAGTTGCAGGGTCAAACTCATATCAGGCCCGCTGGCAAGAAACTGTATATGACGATCACGGGAATCAGACTGAACGATACGTCATGAACGGGGTTTTCACGATTGAACTGGAACCGCCACGGGATGAAAGAGTTTTAAACGAGAATCCACTCGGTCTTTATATACGAAGCTTTCAATGGAATAGGGAAATCAAATGAAGTTCAAATTATTACTGATCACTTTGGCTCTTCCTGCAATTGCTATGGCTGATGCAACTTCCACTGACGAGTTGCAAACGCTTGAAGAGCAAAGGCTGCTCTCGCTCTTTGAAACAGGTAGGGAGAACGGCATCAACAACCCGCAACTTGCAGCGCTCACCCAGGATCTGCCGCCTGTTGCTCCGTCACCGTCACCCACACCAAAGCTTAATACGTCTCAGATGCTTGAAAAATTGGCGAACGAAGTAGATTCACTTCGCGCCAAAAACGAAGTTATTAGGTATACTTCTTTATCTACCCAAAGGCCCAAAGCCTCCAAAACCATCGGCTCAAAGACTTACTATTCTTACCAAGAGGGCGACATCTACGAACTTCGTGCAGGTGTCGACCGCGTAACGGATATCGAACTTCAGCCAGGTGAAGACCTCACTACTCCACCAGTTGCTGGGGATACCGTCCGTTGGAAGATCGGAATACTTCAAAGTGGTAAAGCCCAAGCTAAACAAACTCACGTAGTCGTAAAGCCGCTTGATACCGGAATCGAGACAAACATTTTGATTACGACCAGTAGGCGCGTTTATCACATCCGAGCTGTTGCTGGTGATTGGTACATGCCCTCGATTGCCTGGCATTACCCTGATGATGAGGAGGCTGCGCTTGCAGCCGCTGTACTTAGAAGTGAAGAGGAGGAAGTTATAAGCATTCCGCCAGAAGAGCTTCGCTTCGAATACGAAATTGATGGTGATGACTATCCCTGGAAGCCGCTTCGTATTTTCGACGATGGTCTAAAAACTTATATCCAGATGCCTAAAGCCTTAAGAGTGAGCGATGCGCCTGCGCTGTTTGTAATCGAAGATGGCGAGCCGATGCTCGTTAATTACCGCGTAAAGGGGGACTACTACATCGTAGATAGATTATTTGAGGAAGCTCAGCTACGAGTCGGAATTAAAAAGAAAATTCAGATCTATGACCGTGCTCACAAAAAGTCCTTCTTTCGGAGGATCTTTGAATGAGCGAGCAGGTGCAACCCAATAATTCAACCGAGCAGGTATCTCCTAAGCCGTTGCCACTAAGAGCAAAGGCTCCCTCGCCCTCATCACGCTTGAATCGTAAAGCCGTGATGATAGTGATAGCTGTCTTAGTTGGCGCAGTCGGACTGTCAGTTGTTATTGCCTTTTCGCCAGGAAATCACTTCACACCGAGCGAAGCGAAGGATTATCGACCACCATCCCCAGGTGAAGCGGTTAAAAATCTTCCCTCAGATTACTCAGCAATTAAGAGGCCGCCTAAACTTGGCCCGCCATTAAAAGGTGAATTTGGAGCGACTGAACTCGCATTTAAAAACTCTCAAAGAGAGGAGACTGATGAAGAAAAGCTTGAGCGAGAATTAAGGCTTACCCGAATTAAACAAGCAACCCTGGCTAGATCTGCTGATGTTTCATTTCCAGGAATTAATCTTTCTCAATTTCAAGCTGCTGGTGCGAGCCAGCAAAGCTACGCGAGCAGCGGCCCCTCATCAAACTCAAACGCGCCTCTTGGCCTGGCAGGTAGCCCTCGCGATGATGACAATCGCCAAGATGATAAAAACATTTTCCTACACTCATCTCGAAGTGGAGATGAGTATCTTCAGCAACCACTTATCTCTCCAGCCTCAAGATACCAACTCATGGCAGGCACTATTGTTCCAGGTGTATTAATCAGCGGAGTAAACAGTGACCTACCAGGGCAGATACTTGGGCAGGTTTCACAAAATGTGTTCGATACTGTTTCGGGTCGATATCTACTTCTCCCACAAGGCACCAAGGTCGTCGGGGAATATGATAGCCGGATTGTTTACGGGCAAGAGCGCGTACTAATCGTTTGGACTCGACTACTCTTTCCGAATGGTCGCTCAATATCACTCGAAGGGATGCCAGGGATCGATCTCTCAGGTTACGCAGGACTGAGTGAACGAGTAAATAACCACTATCTTCGACTTCTCTCCGGTGTGCTCTTGGGTTCACTACTAGGTGCTGGTGCCCAAGTTGCCCAAGGCGATAGTCAAACAATTAATCCAAGTTTTGAGCAATTAGCACTGCAAGGCGCGGCGCAAAACATCAACCAAGCTGGCCAACAGATTACAAGAAAGAATCTGAATGTGCAGCCAACATTGGAGATCTCTCCTGGTCATCGATTCAATATCTTCCTCACCAAGGATGTAATTTTAGAAAAATATAAACCTTAAACTAAAGGAGTACATATGAGCATTAACAAGGTAATTCTAATTGGAAATCTCGGAGGTGATCCTGAACTGAAGAAGACGGGCACAGATAAATCTGTGTGTACGTTTTCGGTAGCAACCGATCGCTCACGTCGCGATGAAAGCGGCACAACAGAGCAGCAAACCGAGTGGCACAATATTGTGTGCTTCGGTAAAGCTGCCGAAGCATCAGCGAAATACCTAAAGAAGGGGCGTCAGGTCTATGTTGAAGGAAGAATCCAAACTGAAAAGTGGGAAGATAAGACGGGTGCCTCTCGCGTCAGCAACAAAGTAATCGCCAATGTAATTCAGTTTATCGGTCGCGCACCGATTGGTAATGATGAGATCGAAGCGCAGGTGTCACAAGTCGTAGAAACTGATGCCGAGTTTATATGATGTTGAACGTGCAATGCCTCGCTCTCGTAGTATTAGGCACGATGCTAATAACCGGTTGCGTTAAAAAGCCAGTAACGCCTGAACTTACCTTCGGGCGTTACTATTACGGCTATGAGGTTACAGGTAACGGGGTCAATGAACTGATCCAAGTTTTTGATGATGGGGATGTGACCTACTTTCAACTTCGTATTCCGAGGTTAGCTAAACGCGAGACAGTAATCGTCAGTGATGATACAGGGCAAATATTGGAAGTTGAGCAGACACATCAGCTCACTCAAATCTCTGGTATATTCCAGTCTCTTCAAATCGAGTCTGCTGATAGCTCCAAACTAAACATAACCGTCACGAGGAAATAGATAGTGATATCAGATAGATGTAGGTCCATATATTTACATAATGTCGGCTATTGTAAGAATATGCCGACATATAGTAACATGCTCATTATGTCAGAATCACAGAAATCAAAGGTGGCGGCACTAGCTAAGAAGCTAGGAATTCTGCGTGCCTCCGATCTTCAATCCAAAGGGCTAGCTCGTGAGTACCTTTCTCGTCTAGTCGAGGAAGGAATACTAACAAAAGACGGTAGAGGACTCTATCGGCATGTTGAACATGACGCCTCTGCCAACATCGGTCTCGCCCTAATAGCACGAAAGCATCCTGATGCGATTGTCTGCCTGCTCTCCGCGCTCCGCTATTATGAGATCGGCACTCAGAACCCGTGGGAAGTCTGGATAGCAATAGATCGTAAGGCCCGAAAACCGAAGATGGAGTATCCTCCTCTTCGGATTTTTAGATACTCAACACCAAGCCTTGGCAACGGCATTCTCACTCATTCAATCGATGGCATTAAAGTCAGGATGACCACCCCTGAACGAACCATTGCGGACTGCTTTAAATACCGCAACAAGATCGGCATTGATGTCTGCACTGAAGCACTAAGAGAGGCTCTTAAGCGCCGAGGGTTTAATATTAATAAGCTCACTGAGCAGGCAAAACTTTGTCGAGTGCTAAACGTCATAAGACCTTATATCGAGGCACATATATGACAAAAGCCCCTAGAAATATTGCTGCATCAATTCGGGCTAGACTATTAACCCTAGCCAAAGAGAAACGCCTCGATTACAACCTACTGCTTACTCAGTACGCTATCGAAAGACTGCTATACCGCCTCTCAATATCTGAGCACAGAAATTTATTTCTGCTTAAAGGTGCGCAACTATTCTTGCTCTGGGAAGGGGCGTTATTGCGGCCAACAAGAGATCTCGATCTACTTGGCTTCGGTGATAGCTCAATTGCTTACTTCGTCGGAATATTTAAGGAGATTGCTACTGAGAGCTGTGATGAAGATGGTGTCATTTTCGAACCAGGCTCGATCTTAGGTGAAGAGATTCGCGCCCAGGAGGAATACGTTGGTGTCAGGCTATCACTTAAAGCAAAGCTTGATACCATTCGATTGACTCTACAGGTTGATATTGGCACAGGCGATGCCGTAACTCCCCCAGCAAAAGAGGTTATCTTCCCCACGATCTTAGATCTTCCTAAGCCAAATCTTCGAGCGTACCAAGTTGAAACAGTAATAGCCGAGAAGTTTCATGCAATCGTTAAACTTGGGCTACAGAATACTAGGATGAAAGACTATTTAGATATCTTTCATATCATCAATCGGTACTCTTTTGAGGGAACACTTCTAGGAAAAGCTATCAAAGAGACCTTTAGTAGACGCGGCACTACCGAACTGCCTTCAACCATAGATGGTCTCTCAGATGAGTTCTTTACCGGAGGATTAAAGCTCGCTCAGTGGGAGAGTTTTCTCCGGAAGAACCCGCCGCAGGTGGCAGTGCCGGAGTTTTCGACTCTTGTCACTGCTCTTCGGGATTTTTTAATGCCGGTAACTGCTCATGCGTTCCAAGGCAAAGAATCCCCTGGTGCCTGGAATCCACCTGGCCCGTGGCAACTTTGATCTGAGGCATTCTGCCTCACCCGCTGCTGCATCATGCAGCACTTCGTAGAAACGAAATTAGCCTACATTCCCGAAATCTCTACCGAAACGATCCTGTGGATAACTGGCCTAACTATTGCTCACTAAAGGCACATCATCGCCACCACAGGGGTGGAGATGAGGGGCTAAACCAAACGACGGTAGCCACAGGCCTGGGGGAGTTGCGCTTCCTCGCCAGTGCTATCTGTCCTGTAGCGCTTCCTGGGCCACCGTCGTGTAGTTGAGGATGTGATCATGCATGAACCGTACCGAAACGGAGGAGTACTATCGACTAACGACAACAACCAAAACAAAACGGCTCTCTCACTTTGGTTCTCTACCGAAAGACAGATTGAGCTAATCAAAACGACCTTTAATTCACCAAGCATCTCCCGCGATGTGTGCGCTATTCGTGGCAAAACTGCTGGTGCGTTTGCGTCGTGTGCGACCTTTCAATGGACTGCCGCTGTGCAAGCGTTGTCAGTCCTATTACTCAAAGCAGTAATTAGAGATAAAAGCGGGTGCAGATCCTTTGAGCCATTGCTCGAAGGGGGTAAGGGCACTATCGCCTCATCTCTCGATGCCGCGCTCTACAAGCAAAACTCTTGGCTTGAGCTATTTGGCTCTACAGCCACTGGTGATCTGCTTAGCCGCCGCATCATTACGCGCACGAACCCAGGGCGAAAGCGGTTCGGGCCGGTGATGATATCACTTAACGAGCGAATTCTCCCAGCGGGCGCGATAACGGTGTACCTAGACAATAGACCTATTAACGACGTTCCAACGCTCACCCGATGTGTCGAAGCCATCGAGTATGCGTGGCAAAGCGAACGTGAACCTCTCTTTTCTGGAAATCCGTTAAGCCTCGCCAATCCACTTAGGATCTAAAAAAGAAGGACTCCCCGATGAAGGGGAGTCCCAGTTTCCGCTAATCATCAAGGAGTGCGGAGAGAATTTGTGATGAAACTCTCTGAACCGCTTCCAGCGAAGTTCTTAGGAGTTCAGCATCCCCCGAATAGAGCTGGATATAATCGGAAGAGGCCGTGTTGCTCGAAAGACCAACGGCCTCAGATATTATTGCCGCGACGGCCTCAGCTTCAGTCTCCACCACCTTCTTGCCTCGCTTTAATGCTTCAGGCGAGCGGTGCATCATCTCATGAGCCAACTCATGAACCAGCACCGAAAACTCGGCAGCGGGGGAAAGTCCTTCTTTCAGTAAGATGGTTCCACCCGTTGAAGCCCCATCAGCGGAGCCTAGCTGTGATGAGTAGTTAAGCTTAATTCCCTGGCCAGAGATTAAGTTCGTTAGCTGCTCCATATATTTCCCAGGGTCACCCTGAGCCGAGCTAAATTCCGGGAGGGAGTCGCCCTCTGTTTGAGAAACATCAAACACATGGCTTGCCTTAAAGACGGCTGGCTTGTCATCCTCTCTGTCAGGCTGTTCGTCCTTTGGCTTTAGAACCATCGGGGCGATGATTACGATTCCTTTCTCGCCTTTTTTGACCCAACGACCTAATTTCTTCCAGGTGTTGAAGCCCGCAACCCGCGTTGCATCTGGGCGTTGAGAGAAGATCAGCATGAGGTTTCTAAAGCTGTACTGGTGGAACTTAGCCATCGCAGCAAAGTACGCTTTGAGCGCATCGCTTTGTCCCTGTTCCAGCGCCGAAACCAAGCTTTCGAACTGCCGATCAACTATCTTTTTTGCTTCTTCTACTTTCATGTTCTTTCTCCTTTAAGTTAAAGAGTTTTTGTGTCACTTCGCCCAACTCCGAGTGACCGAAAACTTGGACTTAAAGTGAGAACGAGCCCTTGGTGGTAGTTTCAGGGGATGCCCTCCGCAAAGCGGCTAGAAACAAAAGCGCCAATTGGCAGCGGGCGTGACAGAGAGCGGCCCAACGGGCTAACGATGGCGCGACCGTTGCTGGCGCAAAATTCCATCGCATCCCCACCACAAAAGGGCGTAACTGAAAGTAAGGGCAAAAATTAGTGATTAGGCCGAAAGCAGGTTATGAGCAGAACAGGTTGATGCGCTTCCGACTTGCCGATGGCTAATCTCAACCAGCCAGCAAACCGAATGCCTTCAGTCAATAGCCAGAAGCCGGATAGGGCAGCTCCACCGGAAGTGTGTTGGGGCAAATGGAGAGAAAGGTAATCAGCGCGGTTCGAAACCAAAGTGACATCCTTTGACGGAAGGATAGCCAGTCCGGCTAGGCGACTATGCCGTATGAATTTCAAACGGAGACTCCTTCCTCTCTTTCTTGCGCTCGGCTTTGTGACCCTAATATATGGAGTAAAGCTTCTCATCTCCCTGGCCGGGATAAAGCTCATCATCAATCTTACAGATAGTGCGCCGCATGGGGTTTACGCGGTGGTTCCATTAAACGAACTGAAAAAGGGGACTTTCATCGTCTTTCCGGTGCCGTTTTCGGTGCGTCATGAGCTTGGGGTAAGAGCTTGGCTTAGAGATGATGTCCCGCTAATTAAGCCTGTCGCTGCCCTCCCAGGCGAGAAGGTGTGTGTGAGTGATGCTGAGGTGATAGTCGCTGGCCAAAAAGGAGGCCCTGTCTTTTCGAGGGACTACCTCGGCCTTCCATTACCCAGACTCCGGGGGTGCTTTTCCATAAGAGCTGGAAGCGTGTTTCCACTCAGCACATTCTCCGACCGCTCATTCGATGGGCGGTACCTGGGCCCCATTCATCGGGGAGACATTATCGGAGAGGCGGTTCCGATCATTCTCTGGTCAGGTTCGCTTTCTGGTTGGAAACCAACTTCGAACTCATCGGGGGAGCCATCCTCTTAGGGACACCGGCATTATGCCCTCAAACTTAGATGCTTGAGGGCATATGAAACAAAGACCTGTTATTATCGCGCTCGCAATTGCCTCCTTATTCGCTCGTAATGATGCGGCGGCAGAATCTACCAAAATTGATCTTAAGGGCGGGAAGTACCAGCTGACCGCCACCGAGGAAACCACTTCCCTCACCTTTCTTGCCGAAACCAAGGGGAACTCCACAACTCCGATCAGGATAGTTGTGGAAGGGCCCGATGGGGTGAAGGTCTTAACGCATATGGCGGTCAAACCTGAATCCCCGTCTGAAAATCCCACTTGGACCAAACTCCAACTAAAGTCTCGCTCAAAAATGTTAAAGGAGAGCACCTCTCCCTGCGTCGATTTCGCTCCTGGCGAAAGCTCAAGCGAAACTGACGATGTGCCACCAATTAATAAACATCCGGCAGAATCGCCGCTTTGCGATCTTTTCTCTACTGATGAGATCGCTGCCTTGGCCGAAACTCTAGGCCAAGTCTACGGAGGTGTTTGGTCGAATGCCGAGGTCTGCGGCTATTTGGTGGATAACTATCTTGGCGGAATGGAAGATTGCCCAGAAGGGGATCCAATCTGTGATCTCCTAACTCAGCCAGCAGCACTAAGCGCAACTTACGCTATGTCTTCGGTTTCAGTGCGCCGTGAATATTACACGCTACTTCACAAGAACGCTTGCCGAGCAAAATCCACCCGTTACTGGCTCCGCATTACGGTAGATCTTTCAGTATTACTCCCTGAGCAACGAGCTGGTGTGACCATAAGAGTGCAAGCAAGTGAATATCAGTTCACCGGCGATAAAGCCGCCACCATTAAGCCCGTCTCTGATGGAAAGTTTGCTCCGCAACCGATCATCTTAATGAGTTTTCTTGGAACATTCTGCGGACAACGCATCAACCTAGTTAAATGGAGCAGCGACCGGCCAAAGATTGCAGCCCAGATTAAGGTTGAAGACCTAGTTCCCTACAAAGGGCGCATCCTCACCCGCTCTCCAGTTGGAAAGTATTTAAAAGGCGGAAAGGCAACCTTTGAGCTTCAAAATGTCCGAAGCTCATACGGCGTGTGTTTCCGCCTGGAACGTAAACGACAAAAGGTAAATGGCTATTAATATGGAAAATGAAGTGACACCAAAAGGCAACGCTCATCCAACATTTACTGAGGAAGAGGTCGCAGAGCTTCTCGAATCAGCGTTAGAGATGTTTACGGATGAAGAGCTCCAAGATGACAAAGTAATGATGAAAGAGCTTAGGTATTTCCTGGGTCTTCCAGATAGATCGCTTCAGGCTCTTATCAAAGGTGCTCGTGAGATAAGAGAGCTTCGTGGCCGTCGCATCCCAGTTTGGGCTCAACCGTTTCAAAATCATTAACCTATGTCTGATAACGGCAAAAGCGTCAGCGATGATCGCATCACCAATATGCTTGCTACAGCTCTTGGTGAAGCCGCTGGTAAGTTACTCCTTGATCCCACAGTAGTTGAGATTCTGTTAAATCCAGACGGCAAGCTCTGGATTGACCGCTTGGGGCAAGGCAGAAGCTTCACTGGCCATGTGCTTTCATCCGCTGATGCTGAAAGAGTTATCTTTATTGTCGCAAGCAGTATTGGGGC
>CAZYRE010000010.1:0-13557 GCA_964650155.1 uncultured Bdellovibrionales bacterium
TACGATAACTTTCCTCATCACCTTCGGAAAAGCATATCGCTATGGAAACTCCGCCCCCCAAATCGAATACATTGCCCCCCGCTTCAATTATAAAGGGCTGATTCCGGGGCAATATACCCTGCGCCCAAGCTACTCCATTACGACTCAAATCAGTAATTGCAACGGCTCCAGTTTTAGAAACTGAGATTGAGCAGTGCTTTCTAGAAATGTGGGGAGCTCCGATCCAGATATCACTATCCGGATCTCTTCCCAAAACTATAGTAGAGCCCGCCTGAAGGGTAAACCTAGCCGGACGAACTAAGTCTGAAGTTGAAATGACGGATGGAAATGACCGTTTAACAGAAGCAACCGCCTCTGTTTTTAGTTGCCCCTCTTGAGCTTTTAATGCTCTTGCTAGCTGATCTCTAGAAATAACCCCGACTATCGTTGTTTGGGAGCCGAACCTTATCGGAGTTCCGGGAGGAACAGCTTGACGACCAGATAGCTGTTGCTCAGCTACGTATGTTCCATTTGTCGATCCCAAGTCCTCGACCCAAAAGTTCCCAGATTCATATCCAATTCTTGCATGCTCATTTGAGACATCAGCAGCATCGACACGCATAATGCACTTATTGGACCGTCCAACAACCAAATTCTGTTCAGCTGAAAAGGAAACTACTACCGGATGCTCATCAATCATTACCCAAGCTGGAAATTGTGGGCTTTCAAAGGCCATGCTTTGTCGAAATATTCTTACTGCTGCTTTGTCTGGCGGATCTGATTCTTTAGAAACTAGATCTGTCTCTAAAGACGTAATCCTAACTGACAATGGACCAAGGTCTATGGTGGCAGTTTCATTGTATGTATTAGTTAAAAAAGCTGGAGGTGGTGGCTTATCATCGCTAGTGGTTCTCACTGGTCGACATGAAAACGATGAAGAAAAATTTCTTGAAAACTCTAAATCAAAACCTAAGCTTGCCATCTCATCTATTGCGACATGAGCCGACTTTGACGAACCCAAAGAAAAACGAGGACGCCGCACGAGTAAATACTCGACATTCGCAGGATCATCGGCGAAGCTAATTTCTAGACCAAACATTTAATGGACCTTATAAGTCTCTATATTGGGAGTGCTCAAACGTGTGAAAAGTTACAAGTTCTTGGTCGCAAATGCATCATATGGTGCAAAGTACTGTTTTTAAACCAGGATTGTTTTATTTAGTGATGCGCTGTTTTATAACCCAGAACTTTTCCTCGTAAGCTTTCCTTACTTCCGGATCGACTTCCTTCTCATAGGTTTCGATAATCATCCTTAGCGCGCCGACATCGTTTGTACGACTCAAACTATCTACCGCCGCTAGACGTACGTGCTTATCGCGATCAGAAAGAAGTAATAATAAATTAGATACCGGTATGACTTCCCTGTATCGCTCAATTACAGCTACAGCAATCTTAGAACTTTCCGCAGCCACAAGAGCACCTAGCAATGTTTTGTCAGTCACATACCGATCGAAAACTGCTAGCCCCTCTTTAAGCTCCTCATCTGAAACTCGATCTCCAAGTGCAACAAGTCCAACGCCTCTTACAAAAGTTAATCGAGTTTCCCAATAATTATCCCTAACCCAGCGAATAAGTTGGCCACCTAGTTTACTTACTAGCTCTCTTGAAGCCACAGTATCGAAAGTCTCATAAAGAATGTCTGGATCTTTCTCGGTAGTACAGAGAGTGAGCAATATCTCTTCAATAGAGTTGTCGTACCAACGTCCAAAGCTTGCAATATCCTCTCTCTTCAACTCTCCAACAGAAGCTCTAACAAGCGCTCTCAGTACTTCCGTAGGAAGATCTTGTCGCTCGCTAACTAATTCTAAGAAGAATGTTTTTGGTGGCCCTATAAGTTTACGCTTTAATGTCTCTTGAGCAAAATAGCGGGAATATACGTCATCCCGTTCGGTCAATAGAGATAATAACCACAATATATCTGAATCAGGGATGTCCCCTATACGATCTATTACATCGCGGCCAAATTGCTCTGATAAAGTCACGCTAGCTAAGATTAGAGAGAGTGCTGAATGATCATCTAACTTGGTCATCTTTAACTTATCACCAAGGAGCTGAGCTAATACCGGCCTATATGGATCGGGGTCTTTTGAATCCAAAGCAAAGGATGCGGCTAATTGCAAAGACATCATCCAATTTTCAGCGTAAACACGACGGAGACCTTTTGCTCTACTATCGGCAGGTAAGCTGCCATCAAGAGTGAGGAGGACCTCTTCTCCGTAACTTGGCGGACTGGCATCGCCGCGATAACGGGAGAGCCAAGTAGATACAACCTCAGCACTTCTTATTAAGCCGAATCTTCTAGCACGCTCTAAAATCGCATTTTCACAACCACGACGAAAATCCGCAACTGTGGTATTCCTACTCAGGCTCACAAGCACTGCGTGGGCAACGGGATCTTCGGAATCAACTATCTGATTGAGAAATGGTTTTTTTGATTCTACAGAGGATCCTGCAGATAACAATCCTTCAATTGCCTTGCGTAATTGATCGCCAGCTACTGCTTGATGTGCGACAAGGGATTTGGTTAACCGCTGTTGATTGGCATACTGAGTATAGATAGGCAAAATAACAATCATCCCGACTGCTATTAATCCGGCTACTATAACAAGTTTAACTACAATCTTAGTGAATCCAGGTGTTTTATAGAAAGGGGTGGCTCGTCCAGCAACACCAGCTGCATGCTGATTGTCATCAAATTTTCTTTGGTCGGCTGAATCAGAATGAGGAACTTTTCCGTCGACAGAATGCTTTTCTCGCAAATCGCGAAGAGCTTGCAGCATTTCGGTAGCAGAAGAGTACCGATTTGAAGGATTAGATGCCAAAGCCTTAGTGAAAATAGTGTCTGCCCAAAACGGCGCATTTGGTTTTATTTCCGAGATCTTCTTAATCTGACCACTTTGCGCTGGAAACGTGCCAGTCAACATTAAATAACCGAGAACTCCTAACGCGTAAACATCTGTACTTAACGCAAGAGTACCAGAATCACGTTGTTCTGGTGCCAGAAAATGCACTGATTCAGGATACAGTTTTTTCCCTTCAGTTGGATCATCTTCGTATGCACCCATTACACCTATGAATCTAACACTGCCGGTTCGACTCAACCAAAATGAGTTTCTGCATATATCCCCGCAAACAATAGAAGAGCTGTGAATTCTAGATACCAGCTCAATTGCGGAGTCGAACCGTCTCTCAATCTCTGAAATTTCAGGATTACCTTCGAAAAGAGTATTACCATCAAGCCTTGGTAAAACAGCAAATGCAACTCCGTGATCATCGACACCAAATCCTAAAAACTCACACACGGAAGGTTCCACCGCAGCTAGAATTTCCATCCTACGATTATATTCACCGATGATTGTAGAACCAACTGGCAATCTCGTGCGCAACTGCCAAACTGTAACATCTAGGCCCTTCCGAGTATCCTGAGCTATATAGAGATCCGCCGTTCTCGTTGAGAATAACTTAGTCTCTATTTGATATAGATCTTCTAGACGTTTTGCTGAGGATGTTTGATTTTCAGTTGTAGTCATAAATTACAAGTCCCAAACTCCGATCTCTTCTATTGCATGCTGCGAATCGATCTCTAAAGAAGAGATAATGGGCAATCTATCAGCACGCTGATTTAACAATCCAGACAATATTCGACGCTCCTCTGGTTCACACAAAATTCCAAATGGCAAAAGTCCTCTGTTACGAACAATTTCTACAGTGTCATCATAATTATGCAATGCTCGCTGAACCGTACTTCGGTTTCTAAGAAATTGCTCTGCATCACCCCTACTGATAGCCTGTTCTATCTCTGATCTTAAGTTATGTCCGAGTCGAACTATCCTGATTCCTCCACGGACTGATACTATATTCTCGATTAGCTCTTTAAGTCTTCGTTGCCGAACCGCTTCTACCAACTCATCAACTGTACATAGTGTCTCATTCGGCTGATCGAATTTGGTGTAGTATCCAGCAACATCTTCTAAAATCGCTCGAACGTCACCAACATATAAACCTTCACGAGATAGTTCTTGCAAAAGCTGTGTTAGCCTGGGCACCGTCAACAAGCCACCATCTATAACGTGGCCAACTAGCCCTGGATCTTGCGCATTTAAGCTCTTAATCAGCACAAAACAATCTGAAAGAGTAATCATCTCGTCCGGATTTGTAACAAAATACCCTGCACAGGCCTGCGCAATAAATTGCAATTGGGAATACCTAGGCACTGCGCCAGAAGAGCAAAGGTTAGATACAAAATTATCATTCGCTACCCAAACACCTAACATTCCAGTTAAAGGATCTTTCTGTGTAGCAACCACTCTGACGCCAAATGATAATGCTGCTAATGGACTCATACCTAAAAACACAGCGTCTGGTTGAAGCTTTGATGAGAAAAGATCTTTCCCCTCTTTGAGAAGGGAAAAATATCCTAGTGGCTTATTACTGACTATCTGTGCTGCAATTATTGGCAACCTAATACCAGTTGCAACTAAAACTTTATCTTGAACGGAAATCCATGATTGTTGCCAATGTGTGTCATCTTTCTGTAAATGGTCCCCAAATAACTTTTCATCCAATTCAACTATATATCTCTTGGAAGTTATTTCACCGATTCGATGACTTCCGGAAGGAAGTGCTAATCGAGCGCTACTACCATTTACAGCTGAATATCCAGATAGGTTTGCCACCGCCGGATTGGTTGCAATTCTCTTTGGCAAGAGATAGGCAAGTAAAACAAATATGCTTCCACTAACTGCAAAAGGAAGAAATGGCGGGCCAGGCACTAGAGAAATTAATAACATTATCACGCCACTTACTAACCACGCTTCTTTGCGTCCCATTATCTGATCAACAATCTCTGCGCCCAATGTCTGACCTGCACCAGAGGCAACTCTTGTAACAACTATTCCTGAACAAAATGCAGTTAACAATGAAGGTATCTGGCTTACTAAGCCATCACCGACTGTTAAGGTAGTATAAGTATGGACAGCGTCTGACCAGGACATGCCTCCTTCTAGTCCGACATAGAATCCACCGAGTATGTTAGTAAAAATTATAATGATGCCAGCTATTACATCTCCTTGTACAAATTTCATGGCACCATCCATGGAACCATACAGTTGAGATTCTCTGCGTAAATCCTCTCGTTTGATCATAGCTTCTTGATTAGTGAGGAGTCCTGCTCGCATGTCACTCTCAATCGCCATCTGCTTTACTGGCAAACCATCAAGGGTAAATCGTGCGGCGACCTCGGCTACTCTCGACGCACCTTTTGCTACAACTATGTAGTTTACAACTGTTATAATAGAGAAGATCACTACCCCTACTACGACTTCTCCACGGATCAAAAACTGACCAAATGACTGAATGACCTCGCCGGCATATCCATTCAAAAGAATCGAGCGAGTACTAGCAACGTTTAACCCTAACCGAAAAAGAGTGCTGACAAGTAAGAGCGCCGGAAAAGAGAATAATCTACCAGGCTCAGGAACAAACAGAACCACTAAGAGTAGTAAGACAGAGCCACCCAGATTTAATACAATTAGAAAATCAAGGATTGATGGTGGAACAGAGACTAGAAATAGCGCAGCGATCGCGACAACAAAAATGCCAATAACTATGTCGCTACCCTTTCCACCCACAACCAGCTCTCTCCTTAAAATGCATTTTTCAACTGCATACCGAAGCCAACAAGTAAGATCATCATAAATCCAACGAATACCAACGTTACAGGACCGGTAGCCACAAGCTCTAATTTCTTGATCTTTCCTTCAATATACGCCTGTCGTTGTGCGGCAACAGAGTCTGCAAGCTCTTGCAATTGTCTGGTGATTTCACCACCGTGTTTTGCTACTTGCGCCAAATACATAAAGGCATGTTTTAGCTCAGTATGCCCGGATGCCTTTCCAGTCTCGACCATCGCTTCCTCGAATGGCACACCGGATTTAATATAGTTGTGTGCATACTTCAGCAATTCAGTTACAACATTATGAGTATCTCGCTCATCAGCCATTTGTACTACTCTCTGTAGACACGGACCCACATCGAGAGAGCTGCTTACTCCGATTGAAATTTGCTCAATAACAAGTGGCAAAAAAAACATTATCTCTTCACCACGCCAAGCTATCTTTCTATCAAGGTATGAAAAGGGTAGCTGGTATCCGATTGCTCCACCGAGAAGGATCCCTAACATTCCCATTTGTGCGCCTCCAAATGTCCAAAGAAGGCCACCGATGACTGGTATACTAACAACGGGCAAAATAACTCGCAGTCGATAAAAATCAGCACGCTCCTTATCTGAGAATATCCCTGCTCTGAAAAGTCGCTGATCTAACGTAAGATCGTCTTTACCTGACTTTAGTTTCCCCTTCGTTTCCTCTTTTATTCTATTAAAATCCGCATCTGAAATCCTGACTTCGCCAGTTGCGCTGATCCGACTCTCTAATCCCTGCACTGAGGACGGCATCATTCCACGCAAACCTTGATTCTGTGAAGAACGGAAAAAGAATACGAATATGCCAATTGCTGCTGCTGCTGCAACGACGAGAAGAACTAATCCGACCAACATCCTTGGTTCCATCTGACCTCCTTGTCAGCCTAAACCCTAATCTTAGTAACCTGACGAATCCAAAAGATTCCGATCAATATGAGCACTAATCCAACTTGCCAAACTTGCCAGCCAATCTCATCTTTCCATGCCCCTGTGACAAGGTCAGGAGCCACGGTGTAAATGTAAGAGACCAACCCGACAAGCACTGCTAAAATAATCCAAATGGAGCCACGCTGCATACCTACAGCATGGTGAGCTGACGATCTAAAATACTGACGTCTTCGAACCTGCTTGGCTAAGCGGTCCAACGTGTCACTCAAATTACCACCTACTCGTCGACTAAGTAGTAATGCTTGAACAAAAAGCTCAATCTCTTCATGATAAATATCTTCGCCAAAAGAGCCTATTGATTGATCTTCTGGGATTCCTACTTTCAGTCTCTCCAGCATCAGATCTGTTTCTTGTTTTACCAATGCTGTAGCGTCCAGCCCCTCTGCTGCGGCTTGCAGTGCTTGGATAGGATTCATTCCTGTTTTTAATAACCCCACGAGTGACAATAAAAATGAGGGGTAGTCTTTATCGAAACGGTGAAAACGTCTCATCATCGCCGAGTTCAGAAGCCAGAACATAAACATAGGTCCGGCCGCTAAACCAAAAAGTTGTAATACGAAATTAAACTGGATTCGAACCACCAGGAAGATGACTATACTTACCAAGACCATTAACCCATAAAAAATAGCTGGTGAGATCTTCCATTGGGCATATCTCAGCCTCTTCTCAAGGGTAAGTCTAGAATCTGATACTTTCTTAACTCGATTTTCTTGCGCTACGATATCTACAATCGACTTCTGAGGTCCATTTTTATGACTAGCATACGATGTTGCATTACGTTGTGCATGGACGAGAGATTTTACAGATGTGCCATCACCGCCGGGCAACAAATCGAAATAGTAGGCGACACCAAGCCCACCTACTAAAATTGCTGCGATAAAAAACAATAGAGCCATTCCGTTGCCTCTAATTAATCTCTAAAAACCAACACTACTAAATGTCAACTCAGGTGGCGCTTGATTAAGATAAATGCCATCACGCTGAAGATCTTCGTCAAAGCCACTATTCCATGAGTGTACCTTCCAAATAGGCCGGTCGCCCATCTCCTCTAAACTAAACATTGGTTTAATCTGGATCATCCCTTCAACGTATCGACCTACTTCGATAATCTCACCTACTCTCACTTTGCCGCTTCCTTTCTCTCGGATCATCCAAACTACGGAATCAACGGCAAGAGCGATCTGTTGTCTAATAATCTCAATAGATACTGACTTTTGAGCTCGACCCAATAAACTTTCAAGTCTCACCAGTGTCTCTTTAGCATTTCGAGCGTGGATAGTAGACATTCCGATATGACCAGTTTGGGCACTTTCAAGGAAGGCCTCACCAGCGAATGGACTTCTCATCTCACCAAGAATAACTCGAGTCGGTGTCAATCGGAGGGTAGTGGTAATGTGTTCCTGTAATGTTACCTGACCGACACCTTCAGTATTGGCAGGACGCGAGACTAAGCTTCTAAAATACGGATGTTGGAAGTTCAACTCAGGCGTATCTTCCACCGCAATAATAGATTCATCAGGACCAAACTGAGTGCCTAGACATCTAAGTAGAGTTGTCTTCCCTGTACCAGTTTCGCCAGCGATAATCATTGTTGCCTTACCGCACCGAATCAAACTAGCCATATAATTTACTATTAATGGTGGGGCAACTTGATAAGCAAGTAATGTTTCTAATGAAGCATCAATGATTCGAGGCACACGAACCGTCATTAACGGACCACGCATTCCACAAACGCTCTCGTGTACTGCGCATATACGGATACCGTTAGGGAACGAGGCATCTATGGTGTGTTGTTGGGTAGATAATGATTTACCAAGCCTCATCAAAATTCTATCAATGAAAGCTACGTAGGCTTCCTTACTTGGCCAGTGAATTCCTGTTGTTTCACTCTTTTTACCTCGTTGAAGAACGACAGTCTGATAATCATAACAGTGAATATCTGTAACTTCTCGGTTATCAATCAACGGCTGCAAAACACCCCATCCTACGAGATCTTTTTGAAGATGTATGACAACGTTGGCTCGCTCAATATCATCAATACTGATACCGCGACGCTTTAATACTTTATCAACAGCCTGTACGATCTGCCCTTCAGAAACAACTCTACTTGGGTCATCTCCATGAGTAGCATAATCAGCACCGAGTTCTCTTCTGGCTTCCCGGAGAACCATGCTGGCTTGTGGTGACAGTTGTCCTTTAGCAGAGCCCATTTGAGACTCAATTGGAGAAACTGCTGTTGGAGTAGATACACGCGGCTGTCCAGGAGATCCCTTACGGGATGCATCTGCTCCGGCATCATTACGCTGTGTCTCAGATCTAGTTGAGAAAAGACCTATCAGGGTCTCGCTTCCTTTTCTCTCTCTGTCTTTGTCAGACATAAAACCTCCGTGTACAAATCAATGCACCGACAACCTAAAAAACAAAAAACCAACTTCCGAACAAAACAACACTACTGTGTTCGACCTTTTCCTAACTCCGAGGCTGGTACCATCTTGCCGTTCACAACCTTGTATTCGACACCACCAATCTTAACTGTACCTTGAACATTTGGATCCTCTGTTGGAGGCCCATCTGAGCTTGGCAATATATCTTCAAGGGTAATAGTCCCTGTTGGATCACTCTTTCCTAGATCGTTATCCCCTCTTAAGGAGAGACTTAAACTACCTTGAGTCTTAGCCAACTGAATCTTTTTTGCATCCTGTGCAGTAACAAGAAGAGTTACAGTGTTAGGAACACCGACATTTTTACCTGTCTGTTCAACTTGGGTTTGAGTTAACATCTCAGCTGAGAGTACTTTTGCATTCTGAACTATGGTGCTAACGACTTGCTTGCCACGAATCTGGCTCGTCCAAACCACATCGACTCTGGCTCCAGGTCTGGCCCATCCTTCTACAGCAGTGGTCGCATCAACTCGGATAGTTACAGCTCTATATCCATCAGGTATCTCAGGGGTAATCACACTACTTGGGCGAACTGTAGTTATATAATCAGATAAAAGTGGAGCATCTGCTGCGATTAATGACCGTGCGTATGTGCCTTTAATCTCTTCGTAGTCTCTTACTACTCGTCTAGGAAGTCCCTGGTTCGGTCGAGATTCTTTCCGAAACATTGTGATTTCAAGTCTTGCGCCAGGCTCTATTGATTGGATTGGAACCAACACCTCTGTAGTAGCAACTTCAGCTGGAACTTCACGAATCTCTACTTCGTTGACTGATGCAGTCGTAGAGTCTTGATTAAGAATAACAAATCCAAGGATTGAGAATACCAAAACAAGACCCAAGCCTACGACCAATCCAACGGCCCTAGTCCGCTGCTGATTCCGTCCTGGATGCATGCCTCCAAAATACCCGGCCATAACCTCTCTCTCCTCGATCAAAAATACGAATAACCTAAACGCTGCGGAGGGGGGCGACCTAAGTCACCCTCTCCCTCAGCACAAAACAAAAAAAACACTAACAAATCTGAACTAAATCAGACTTGAGTTGCGATACTTGAGAACCGTTGACTTGCCTTCTGTCCAAGGACCTGAAGTGCAACGATACATGCGATCGCGATAAGCGCTACTAACAGGGCATACTCTACGAGTGATGCACCTTTTTGAAGCTGCTTCTTCTCTTGATTCTTAACCATTTTCACTATACCTCCAATTTCTCCGAGCTGGTTTTGATAACATACGCACTGGCTTCTTACCGGCGCATAACTTTAGTAAGCTATACCCAAGAAGATTTCTTAGCGCTAGTCGTTAGTTACAAACCCTCCGAGATAAAACATAGTTATACAGTCAAGTCTCCTGAGATCTTCCATTACTTCACTCACTCCACCTGTTTCCTAAGCAATTCCTGAACGCCGCTTTCTTCGCCAGCTTTTTTGTTACCAAACAACTTCTGTAGGAATCCTCCACCAGATGGAGTTGTACCTGAACCCTTAGTCACTCCTCCAGTGTGCTCCAAATCTACAAGGCCAATTTCTTTTGCAATATGCTCAAGGGCTAATCTGGTAGCGCGCTGTCCCATACTATATAGAGTTCGACCGCTTCCTGGCCACAAAGCTGCCTTTGGATCGTTAGGAACTGGGGGCAACCGCCAAGGTAATTCACCTAAATTATGTGCGGGCTCCAGCTCTGCCGCAATCTGAGGAACTCCTAATAATGCTCCGGAATAAGGATTCACTAGAAATACGATTCGATCAGTATCACCAACGAGAGATTTCACATAAGAGAGATAAAGATCTACGGCAGTCAATCCAAGGATTGTGTCATCAATTACGATCATTACAACGTCTGCTATTCGCATCAATGCACCTGTGGCTGGACCCATTCGCCCAGCCGAATCAATAATAATTGCGTCGTGCATCACCCTTGCTAGCTCTACGATACGTTGTGCAATTGCCATGCCATCAGTATGACAAACCAAATCCATGGACTCAGCCATGCTATCAGGTGGCATAAGAACGGACACATCAGAACTAATTGGAATTAATGCTTCTTTTAGACTATCGCGAGTCAACTCACGGGTACCATTTACCCAAGCTGAAACGACCTTTGCTTCAATACCATTCACGGTAAGGGATCTACAGAGGTCCCTAGTTTCAACATCTAAGTCCCATAGCATCGTTCGTCTATGATAGACGCTGCAAACCTCTGCCAAAGCACCAGCAATAGAAGTAGCCCCGGTTCCACCTTTTGCATGAGTTACTACCACAACTCGACCTTCGCGAGTTCTTCCTTCTCGACGGAACTCAGCATGGATTGCCACCAACTCTTGTAGAAAATCTAAAGGCGAGGCGCTATCAGGAAGAACTTTTCTAACTCCAACAAAATGAGCTGCCCTAAAAGCTCCTCCGGAGTATGCTTCATTAGTTACAAACATTACTATATGAATCCAGGGAACAAGTGCCTTGGAATTTCTAGCAATCGCCGTAGCTCTTTCCCCTAAACCAGAACCCAATACTAAAACGTCAGCCTCGTGAAGGCGATCCGCGTAGTCTTTTTCGCTCACTAATTTTACACGCAAGTCTAGCGTTTCAACGTCGCTTTGGTTAAAAGCCTCAATCCGACGAGCCACTACTGCTTGTGCTTCGGTTGTGCCATCTACGATCAACAGTCTCATATAATCATCCTTGACCGATATTTACCGTCTTACCTAAAATCCTTACTTTCAAAACCAGATTCAAAATTACTATCCAAGTCAGATTTTGTATCAAAAAAATCTGGCCAGATATACCTAAGCGCAGCCAATCCAACAAAAATACCTACTGCGATAGCAACTACAAAAACTGCCATGTTAGCTAAAACCGTGGTTCGACGACCACGAGAAACTGCTTGTGATAGCGTTCTGATCCTCTGTCTATCTAATCTTTCAACACCAACGGAAACATGTGACTGCTTTTTAAAATTAGCACTTTCATTCCCTGATTGATTCCCAGTGGAGAGCAAGGGCTCCAATCTAGAATCATGGTTTGTGCCGTACATGTTTTCAGCTATTTCATTCATGGCTGGTCGTGAAATTATTATGTCAGCTGTCTCAGCTTGATCGCCACGTTTGGGAAGGACGTAAGTATTCTCTTTAGGTTGACTGTTAACTCGTGAGTAGACTACGGAGTCCTCAGTTATTGCAGTAGGTTCTGAACCCTTAAACGACTCAACTGGTATAACCGGTACGCTTGGTACTGGAGCATTCAGAGAATCTTCGCCAAGTTCTTGTAGGTCATGAAAAATTTCGGCCGTGCTTTGATACCTGAGCTCAGGATTTCTCTCCATTGCGCGGAGGATAATCTCATTCAATCTGACTGGACAATCTGGCCTAAGTTGAATTGGTTGCTGAGGATCCGATCTTAAACGTAGAGTCATTGTTGCAATAACACTGTCACCTTTAAACGGTGATTGCCCAGTAATCATTTCATACCCGAGCACTCCTATCGCATAGATATCAGATCGTGCGTCAACTTGACCTCGCTCCAGATATTCTGGGCTTACATAGTCAATAGTTCCGACCACACCGCCATGTTCAGTTAGCTTTGGACCATGTCCAGTGCGAGCTATTCCAAAGTCTGTTATCTTTACATCCCCTTCCTGAGTTAGCAGGATATTTTCTGGCTTTAAATCTCTATGTACTATTCCTGCGTCATGGATGGCTTGAACGCCTGAGGCAATTTGACCGAGATATCTAACCACCACTGAGATCGGCATCTTCTCGCCCTGTGCAAGTCGATCAGCTAGGTCGCCACCTCCAACATACTCCATGGTGTAAGCAACGAGATCGCCATCTCTAAAATACTCGTAAGCGCGCACAACGTTTGGATGTGAAACTCCATATGATGCAACTATTTCATTACGGAATCTTGCTGCGGCAACGTTATCTTTTGCAACTTCCGGAAAAAGCACTTTGACTGCCACTAGGTGACCAGCAAGTTCACGGTGACGACATGCGTACACCAATCCCATACTGCCTGCACCAAGGCACTTCACGACCTCATATCGCCCAGCAATCACAGTGCCAGGCTGTAGAGTTATGAGGTTCTGATCAGTCATCTCCCTTCCCTTATCTTAAACTTCCCAATCCTTACGCTGGTATCAAACAAACATGAAAGCTTCGATTTCCAAAACTTACTAGGTCGCCGTGTCCAACTGCGCCCATAGAACCGGATAGCTTCTCTTCTGTGCCATCTATTCGACGGATTGTAGTTCCGTGCTCAGATAATTGATCCAACACCTGAATTTCTCCATTCTCTGAAATCTTAACGATTGCGTGGAGTGGGGAAACTGTAGCGTCTTTCACAATTAAAAAGTTTCCATCAGAGGTACGCTCAGAACTAACAATCCACCTTCCATGACGAAGATCTAATACTTCCCCGGTTGAATTGTTATCAAA
>CAZYRE010000010.1:13657-30030 GCA_964650155.1 uncultured Bdellovibrionales bacterium
CTAGAACCCTGATCGCCTGGTCTATCTTGGTTAAGGAGCGCTCGCACCTGTCCTGTAACCTCAGGGGTCAACATGACAGTACGATTACGTGCACGGTTAGCACCATCACCTCCGTCTTCACGTCTATCGGAACCCTTAACACTACCTTGGTTTTTTTCGTTATCCATAACCTTCCTAGTCAATCAAATCCATTATCAACCCACGACTCCCATCAAAATAAGAATCGCCGCTAGAATTCCAACTACACTCATAGCTAAAAGCACCAATGCCCAACGGGCCCGATGTGAGCCGTTGTTCTCTATTCCTACTTGTTTCTGCTCTGCATTTCGGCTCTTTAAAAATCCAGTTGGTGGCTCATTTTTTAACTGTCCAGCGAGTGGAATGATTGCAACAGTGATGTTGTCATATCCACCGCGAGAACGAGCCAACTCTACAAGATGGACACAGGCTCGCTGTGGAGAATTTGTAGCCACGGTATTAGCAATTTCACCATCTGACACTAAGCTATAAAGTCCATCAGAACATAAGAGAATGTAATCAATTGGCTCTGTCGGCTGCACATCCCAAACCCATAATTTATCTACATCGACTTCGAGACCAGGCTCAGATCCTATGCAACGAGTAAGGACATGTGCTTGTGGATGGGAGAGCGCATCTTCGGCACTTATTTTCCCCTTATCCACTAAATCTTGAACATAAGTATGATCAGTTGTTAGTTGCTGAATTGCTGAATCTCGAATGAGATACGCACGGGAATCGCCTGCATGAGCAATAGCTACTTCAGGTCCGTTGAAAATAATTCCAACTACAGTAGTCCCCATATTTGCAAAAGCTGGATTTTGGCGTCGTAGAACTATAACTCTATTAGCTTCTAGTATTGCTCCTTTCAATGCGGCGTCAACGCCACGAGGCGCAGCAGATTCCAGATCTCTTCGTATGGCATCAATTGCTAGTTGCGCAGCTAATTCTCCTCCCATCGCGCCGCCCATTCCGTCGCAGACAATCCATGCGAGTCCAGATTGAGATTCAATTACGGCGTAGCGATCTTCGTTTAGCTCGCGCTCACAACCGGTATCAGTAATCGCGGCTGGAACCAGAGGATCGTCCCCAACGGACTCCCGCTCATTGTCTCCTTTGCGATCTCCCTGCACAAACATACAAAACCTTTCTCCGCTTTTTTGTGGTGAACAAATCACCACCACTCGCATCGCTGCTCCACAAATCCATTGACTACAATTGTGTAGTAGCGACCTATGGGAATTTTATTCCCTTCTACGAAAGAAGAGGATAATCAAGTTACACTCTCCCCCGAGTACTAGTATCGGCAGAATCTTGTATGACTATAACACCTTAGACAGGTCAAAATCCGATTAAGATTTTCTAAGTATAAGAACTATACTTAGAAGGTACACCAACCATAAATATTTATGATAAAAATCGGCCAGAAACAGTATGTTAGACAACGGTTCGATAACTTATAAGCAAAGTCTTTTCCAGCACTATATTTGATAAGATTATGAGAAATAAAAACAAACTGGGTTATAAGTAACTAATTTTTTTTAATCTCAAACAGCCTATCCTCTAGATCAACCCTACGTCGAGCGGAAAATCCCTGTTTAGAAATCCACCCCTCTAGCTCTGACCATCCAGACTCTATAATTTGATAATCTGAGATCTTATCCCCCTTTTTACGCTTTAGTGGGAATCCGGCTCCCTGCCATCTTGCTTTAAGACTTTCAAAACGTCCGCCAACTAAAGCCCTTAAACGGGAAAGCGAATCTACGGCAATCCACTCAGCCAGATTATTTGCTGATACTACTTCAGTCTCGTTGGCTCTTGGAGCTTGCCCTAAAGTCCTTTCAATCTGCGAAAGTAAATACTCACGATTCTGGCTAAAAGCCTCTTCGACAACTTTAGTCAATAATGCTCTAGGTGACGCAACGACATCCGTAGGAAATTCAGGATTAGTTAAAATCTGATGTTTTGTCATATTATTTATTGCTCCAAGAGCTGTTTAATCTCAAAAAATAATTTTCGTCTACCTACTGGTTTAGTGAGATAACGAGATGCCCCAGCGGAGAAAACCTGCTCCCTAGCATTATCTTCCAGATTACCGCTAACGACAATTATAGGTAAAGTTGGACCAAATGAGTCTCTCAATTCACGCACCAAATCCAAACCATTTTCTTGTTCTAGCTGAATATCACTGACCACCAATACCGGCTCTCCTTTTGTCGAAACTAGCTCTCTGGCGGATGTTAACGTGCCGGCAGATCCAAACGGCAACCCTAGAGCCTCTGCCACACTACCATAAAAAGTTACTATTTCAGGCTTATCATCCACTAACAAAACCCAACCCTGTCTGAGTTCCTTAGTTTGGGTACTTCCTTGCACTCTTTTTAGGATAAGTACCAACATATTACTTTCTGGTCCTAATGTTCGCTCAAGCGAAAGCTGAGCACTACTCATATTTATAAAGTTTTGAATTGCCCTGAGAGTCTCTTCATCTCTGCTAGAAGTAAACATCTCTTGCAAGTTGGATCGTCGTGGCCCATTAAAAAAGACCTGCAACTGCACCACCTCTGATGATACCTCTACCTTTAATCTCAATTGATCATCGCAACCAAAACTTCTTGTGGCTACCCGAATCAGTGCCCTTAAAGATGCCTCTAAGAACTCTCGACTTGCAACGGAAACTTGTATGCTTTGATCAAAATCAGATGGTGGGACAACCTCAGCGCCCATCCTTCGCAGCCGATATGAAGCAAACGTTACAATCTCATCAATAACTGCTGCGATCAAAACATGCTCCTGATTATTAGTTTTTTTCGTTACAGCAGCCTCTCTTAACCACTTAATATCTGACACGCTAGTCGACAGACTTCTTAGAGCACCTTCAAGATAATCAACATCATTTTTTAATTGTCTAGTTAGTGCTTGAATGTTTTTAGCTTGGTCTTCGAAGTTATCAGTTGGTCTTTCTAACCCTCTGACTGCTCCTCTTACATTGTCACTTACAATCGATAAATCTTGAGCCGCATTATTTACGAAATGAATAACGTCATTCAAATCATCTTCTCGTGTATGCATCGAACGATTTGGAGCAATCACTACTTGTGAAATGCGAGGGGATGATTTTCCTATTTCGCCACCAGATTCTGTTATCTCAATTAAACTAGATATTTGCTCCTCCACAATACGCCACTCAACTAATCGTACCGTAGCACTAACGGGAAGTAAGGCGAGGAGAGACTCCTGTTCACCTCCTATCTTAGGTTGCGTTCGGCAATAAACAAACGATCGAGGAAGTTTTCCAAACCACGAGTGAAACGCAGGACCGTACTGTTTTTCAAAACTCGCTGCGTCCAGAATGCCAATAGCACGTCTTTGCTGGCGTATTTTAGCGACTATCCCAGCTAGTAAATGTTGATCTACGGGATCTGGCTCAAGAAGCTTACTGCCAATTAGATATCCCTGATTTGAGCCAACTATTGTCAAAGCAGAGTTAGAATCTAGTAATAAGTTTAGAGTTTCTCCGAACGATTCAGCTATAACCCTAGGAATTCTAGCCACTCGAACTAAAAGAAGATACTTAGATAAAAGAGTATTCCCAACGAATCGAACAAAATGTCCGGCATTACGACACATAACATAAACGATCAAAAATGCGTCTATTGCAAACATTAAAATTGGACTTTCAGATCCAACTATATGCATCGTGGCCAGCGCAGCAAAAATTGCCGTAAGAGCAATATTGAACTGCCACGCCCACGGCACGGTAGCTAATCCAAGAATGATCAGTAGAAGCCCAACTTCAGACGTAGAGAAATCTATGTAGCCAAAGGCAAAGGAGTGCATCCACCAGCTAAAAAGACCACAACCACTCAAAAACCATAATGTCTGCAAATCCAACAAGGTCCTTTGCCATGTAGCTTGGTAAAATAGAATTGCTTGTACAGCTAAGACTATAACCCAAATAGCATAATAACTCGGCGGAGCTTCGGGGTGAGATAGTCCGAAAAGAAGTGAAGCCGCTCCAACAACAACGCATAGAGGTAGAAATCTCCACCTAAACTCAGCCACCATTGAATGGAAAAGAAATTCGGTTAACCCTTCAGAAGATATATCTCTACTAGACTCATCTACAGATTCCGAACCAGATGCCCACTGCCTAGAAACTCCTGAGAGCGGTCGTAATATTCTGTTGCCCACCAACACCGAGGTGCTCAAAGCACACAGCGCTGGCCCGACTAACCACGGTCCAATTCCTAAATCTATCCAGCTCCATAGGCTTAAGATGATCAAGATAAAAATCGATGGGGTCAAAACGCGTGAAAGATGAGAGAGAGATAGTGGCAAATAGCTTAGGACTAAGATGGCGACTGAAATTGGCACAAAGACACCACCTAAGATTGGCAACGACAGGAGTCTGCTCCCTGCTACTAATGCTATAGTTAAGAAAGCTAACTCTGCACTCAGCAGTCGCGTGGTTAACATCTGAGTACTTGACTGCGCGAATAGGTATGTTGAGAAAAGAAGCCCTACGATGAAAGAATAAAAAAGTAATACTCCGAAAGTTAGATCGGGGATCCAGGTGCTATTCGTTAAAGTGAGTTGTGGCTTCATCGCCCCCAAAGCAATCAAACCAACAAAGATTAAAAAGTGAGGAACTATTACAAATGAAAATAAAATGCGTATATCACCGATGACCTCTCGAGGCTGAGCGGTATTTCGATCAGTGCTCATACCCTCTCCTGCGCATTATGCTATTTCGGGATCCATCTCCGCACCACAAGACTGACATTTTACTTTGCCAACAATATCAGGTGGTAATTGATGAGATCCTGAAAAAGTTACTACATAGTCTGCTTGCCCGCAGGACTTACATACCGGAAGACTCCCATCCATATTCTGAAATAACTTCTTACAAGAAGCATCTACATACCGATCTAAAAATTCAACGAGCGGAATCCCTTCGACAGTAGATTTAATGGAAGTACCTAAGATCTCTTGAGCGCGTGCTAAAAGTTTATCACCTTGTGCTTGGCTTGAACCTTTGACTATATAATCAACCGCTCCTTCGCTAATGAATCTTTGTTTCAAATGGACAGAAGGATTGCCAGTAAAAATAATTATATAGGCAACTGTATTTGCCCGTTTCATCTCATGGAAAAGATGGGAACCTGATTTATCACCAAGACCAATATCTAAAATTGCTAATCTGAATTTAGATTGACTTAACAATCGTTCAGCAGCCAAAGCGGAATCGCTGGCCTCAACTGTGTATCCACTCTTCTCAAAAATTTTCTGAAGTCGATCTCGCTCGCCTTGCTGATCCTCGACAATTAGGATGTCCTTCACTCAATTGCTCCACTTACTCTTAGGCCTAACAGACGCCATCATACTGTCGGCACTCAGTTACACTTCCCTCATCATTAAAATCGGCAGAAAAAAGCTGAGATTAATCATTAATTTCGCGCATCCAATCTTATTGGAAGAGGCACGGCTTCTGACAAACGTTGTATGATTTATGAAATGTGGTGAGTTTCATAAGCTGTTCAATAGGTTATCGCAGCAGTTAGGGTTATTCGATTAAGGCTTTATCTAGACTAGTTTCATGGCAGCTGAAGATGTCTGCATAATTCTAAATGAAAGAGAGCCGGCAAAAGTACGGCTAACGGAAACATTATTATCTAAGCTAAAACAATTAGAGGTTTCAGTCTGTAGACTTAAGCCAGACCCTAAACTTGAACGCATCATCAAACAACGTGCTCCAAAGGTTGTCATCCTTGATTATGTGATTGGTGACTACACAACCGGACTTGATCTACTGACAACTATAAAAACCTGGGAAGAGCAACCTGCGGTCATCTTTTTAACTGACGAACCAAGCGTTCAGGTAGCTGTTGACGCAATGAAATTCGGAGCAAGAGACTACCTTTTAACTGATAATCCAGAAGCTATCCAACTTGTTTGCGAACAAATTCAAAAGTTAGTACGAACCTCTTCACGTAAAACGGGGCACGCCAGTAGTAAAAAACCCCATAGGCTCAAGAACCTCGTGGCTGTATCTCCTACATCTATCAAACTACTAGATGCGGCAAAATCAATAGCTCAGAGCACTTCTCAGTTAATAATAATTTCAGGACCTGCCGGATGTGGAAAATCTGCATTGGCTGAAGCAATTCATAATGAACGTAGAGCTTCAGGTCCACTAACCAACGTCGACTGGAATCTGTATCCGCGTTCAGCTGATGAACTATTTGGGCTGCACCTAAGTGAAGAAAATCCAAACCGTTTCGGCAACTCTATCTCTATCATTATCCGCAATGTTCAATCGGACAATGGAACCCTATTTAAAACATTTGAAAAATTCAGAAATAATGAGCCTAATTCTTCTGGAGTGTCTCACTTAACAATCTGTACTACCGACAATCAAGTTGCCAAGATGTGGTCGCAGTTTACAGAGTTACCAATCCTAGAAATTCTTCCTCTGTCAAAGAGAACCGAAGATATTCCAGCACTAGCACGGTACTTTCATGCTGAAGCTAGCGAGATGTGTAGTGATAAACCATTGGCATTGCCAAATGAAGGGATTCTTTTTCTTTCTAAACAGGAGTGGCCTGGGGACATTAAGCAATTAAGATCCTGTGTTATCGAGGCTACTCTCCTCTCAGCGGCCGGCTCAAAAGATATGCTACCTTTACTAGAAAGCAGCTACGAACGATCCGGGACAATCCTTGATTCTACGTCCGTGCAAATTACCCCGCTGCAGGCGCAACTTTCCATAGAACACTTCTGTGGAGATTACCGCTTAGCCGCACTACATCTTGGAACGTCTGTACATAGCCTATACAATCTTGTCACCAACCCACAGCAAGAGACTAGGAGGACAGCATGAAAGCAGTGCGTCCAACAAATAAAAACTTATCTGTTTGTGTCGTAGGGGCACTCGATTTTCAGCGCAGATTATCCCCTATGCTGCATTCTCATTCAGCCGTGGTTTCATCAACCTCAACTTTTCCAGCACAAGCTTGGGGCGAAGTTTTAGGTTCAAAACCAAATTGTCTAATAATTGAGATTGGTCTGAATCATACAACTAGAGATCAGGCCATTTTAAGGGAATTTTTAAAAAACGTACGTGATCGTTTTAAGAGCTCTGTCTTTGTAGCACTATCACTTAGCACTCCAGAGCGTTTCTATTTCGCTGGCGATCTCCTATTCGAAAGTGAATCTTCCCTAGAACCTTCAGGGTTTATAGATACATTCTTGGCTCAAGCACCTTGGGGCTTTGCGGATTCACCTTCCCTAGATGCTCAAGTAGATCAGATGTTGGCGTTACTGAGCCTTGAGCAGGAGCGAAGAGATCAAGGACTTCCGGCGATGCCTCCACTAGCTGCGGATGGTTGGGTACACTCGCTTGCCGATCCTCAGAGTCGGGAATTATGGATGCTCTGGTTACCTAGGTACGCTTCCTATACCAATGAAAATCCGATCATTACCGGTCCTACCGGTGCTGGAAAAACTAGATTGGCGAAAGCTCTCCATATATTATCGGGTCGTCCTGGACCATTTATTAGCATTACCCCTAGAGATTTCTCCTCATCAGAGCTTGTACAAGCTGAACTATTCGGCGCAGTAGCTGGCGCATATACTGGCGCAGTAGATAAGTGGGGTCTTGTTAAGAGCGCAGAAAACGGAACTCTTTTTATAGATGAGCTGCAAAGCATTGATAAAGATCTACAAGGTAAACTCATTACATTTATCGAAAATAAAACTTACCGAAGAGTGGGCAGCGCAGATACAGTTCAAGCTAACGTGAGATTTGTATTTGCAACGAATCGACCAATTCCTGAGATGGTGGCTACCGATACTCTACGAGACGATTTTGCATATCGACTTGAGCGTGTGCAACTGCATCTTGCCGCATTGTGTGATCGAAAATTAGATATCGCTGCAGGCCTTGCTTTCGCCTTAGCAAAAATTCGCCGACAACGGCCCATGTCTAAATTCACTCAAGGTCTTTCAAGCGATGCCTATCGATTACTTTTTGGCTATTCATGGCCAGGAAACTTAAGACAACTTGAGAATGTTGTAGCCAAACTCTGCGAAAGAGCTGACCTTCTGGGCGAAAATGTAATATCTGAGGAGGTTGTTCGCTTAGTCTTCGACCAATCTCTCGATGGCAAACCACTAACTTCAGGTGAAATATATCAAGCTGCGGCTAAATACCTAGCTTTAAATAATAACCCTGAAAATCTTAAGACAATTGACGATGCAGTTGTAGCGTTCAAAGAAGCTATTCGGATTATTGCCCTCAATGTAAGTTCGGGTGATGCAAAAAATGCAGCTGAGCTATTAAAGGAACCAGAAAATCTCCTTGACCTCTTTATAGAAGCGCGGTTAGCTGGAGATAGACTTAGTGCTATTAATAATCCCCATACTGATTCATGAACAACATAGGCTTAAAAGAATTCCGCTCTATCACTCGAATTTCTGATAGTGCACTGGTATGGTTACTGGAGCGCGGGGCTCTGCCTATCCAGCTTGCCTCTGATGGTCGTCTTACTGTCGACATGGAGCGAGTAGATATGAAGCGCCTCGTCAATGTCCTCAATCAAGAATTAGCTCACACCAGCAACGAAGAATATAATTTGATGGTTGAGGAAGCTGGAAGGATTATTAGGAACGAGATGGAATCCCTAATCGAAGTAGCCATCTCTCGCTCTAAAGAGTAAACTCTCACTCTATTATGGTTCGAATTAATAAGATCTATACAAAGACTGGCGATGACGGGACTACTTCGTTGGCAGATGGCACTAGATTAAGCAAAGCATCAGAAAGAGTTTCTGCATATGGTGACATCGATGAACTCAATTCTTATCTTGGACTTGTTAGGACTGGGGCGAAAGAATCGGGTTGGGATGAACTAGTTACAAAACTAGAACGAATTCAAAATGAATTATTCGATATTGGTTCCAACTTAGCTACCATTCCCGGTACAGTGCAGTATCCAATCTTTCAACTGAAGGAAACTCACTTGAGCACTCTTGAAACCTGGATTGATGAAATTACAGAAGGTCTACCTGCGCTTACTTCCTTTGTAATTCCTGGCGGATCCATGATGAATGGCCATCTTCACGTTGCTCGCACAATCTGTCGCAGAGCTGAACGCAGTGTAGTCAAACTCTCCCAATCTGAACCGGTAGATAACCAGATTATTATTTATCTTAATAGATTAAGTGATTATCTCTTCTCACTTTGCCGAGCTGAAAGTTCAAGGTCTGGGGTGCCTGAAACTTTGTGGATTCCTGATCATAAGAGAAAGTAAAAACTCTCATCTTCGTATGTTTTCTGCCTTTGCTCTTACGCCGGCACCGTGATCGAAGACCAATCTGCCGCCCAAGAATCCTGCGTAAACTACCAATACAAATGACACCATCAAGACAAACAGGTATAGGGCTTGCCATACTGATTTATGAAACTTGGCTACCATAGCAACACTTTTCAAAAGAAAAGTTACCACTGCGGCATACAAGAAAATCTTCGCCCATAAAAAATGCTCCCCTACGGCCTCATCAGCGACAACAAAAGTCTGAGAGACCCGTTCACTAGCCTCGTGCCCACTGAGATATGCACAAATCGAGATAACAACCGTTACTCCTAAAATCAGCCAAATAACCTTAGAAAGGATATCAGATGGCCACTTTAAAAGACTCAATTCGGAAACCAAAATCAAAAAAAGTAAGACAAAGGGAAAGGACACAAGCGGTGGATGAAGTGTAGCAATTAACTCTGCCATTTATCTAAATCCAAATATTTTCAATCTTTAATAACGTACTATATTTTTTTTAGAACGATAACTGTTACATCGTCCTTCAAAATACGCCCCTGTGTAAACTCCAAGAATGAGTTGATAAGGTGGGTTAACACTTCTTTTGCCGAATGTTCGGCTTTTGTGCTCAGTAAAGCCTGGGCGATTCTTTGATGACCATATTGCTCTAAAGCGCGATTTTGTGCTTCTGAGATACCATCCGTTATCAAAACAAAGATATCTCCGGACTGTAGAGTTTCCTCTTCTGAGCTATAAATGGAGTCCTCCAGGAAGCCTACCGCCAAACCTCCTGCCATAAGCTCTTTCACTTTGCCTTCGCTCCTTTTGAGCACAAATGCAGGTGGATGCCCTGCTCTAGTAAAAGAAATTTTTCCATTCGAAGGATCGTACAACGCAGCAGCCATGGTCACGAATCTACCCTGTGGCATTTGAGGGGTCATAAGAACATTCATGCCTGTTAACATTTCATCAGGCATATCCTTACCAACGGCTACAACGGCCATTTTAGTCATAGATCCGATAAAAGCAGCTGGTAATCCGTGACCAGTAACGTCAGCAATTAGAAAAGAAACCTTTCCTTCTTTAACATTTCTAACATCGTAAATATCTCCACCCAATTCTTCTAGTGGGATGTAAACAACCTCTATTTCAAACCCTTCTCCACTTGGAAGCGTCTTCGGCAATAAGCTCTCCTGAATACGACGAGCTTCATCAATTTCCCGCTTATGCTTCTCGGTGAGATCACGAAGATGTGCATTCACATCATAAATGTTCTGCTTTCCATCCTTCTCTGCACCGACCATTTTTCTAAGTCTAAGAAGGGTGGCTGCCTTACTGATAACAGATCCCAACGTGGCAGAGGGATCTAAACAATCAATTCGATCAAATCTTAAGTCATGTATTTGGGTAACATAAGAATTGTTGTCTGTGAGAAATAGAATCGGTAACCTTTTTGTTGCGGCTGTCTCACGGAGGGTTGTGATTGTTTTCAGCGTATCGTCATTTCCCCGACCAGAGAGGACTAGAAGATCTACCATCTTTGATTCGATAAAAGCTGGTAACGTAGCACCGTTGGTGCCAACAAATACCTCATACCCCATCTTACGGAGTGCCTTCTCGATCTTATCCTCTGATTGTCCGAAAAGTAGAATTGAGTCCATCGACTAACTATCGGCTGATGTAACAGGAATATTTATATCAGAGACAGCGTTATGAAAACGCCAACTACTTGTCCCGTAAAGACATCGGCATTGGAAGCCGCCAACTTTTATCCACCTCAACGCCTATCTGAGCATAAAGGGTATCTTTTGGGCCGTTCGGTTTTCCCTCTGCGATAATCAACTCAAAATAAGGTAGTGGCGCAACCGCAGGGCCCTTTAAAACTTTTCCATCAGCAGCAAACTCACTGCCACAAACATCGCAGAACAAAACCGGCCCTTCAGCCTCCTTCCTAGCTTTGAGACGACGCAATTCTCGGGAACAGAGCGTACTCATTCCATAAAGACCCCGCTCATCCTGACGTACTAACAATGCATGATCGGAAACATCTATAACTTCCTGGTTTTTGTAGCTAGCAATGCTGCCTAGGTTACCGTATCCGATTGGTCTCTTTTGCTCAGACGGGCGGCAGCTGGCAAAAATCAAAGGTACCGTTACTGCCAAAATGAAGACGGTTGCTCTACGACAAGCCAGTTTCATCAATCTAGATTCTCTCCTTGTAAGCGGGCCATATCTTCCTTTAGGAGATCGGTCTGCTCAGGTGATTTAGCAATAAAGGCTTCCATTGCCTTAAGAACTTCTGTTCGCTCTTCTGGAGTAGCTGCAACTTTCCCAAGTGTAGCTGCGGCAGATGCCCCGACATAAGTTGAGGATGACACTAAATTTAGTAATCTCTTAAATCCATCAGACCTCTTGGATGAATCATCCAATAAGGTACGAGCAGCTGCCAACTCTGCCAGTTCATTAAATATAACTGGGCCGCCACCTTGTTTCACCTGTGAAGTGAAAGACTCCATTCCAACCACATCCCCTGTTCGAGCAGCACTTAGCGCTTTATAGAGAGGACCAATATTACTATACGGGGCCTTAACATCATTGAGCGCTGCAACTCTTTGTGTGAGCTTGTCGTTGGCTTCTTTTAGTTTGATTTCGATGTCAGCCCGTTCTTTAGCTTGCGCTTCTGCAGCTTTTGGATCCGCTGGTTTAGCAGACAATCCGCTTAATCTCTGCTCTAACGCTACGATCTCGGTGAAACTCTCCTGGGCTTTCTGAAATAGGTCCGATGCGCTTACCTTGCTCTCGTATTGAGTCTTCCTTAGTTGAGTCACTACATAGTAGCCACCAAAAATCACAACTGCCCCAACTACTAATTCCCGCCAATGTTGCGAGATAAACTTAAAGAAAGGATCCTCCTGCTTAGCTCTTACTAACGCAGGATCTGTGAATATGTCGTGTGAAGCGTTCTGTTCCATTACATCTTATATTTAAAGTCATCAGGGTCGAGACTCGCTAAAATCTCAGCCCATTGTTTTTTATCAATAGTATTAAAGTCTTTCTGCTCTGAGGCTTGGCCTATGACCATATCCTCAACGGTTTCAGCAGACTCTTGTTGTGGATCCTTCTGCTCTCCCAACTTTACGGGTTCAACACCTGGGGGTAGTTCCGGCACCACAGCAACTTTGGCTTTCTCTAGCACATCCCGAGATACCAATATAGGGGCAGAGGCTCTAAGGGCCATAGCGATAGCATCGCTAGGCCTAGAGTCCAAAATAACCACCTTATCTCCATGGCTGATAATTAATTCAGCGAAATAAGTAGCCTCTTTAAGATCATGTATAAGTACTCGCTGAATTGTCATGCCAACCTGAGTCAACGCTTCATACATCAAGTCATGAGTCATCGGTCTGGCTAATTTTATGCTCTTGATGATCGTAGCGATTGAAGTTGCCTCTGCCATCCCGATCCAGATAGGGAGACAGTACTCATTCTTTTCATCTTTCAAGACAACTATTGGCGCCTGTGTAGAAGGATCTAGTACCAACCCACCAACATACATCTCAATTGTATCGCTATCACTCATATAAGAACTCAACCTAGATATTATAACCTAAGCTATGCATTCACTGCCATCACATAATTTTATCAGGTTAACCAATTATAGGCTCTGCCCTAAGGGTATTTCTAGCTGATGCGGTAATACCCACCCTCACAATATCCCCTATTTTTGCACTTGGTAAAGGCCGACTTAAATTTACAACTATATTCTGACTAGACCGTCCTCGAAAACAGGAATTATCGGCAGCTGAAACTCCATCTATCAATATCTCAACCTCCTTCCCTACCCACTCGGCCAACCTCTCTGTCGTCAATTGGGACTGCAATTCTTGAAGTTTGTAGAGCCTTCGGAGCTTTTCTTCCTGTGAAACGTCATCAACTAAAGTGGCAGCCTCAGTTCCTGGTCTAGGAGAAAAGGCAAAGGAATAACTTGCATCAAAACGCACCTTTCTCATTACCTCAAGTGTTGCCTCAAAGTCCTCTTCTGTCTCCCCAGGGAATCCGACAATGATATCTGTTGTTACAGCCATATCCGGCACTCTAGCTTTGAGTGATTCAATGATTTTTAGATACCTACTCTGTCGATAATTCCGATTCATTGCTTTAAGAATTTTGTCGCTTCCTGACTGAAGAGGCATATGAACATGTCTGCAGATCTTCGGCTCACCACATACTAGATCTATAAAATCATCCCTTATCTCTTGAGGATGAGGACTAGTGAAACGGATCCTCTCGATCTGCTCAAGACTAGCAACTTCCTTTAGTAGATCTACAAAAGAGCTGCGTGGGGTAAAATCGAGTCCGTATGAGTTAACTGTTTGTCCCAGTAAGACAACTTCCTTTGCGCCGCGGTGTGCTAATAGTTTTATCTCTCTAAGGATCTCTTCCTTTGCCCTACTGACTTCCGATCCACGTGTGCGTGGGACAATGCAGTAAGTACAGTTTTTGTTACAGCCACGACTAATCGAGACAAAGGCCACAGTTCTTGGTTCGTCAGTAAATCCAAGAGGCAGATCCTCCCATTCATCTCTATAATTTACGGCAACCTGTGGCTGATTAGTTTCCTGTCTCCGCTCAATCAAGGAAGGAACTAGTGATAAATTATGGGTACCAAAAACAAAATCTACATCCCTGCCCTTCTTTATGATGCTCTCTCCCTCTTGTTGAGCAACACAGCCGCCTACGCCAATCATCAAGTCGGGATTAATCTCCTTAATCTCTCTAACCTGACCAAGGATACTGTAAAGTTTCTGTTCAGGCTTATCTCGTACACTACAGGTATTTAAAAGCACGAGATCGGCGTTTAAGGGATTATCAACCTGAACATGCGAAGGCTCTAGGATTCGTGCCAACTTTAATGAATCGTACTCATTCATCTGGCAACCAAATGTTCTGATATAGACCCGCTTTTTGGGTATTTTTGGATCACTATTCTGAGTACTGTCGGCTGCCACCATAAGCTCAAGTTTACCGGTATGAATTATTAAGTAAAGGTTGCTACAGAAATACCCTATCTGTAGTTAAAAGCGATTAGCCTTAACTTAGGTTCAAGCTTATGGAGTATCTTTCTTGGAACTTCTTGATCCAGGGCGATTTCTATATCCTGACTTCCCCCAGGGGGGATATTAAGGTTCGGCAGTTGTAAGTTATCCTCAGATTCTGGTGCTGCTTTGCCATCCCCTTCATCTCCACGAAGCCCGAAACTAGTGCCAACAGTTACCTCACTTAAAATCCGATCAGATGAGTTTTCTAGCTTGGCGCTGACAACGTACTTGGCTTGGCAGAGTTCCTCGCGGCAATTACTATTAACATTAGCAAATTGTCCAACTATTAAGGATGGAGCAGATTCGGATCCAACGCTAACTGGCCCCCACTCGACATCAACTACGTAATCTGTAACATCGCTAACAGCTAATTCGAGCGGCAAAAGTAATGGGGTGCCAGGTCTTAAAAACTCATCCCCTCCACTCGGCCTAGGAGTTGCGGATACCTGCTTAATAACCTCCCCATTGTTTTTGCCTGACAACATCACCTTCACTGATTTTGCAGGAATAGCTTTTCGTACAGAGAGACGCACATTAACTAAAAGGGTAGTGCCGTCATACTCCTCAGCCACTACATCTACTTTAAGTGGGGGCACTGACTCCTCATAGCCTGGAAGAACTGGGGATACTTTAGGCTGAGGGAGTTTCGAAGGCACAGGAGGTGAACTCCCGTTAAATGTGCATCCAACAAGGAAGCAAGCTGCCAAAAGTGAAATGGCTAGTCGAGGCTGAATTTTATTACCCAGACCAAAATACACTTCACTCTCTTTCTTAACTCTCTTGATCGTCTATTTTATCAAGCTTCCAACCATCATACACAGAGAATACCCAAACCTGTCGCTCTGATTGAGGCGTTACAAGCATTGTGTCGGAGTCTTTGACCTTAACCATCAAATCAACTTCTGCGCGGTATGAATCATCGTAGTAGTTCACAGCCTCTACTTTTGACTCAACAATTCTACCGTCCTCTCTCTTCTCTTTAAGCTTAGCTCGAACATCCTCAACTTTGTCAGGAGCAACATAATCCTGTGCTAAAGGATAATTTTCCCAGAAAAGCGCAGTTTGGAAGCTCTTAACGGTATCATCCAAGGATCCACGGCGACCTGATTCAGTTAGCCCAGCTTTCTGAATTGAATTTATACCGGGCGCGAATAAACAGCCCTGAAGGAAAAGCGCAGCTGCGGCCAGCGATACAACTAAAAAGGTTTTCCTCATAAGTCATCCATTGATGTAAACAGGCCGGGATTGTAATGCCTCCCTGGCCATGAATCAAGGTTTTTGTTTAACTTAGTTAAAATAAGGAGTTAAATGGATTTCTCTAATAAAACTGCACTAATAACTGGAGGGTCTTCTGGCATCGGACTCAAGTTAGGTAACGAGCTTCACAGACTTGGAGCAAATATAATTTTAGTAGCTAGGCGCGAACACCTCCTTAAGGCAGCGTGCGACAACTTAAATGCTGTTAGGAAAAACTCCGCTACCTACTACGCTGCCGATCTCTCTTCTACAGCAGGCATTCATACCTTGATAAGCAAAACTGTAAACGCTCAAGTGGATATTTTAGTTAACAATGCTGGATTTGGCTCATTCGGCAGAATAGAGCTTTTAGATTCAGAGAGAGAGGAGCAGATGATAACCCTGAATTGCATCGCTCCGGTGTTACTTTCTCAAACCTTTATTCCTCAGATGAAAGTTCGAGGATCAGGAACCATTATCAATCTCTCCTCCCTAGCTGGACTCCAGCCTCTGCCATACATGGCTACCTACGCTGCCACCAAGGCTTTTGATTACTCATTCTCATTAGCAATTCGTGGAGAGTTAAATAAATTCGGTATTAACGTAATAACGGTCTGTCCCGGACCCGTAGAAACTGAGTTTGCAGGGGTAGCACGAGTACCTGGGGATGTAACCGGCGCAAAGCGAGATCCCGTTGGAGAGGT
>CAZYRE010000011.1:0-7688 GCA_964650155.1 uncultured Bdellovibrionales bacterium
GATGAAGAGAGTAAGGCCCCATTTGCAAAAGAATTTGGGTACAAAGCTGCTCATAGAATTATGTTGACTCCACAAATACCAAGTGGGGATAAGTACTGGGATACACAGCCGACCTCTATAAGGTTAATTGTTGCCCCAAATCATAAAGACGTAGCCTTTCCGATTGCTGAAGTTATTGACCATGACTTAATTACAGAACGCGTAAAACCATTTTTAAAATCAGATGAAAGTAGGGATCCAATTGAATATGTAAGTCAGTGCCTAGCAGAGAGAGATTACGCGATTGAAAAGAATGACATTGATTGGCTTGCTCGTATTAATAAAAATTTAATTCATGCCTTATCTCCCCAGGGAATTGCTACAGGATTAAAAGAAGAGATAGTTTTAATGATAGCAAACCGAGAAGTTCCTGGAATTTGTGACCCCTCGAAATGGACTGAAACTGACTTGTTTACTTACAAAGATATACATGGAGCAAGTCCTGTAATCGATAAAACTCTCCAAATGTTACCAACTGTTATTGAAGATTTACCTGAAGAGATAAGAGATGAAGTAAACGCTCAAAGCGTTGGTGTAATCGATTATTTTGACAAATTAGCAATGACTATTCATGGAGTGATGGGGGTAGTCCATCGTACCGGAGATCCAGCCCGATATGAAGAAGCGTTAGCATGGATGATAGTGCTTCGACCAAGTGAGTATAAGAATATTCCTGAGTATATGGACTTGGGATAATGGGCGCGATTGACAAATAATAATACAAGAAGTTGCGGTAAATAGAGGATATCCTTTCCTAATTCAAGTACCCGTAAGTGGTTACGCTCAATAACCCTCCTCTATTTTAGGCTGGCATATAAGTTGCTTATTCTGTATTAGGGTTGCCTCGTTTGATTGACGTTGGGTTAGACGTCTATAGCTTTGTAAGTAGGGTACGTGGTGGTAGGTTTTAAATCTAGAAATCTTCTTTGCGGATTATTTTCTCTTACGGCAGTATTGTTTCTGCTCTCTGTTGAAGTGTTAGCCCAGACTTTCCAAACCGCACTGAATAATCCTGGAAATAATAAATATGTTACCCTTCCTTACGGTGTCGCTTTTGTTGCAGGGGACCGAACTCCACTTGCTAGCGGAGCACCTACTGTGGGCATTGCAGGTCCAAAATATTACCTTGGAACAGATATTGTTGAAGTTACCCCAACTGCCGGACATCATCTTTATTACGTAACTCCTAGCAGCACTCGGGTTGTTAAGTTATTTCCTCTTCCTTCCCATTCACAAATTCCCGGGCTTATTGATACTCCAGCAGGTCAGTTGGAGCGTGGTGCTTTGACTGAGCCGGCTATTTCTGAAGATGGTAAGAGACTTTATTTTGGATATTTCCCCGATCCTGGTGATGGAAAAGGGAGTCCAGCAGGTAGCTCAGTTTACATGGGCTCTGGCCTTTACTATCCCAAAAAAGGTGCGGACCTATATTATATTGATATTAGCCAAGCACTAACTAATCCAGATACTTTTAATCCAGCAAATCTTCCAGTCGTTAGACTTACTAAGAAAACATTTAATGCTAATGGAAGCCAAGTCCAATCAGAAAGAATTAAGGATGCAGCAAATCCGACAGAGGCCGCTGCGGGTTATGATGTAGCAACGATTAATATGCACCCAGTAGAAATGCGGGGCACTGACGGACAGATTAAACTAGTATTTGTTAGCAATAGAAGACACTTAAAAAATTCTAATTCAAGTCAGGGACAACTTAATTATTTTAATTTTAATTTGTACATCGCTGACCTCGACATCAATGTTGGAAGAATTTCAAATGAAAAGCAATTTCAATACTATACTACTACTTCAGCGCTTAGTCCGATTCCGATGAAGGATGGCATCGCATTCTCTTACCAAGCAAATATCCATGAAGTAAGACAATGGCATCAGCAAGCTTTAACTTCTAGTGGTATCTGGTCTCCACTTCTTGGTTACGGTAGAGCTGCAAGCTCCTTCCACTTAGGAACATATTGCATAAAGAATAAGGGTACTGCTCCGGGGGAATATTTTATTTCCGTTGGCTATTATAATGCCAATAATCAAGGTTTTGGCTCCTTTCATAGGCTTCCGCTTAATGTCGCAGGTCTTAATGAAATGGTTTCAACCTCATGGGGAGATACACCAAAGCAACTCGGAGTGGCGAATATTACCCTACATGTTGATGATTCAAATAGAGATGAGTGGGCTCAGCAAGATCCTAACGGAAATTTCTATGGGAAGGGCACAACCCCAATGTGTGCACGACCAGATGAGCTACTAATGGCGTGGACTTATACAAATGCAAATGACAAGTCGAAAAGTAACAGCACGATCCCTCCATCTCAGTACGACTCCTTTATTGGATATAGACCAAACTTAGATCACTTTGATCCATTAGCTCCAATAAATATTCAAAGTGAAACAGGGTTAAGAATCGTAGTAGATGAATCAGGAGGAGAATATACCTTAGCATTCCCAGTCCCAGCACTGAATTGGCAAGCACGTACGGGAGAAGCTCAGCAAAGATTTTCTGATCCGAATATTGATGTAAACAATACCGTTCAAGCATTTGAACCACATGCTGTAGTCGGTACTAGCGATCTAGGAAATAGTGACGGCACTACTCTGGATTGCAGAGCAGGTGCCGCATATACGCCGAATTATAACGGAGTAGGCAAGAATTTAAATGCTGGTAATTACCAAGAACATTTGCTGATGAATATTGATTCACTTACTTGGGTACCGCCAGATCCTCAAGGTAATGCCAATAATTTTTGCACGCCACTTAAAACCGCCGATGTATTTGGCATAGAAATAAGCCTAACCTCTAATAAAGTAACATGGGATGCAAATCTTGGTTATGATGTTGATGGTGGTGATCACGAAGCTTCCAAACTCCTAGGTATCTACGATCGACGTTCGCATGATGGATCCTTTAAAGCCAAAATCCCAGCAAATGCACCGTTCCAATTCCATCTACTTCATAAAAAGTATGGTTTGAGATTAACTGACCTTAGAAGCTGGCATAGTCTGTATCCTGGGGAGTCCAGAACTAATTGTGGAGGTTGCCATGGTCATGATGTCGATATTACTCCACAGCCAGTTCCGTTCGATGGTACATTTGCAGATATTCATGCTCCTGCGGATATGGTGAATCAGACGCCGTATATCGAGTATGATGCATTCTGTAACCCGGTGATGAAAACTTCCTCTTCTCCAACACGGGACATCCCTATTTGGCAGGATCTGTATCTTAAGTTTGATCAGTATTGTGGAAGTTGTCACAATTCGGTAACTGCAACTAATCCACAAAAAGCCCAAGCGCAGCTTGCTCTCGATTATACAAATGAGACAGATGCTTATAATAAATTGATGAGTCGTAACTACATGGGCACACGATTAGGTGCGCTTGGTAGTTTAGCATTCATGGCTGCAAGGAATGAACGAACTGACGGTCGAAATAATAATTTAGCTGCTTTTACTCCTAATTATGCCTCGCAACAGTGGGGATTTAAACATTCTAATCATCCTGACTTATGTAATGGTACTAATCCACAAGCGGCCAAATGGGTATATGAATTTGGTCTCTTTATAGATCATGATTCCCCTCGAAATTTACCTGGGAATAATCATGATTATAGAACTGATTGGTATCATCCAACTGTTCATGGCGCATTAACTGATGGAGTGAACTGCACCCCGAATAGTTTAACAGTGGGATTTTGGGATGATACAGGACATGTAAAAACCCAAGATGTATATAAAATTGTAAATGGAACAAAAACGTCTTTAACAGGATTTCCTCGAAGTGGAACTTTTGCAAATGGTTCATTCACAGTAGCATTGCCAGGATTAAATAACACAGATTCTATAGGCGTAGATATATTTGATGACGCTGGAAATCGTCAGAAATATGAAAAATCAATTGATGAATTGATTGACGTTTGTATGTACAGAGCTGGATTACCCTACGATCCTAGTGGGAATATTCCACCCCCTAGCCCTAGCCCATCCCCATCTCCAAGTGTGTCCCCATCTCCAGATTCTTCTGGAAATGGATTGGAGTTAAGCGTCAGCGATCTTCGATTTAATCCAGGAGAGGTAATAAAATTCACCGTAACAGGAAAAGAATTTGATGGGGATTTCGTTATAGCAATTACTGATAAAGGAGTTAATCCTGGAACGGTAGTGAAGATCCCTGGAACTTCACCTACATTTTATGTTCCAGTTAAGCTTAACAAGAGTAAGGCCCTAAAACGTACTGTTGAGAATCTTAAAGGTAATACAATTACAAAGCAGACAGTGAAGATAAAACTACCTAAGAGTGCAGTGCCTGATGGAATCTATCATGCTCAGGCAATTTTGAAGGTGCCCGGACCAGACGGAAAACCTGTTAAGTCCTCCATAAAATCATTTGAAGTTAAACCTATAGATGGCGGTAATTCTATTACTAAAAAAACCACTTTCAAAAACGCTAAAATTGCCGCCTTGTTTGGCAAGAAATTCAAATCCTTTAAAAAATAGAACGCCGCATAATTTACGAGTATTTGCGTAAATTTCGTACAGCTAAACGGAAAGTTTATTAGCTGCTACGCCGATAAATATAGCTGAGTACTATAGTATCTTATTTTTGATTGTAGTTTTATGAGAATAGCTTCTAAGCTGCTAGCGGTGGTTTTGTGCCTAATCTTGGCAAACGATCTAGCCTTTGCACAACTTTCTGTTACCGCACCAAACTCAGATACTCGCGTCAAAGCTTGCGATGACTACTTCACTCAGCGTTTAGGTAATCCTGTAGACATGAGTGATACAGGAGACATTAACAATTATCTAACAGATATAGATGTAAAAGGATTTTCTAGTAAAAGCATCTCAAGTGGGTATTTTAATTTCACAACTGAAGGCGTACTGCAGGGCATCTTTTATCTTTTTTCCCCAGATATCTGCTTTTTTCATTCCGCTCGCGGGGGCTCAAGGTGGGGAGAACAGTTACCATTAGTTGATGCGGCGGTAGCAGCAAAGTACACAAATTTAACTGTTAGAATGTACATTGATCCTTCAACTCCCGAGACCACAGGTTGGGTGGCACTATTCAATCGTAGTTGTGATGCAACACAAAACTATACAATTACAAATTACATGGATGTTGTTACTGGCTGGAAAAACTACACCGTCGATTTATCTGATTCATCTAATATAGATCTCGGAGCATCCTTAGATGATGCTGCTTGGACCACTGGAAATATAACCGGATTAGCTATTAAGCCAGCTCAAGGGGATGGTCGAATAGGCAAAATAGACTATGTCCGGCTGGAAGATCCGGATTCTTGCTCATCTCCGACAGCCACGTTTACAGCCACAGCGACTGCATCTGCATCCTTGTATAACCTTTACTTAGATCAGGACACTGATATTAGTAATGGGTACTATCAAAAGCTTGCCACTGCAGCCACTGCAGCAGGAGCTGGCTCTGTCTCTCCATCTATGGTTGGTCTTGAGCCCGGTTCTTACTACGTTACCGGTTTTCTTAATTCCGATGCCGCCACACTTGAAACTGATGACCCATGGGATTTTGGTTCTTCTACAGACATTTCGGCTACATCAGGAATTAGTGGTGGAACTTTCGCCTCGGGAGTTTACAGCGGTACTACCTCAAGTGACGATCAGCAGATCTATTTTAGAATGCCTGAGAATGGAATTAATTCGGCCAAGTATCGATATCTTTCATTTAAAATCTCTAGGTCGAACGATGGTGGTAACAATCCACTTGTTGTTTCTACAAATGCTAATGGGTTGGCTGTATATCCATCTCTTTACCATGTAGGAGGAGGAGTTTATCAAGTTGACTTGCAGGGTAAATCACTTTGGACTGGAACTATTACCTCTGTCAGTTTAAGACCTGCTACTGCAAGTGGAGTTACTTTCAACCTTGATTGGTTCTATATTACTAAAGACGGTTTTAGAAACGCGGAAGACAGCTCGATAGCTTCTCAAATAGTAGCTTCAAGTGGGCAGTTTGAGGTGAATAATCCACCAATTCTAAATATCCTTGAGCCAGATTCTCGTGGTGGTGAAGCCTTTAAAGCCTGGAATATGAAGCCTGATGATTTAAAGATTTACGCAAATCATCGGGATGACACTGATCCTGACAATTCGGGTGAAACCTATACCTCCTATTTGCCAGACTCTAGAACGGTTGATGGCTTACGCGGTGATTTCTTTAAGGGCACTAATGAAATAGGGGATGGAGATCCAAACGTGTACTTCACGTTTCCAACCTTATCTGGAAATGAACCTTTCTCTTCCTCTACATATAAGAACATTTGTATGAAGATGATGCTGGATCATGTACAGGATTACTGCTTAGGAACCTTAGGTCGGTATACCGTAGTTGATCCTAATGGAGTGTTTCATCAAACAATCGGTATATCATGGATCTATGATAATTGGACGAGTTCTAAATGGTCTCCAGAGTTGTGCATCGATGCTACAACGATACCTCTCGAAAGTGATGATCCATGGCCAGAAACAATAACTGGATTCAGAGTAGACCAGCATGAATTTGAGAAGGATACCTGTGAAAATGGTGTCCCTGTTGGCAATGAGATATCAGTCACAAGTTATATTGATTATGTAAAAGCAACGAGAATCGATGTAACAAGAGATCACTCCTATCCAATTTCATTTAATTTAAGTGATGGTGATTCCACGGATACTCCAACAGTATCGTTCTATTATTCATCTTCAGAGGATCCGTCAGGAGGTACTCTTATCGGAAGTACCGATGCAAATGATTCATACTTAGTTTGGGATGCCACAGGTGTTACTTCTGGTACTTATTACGTATATGGGGTTGCCTCTGATACTTATAATACCTCATACGGCGTATCTACTGGACCAGTTGAGGTGGGATCCTTAACTTCGTCCATCAATGCAGTGCCTATTTTAGAATTAGAATCTCCCGCTGCTTCCCAAGCAGTTTGTGAAGACCTTCAATTAAAAGGATACGCAATAGATGCCAATAGAAACGAGATGGTTACAGTTCATGTAACAGTAGATGGAGATGCCTTGACCGCGTTTCATCCAACGTTATATAGCCCTGCGGCAGTTGTGGCATATCCAAGTTTAGATTCTAGTAATTCAGGATTCAATCAACTAGTAGATGTTTCTTCACTTTCAAGTGGTGCACATACTGTAGTTGTTACAGCGTTGGCAAGTGATGGTCAGACAGCTTCAGAAACTATAAGTATAACAAAACAACTTGGTGGTTGTGATGATCCAATCGTAGATCCTTCGCCCTCCGGAACTCCGGTCTTGGTAGATGTTGATGGAGATGGAACTTCTGCTGATCCAATTATCAAATCTGCTAAATTCACACTCGCTACTAAAAAGTTACTAGTGAAAGTGAATAATGCAAAAATAGCAGGAGTAAGCTGCACGATGGATCTATACGGAGGCAAGACCCCGTCAACGGTAACAAATCTTTTGCTTGATAATGTTTCTGTTACAAAAGCCACTGGATTTAAATTGACGAAAAATAAGGCTAAAAAGAATAAGAGCAAGTATCTGAAGGTTGTTAAAGATTGCGGTCTTGGGGACCAGGAATCTGATATTAAATCCGCAAAATTCAAATAAAAATATAAGATAAAAATCATATAATCATTTGAAGT
>CAZYRE010000011.1:7788-21276 GCA_964650155.1 uncultured Bdellovibrionales bacterium
TAAGCTTTCAAAACTTTCTACCGAAGAGCAAAGGTTGCGTGGCCTTTCTGATATTTTAAAAAACATTCTGCTTAATGAACATCGGATGTGTTTATGCGGGATGTTAGCCACTGATTTTGAAACTTTACCGCCTATTGTTAGATCAGAGGTAAAATTATTTTTATCAGCAACTCAAAACTGGATTGCAGAAAGACTAGCTGCCGGAAAACGCTCAGGGGAGTTTTCTTTTAGTGGCGCTCCTGAAGTCTTAGCCACTACATACTTTGGTTCCCTTCAAGGCATGATGTTATGCGCAAGAGTAGAGGGTGATGCTACAAAGTTTATAAAAGGCATGAAGCAATTGATAGAATTATTAAAACCTTCTTCTGCTGTTTTTGCTGAGTCAAATCAAGTTTAATTAAATGGAGAGAAATATGTCACGAATACAACCAATAGATCCCCAAACTGCAACAGGCAAGACCAAAGAGCTATTAGGAATGGTAGAGAAGAAGCTCGGAGTAGTTCCTAATATGATGAAGACTCTAGCTAATGCACCTGCTGCCTTAGAAGCTTACCTAACTTTATCGGGCACGTTAGGACACACATCTTCGTTAGGATCTGCGGTTAGAGAACAGATAGCATTAACAGTTGGCCAACTTAATAAGTGTCAGTATTGCGTTTCCGCACATACTGTTCTTGCAGGGAAAGCCGGAGTAGGTGAGGAAGCAATTAAAAATGCTCGCCAAGCTAAATCTACCGATCCAAAGATTAATGCAATTCTTGGTTTTGCAAAGAATCTAGCATTGAACAACGGGAACATTTCTGATCAGGAATTATCGGTAACTCGCACCGCTGGTGTTACGGATAAAGAGATTTTGGAGATAATAGCGGAAGTTTCATTAAACATCATGACTAATTACTTCAATCATGTAGCTGATACAGAGATCGATTTTCCAAAGGTTGCATTATAAGTAGGTTAACAACTAGGGGTCGATAGTTGTCATTGGTCCCTAGTAACCCTTTTCCTTCATAGTCGCTCTAGATTACGATACTGCGAGAATTTAAAGTGACATATGATTCGAATATTGCTTCTTTGCCTATCTCTAGTTATCTCCACCACGATTCTTCATTACGAAGTATTGAGTTATCTATCAAAGCTTTTTTCTAGAAATTCTCTTTCTGGGCGGATGAAAGTTCTTTCCTTAATGTTAGTCCTACCATTCCTTCATCTTTTAGAAATGGCGGCTTATGCAGCAGCTTATTATTTAGTCAGAGATGAATTTTTTCTTGGTACGCTTACTGGGAATTTTACCGACTCATTTTTTACGTATCTTTATTTTTCTGTGGAAACGTACACCTCTTTGGGATTTGGCGACATCATCCCTCAAGGAGCGAGTAGGCTACTAGTTGGATTAGAGGCGTTGAATGGCCTTCTTCTAATTGGTTGGTCTGGTTCATATGTTTTCTTAGTAATGCAGAAAGAATGGCATTTAGAATAAGCAACCAAGCAACTTTTTAGTGCCCTTAGCGATTACTCCTATGCAAGGAAACTTATATAGGAGTAATTTATGAATACTATTAATCAAAATAATGGAATCGCTACAGATTTAGTTACTGCGGAGAGAATGAAAGTTATTCTTTCTTATGTTTCTAATGTTGGTTCAAAAAATGCAGTGAAACCACTCTCTGATACTTCACGAGTAAATGAGCAAGAGGTGTTCGCTGCCACAGTGATCGAGTCAGTTAATAAGCAAGATCCTAAGATAGCTCGGGAATTTTGGAACAAATTTGAGGAATTGACCAAAATAATGTCAAAGAAAGACCCAAGTAACGCCATTTTTGAAGCAGCAAGGAGAACATTGCGGGGCATGCGACGCTCCGGCTCTATAGCTAAAGAGATTGCCAAAGGAATCAAAAAGTATAGCCTAGGAAAATCACAACTAGATTCAAAACGGGACACTCTTTCCACCGAGAATGTAACTGGAAAGAGAGGAGATACCGCTTTTAGAGAGGTAAAAACAGCCGTTGCAAAATTCGAAAAGAATGTCGAGGCTACAGAGGAAGAGTTTGCTGCTTTTAAAATTAATAATGCTGAGAGAAGAGCGCAGAAGAGAAGTAAAGATAATTTGGCAAAGCAAATAGAGCAAGAATGAGGGAAATTACATTAGTTGGCTTAGGAGGATTTGCGGGTTCTGTACTTCGGTACAAAGTCGGAGCCCTTCTATTGCACACTTCGCCGAATTCACAATTCCCCTGGGCCACACTAATAGTAAACGGAGTAGGATGCCTCCTCATTGGTATTATCGCCACAATGATCGAGAGATTTACTAGTTACAATGCTGAATTAAGACTGCTCTTACTCACTGGTGTACTTGGTGGATTCACTACCTTCTCGGCGTTTGGGCTTGAAACCTTGTTACTAATTCGAAATGGAAGCATTATTTTAGCTTTTATAAATATTGCCTCAAATTTCCTTATCGGCATTCTTAGCGTTTGGCTTGGTCTTATATTAGTAAATAGCACAAGATAAAAGTCTTTAATAACAAATAGTTACGCTTGGTTTGTAATATTTGTGAATATATATTGGACGTATACTGAATACAAGAATACAATATGAATATGAGAAAAACTAGTCTCCTCTTAGACGATGGCTTGTACGCAGCTGCTGAGAAGGAAGCAAAACGAACGAATGCTTCTGTAGGACGTGTTGTCAGTGAATGGGCGAAACTTGGTCGTAAGTTCTCACAGTCAAAAGAAACAAAAACAACAACTTACCAAACGGTAGATCTTGGAGGTCCAGCACTGCTCTCCCTAGATTCACGCACGGATTGGGTTGATCTACTAGATTCCAAATGATTTTGATTGATACAAACATCATCATTCCATTACTAGTTAAGAGCACTCCAGATCATGCTGTAGTATCAAAGTGGTTTGAAGGAGAGGTTGACTCAAAATGTACAACCTCGGTTAATATTGGCGAGACACTTAGGCTTTTATCTCATCCTCGTGTATTCGTTGCGCCAGCCACCTTAGAAAAATCAGTATCTTTAGTTAAGGGTTGGATTAACGCAGCTAACATAGAAGTCATACAGGAGAGTGATAACTGGTTGGAAGAGGTTGGGTCTTTATCTTCAATTTTACCAGACTTGCGTGGCAACGACGTTTTCGATGCACGGATTGCCCTATGCGCTCGTTATAACGGTGTCAAATCGATTGCCACCAAAGATAGTGACTTCGCCAAGTTTTCATTTATTAAGATTATCAATCCAACATCAAAGACCAAATAATCTTTGGGGATATTTTCTACCCCCAAAGATCTACTTTCCACTCTCTTAGCCAGGCCTGAAACATTAGTACATCCCAGAGTAGATACATATGATTGGCACGACCATCGATATGATCATCCCAGTGAGATCTAATGATTTTGTGATCAAATAAATTTTGGCTTTTTAGTCTGTCAGATAGTATAAGCTCTTCTGCCCAAGACCTAAGGGGTCCGCGAAGCCAAGAATCAACTGGGACACCAAAGCCCATTTTAGGACGATCGGTAAGAGTTTTTGGAACATATTGCTCGAGTATGCGACGAAGGATCCATTTTGATTCATTCCCACGGATCTTCACATTAGTCGGTAGTCTAAGTGCGAACTCAACGATTCGATAATCTAAAAGTGGTTCACGTGCTTCTAGTCCATGGGCCATTGAAGCTCTGTCGAGTTTCACTAGGATATCGTCAGGTAGATAAGTAATTAGATCGTAAAGGGACATGTAGGAGAAGGAATCTAATTTCTGTTCTAGTGATCCTTCGAGAAAGGGAAGGATCTTATGATCGTCTTCTAGGACTGTACCTTTTTGCCAATGAGAGATTGCATTTCGATACAGGCTTGGAAAGTCAGAAGCATCCATCCTTCTAGCGAGTCGGTGCAATCTATCTCCAGCAAATTTAACTTTTAGATTGTTAGGTATAAATTTCTGAAAAGTATTAAATGCGTTATCCAAAGAAGACGTAGGAATTGTTCTGATCAAATTACCAAAAGACTTTCTAGTTTTCGATGGCATAAATCTTAAGAGTTGCCACAGAGCTTTTGTGCCATGGTAGCGGGAGTACCCTAAAAATAATTCATCGCCACCGTCCCCTGATAAGCTAACGGTTACCTGCTGCCGAGCCAATTTAGAAACTAAGTAGGTAGGGATAGCAGACATGTCGCCAAATGGTTCATCATATAGCTTTGATAGCTCAGGAATAACTGCTCTTGTCTCCTCAGGCGTAACATAAAGCTCAGTATGATTAGTTCTAAGATGTTCCGCCACCAACTTTGCTTGAGGAGCTTCATTATAAGCGGTTTCTGAAAATCCGATTGAAAATGTTTTAACAGGCTTTGATGAGATCTCCTGCATGATTCCAACAACAGTTGATGAATCTATTCCTCCAGAAAGAAAAGCTCCAAGTGGAACGTCTGCTATCATTCGAAGTTTAATAGAATCTCTTAAGAGAGTGTGAAGTTGAGCAACTAAGTTAGCGGGATTATCAGAGTGGTGGGGTTGAGAGAGAGCAGGCACCGTTGCGGACCAATACCTACTTTTCTCAAAATTAAATCCTGATCCAGAATTAGAGATTGTAAGTACCGTGCCTGGAGAGAGTTTCTTTATGTTTTTAAAGATTGAGAGAGATCCTGGAATATATCCAAACCGCATAAAGTGAGTAAGTGCGGTCGGGTCAATATTCTTTTCGGCATTAGGATGTATCAAGAGAGATTTGACTTCCGATCCAAAAAGAAAAGCGCTACCAAATTCTCCGTAATAAAGTGGCTTTACCCCAAGTCGATCTCGACAAAGGTAAAGTTTCTTTGTTTGATTATCCCAAAGAGCAAAGGCAAACATTCCATTAAATCTTGGGATGGCTTCGTAGATCTCCCATTCCTCAAATGCAGCAAGCATGACCTCTGTGTCGCTACCGCCTCTAAACTTGTGCCCTTTGCTTTCAAGATCAGCTCGTATCTCAGCGAAGTTATAAATCTCACCATTGAATACGATTACAAATCGACCTGAACGGGAGGTCATTGGCTGTGCCCCATTTGGGCTAAGGTCTATTATTGATAGGCGACGATGTCCTAGCCCTACACCTGCGTTATCTATGACAATAGCTCCTTCAGCATCTGGGCCGCGGTGACTAATAGCATCCATCATTCGTTTTAGAACTCTGCTCGAATCAGGAAGGGCTGGATGGAAAAAACCAGTTATGCCGCACATTGGAAAAACTCGTATCTAGAAGTTAACGTCTCATTATCGTACGTTTATGGGCGTAGGTATATACCTTTATGAACCTTCTATTTCTTACTACATCTTATCCTAGATTTGCTGGTGATGAAGCATCTATTTTTGTAGCTCGTCTCGCTGAAAATTTAAGAAATCTCGTTTCGAATTTAACGGTCATTGTACCTCTTGATAAAGATGAACCAGCGACAGAGGTCATTGACTCAATTGGCGGTAGGATAACAATTGCACGCTTTCAGTATCGGGGTGGGACAGACCAAGGGTTAGCATTTGGTGCCGGGCTAGTTCCGAATCTAAAAGCTAGACCATGGCAAGTATGGCAGCTCGCCACTCTTGTAGTGCAGATGTACAAAAAAGCTAAGAGCTTCATTACTTCAGACACGGTAATGATAGCCAACTGGATACTTGCTGGAGTTGTTGCTCGTATGCTCCATAGCAGGAATCAAGTCCCGTATATCTACATCGTTAGAGGTCTTGAAATGAAGGTTGCAAAGACGGTTGTTGGGCGAGTCTTATTTAATTTTGTAATCAAAAACTCTAAATCAACTGTATGTGTGAGCTTAACTTTCCAAGAGGAGCTTCGAAGTATATTCCCAAATTATGCTCAGAAAATCATCTCAATTTCGAATGGAGTTAGTCCAGAGGTTCCTACACCACACGATATTTTGATATTTGAAGAGACTCACGGTCTCAAAGTAGCAAGACCGTATCTGTTAATGGTGGGAACAGTGGTTCCAAGAAAAAACCTTGAGGCAGCTATTGAACTTATGGCTAGCGGTTTAGCAAATACCTATGATCTTCGAGTATTAGGACGTTTAAACGACACTCGTTATGTTGAAAAGCTTCAAGCGATGGCAGAACAGAGGGGCATCAAGAAGTCTTTAATCTTACACGGAGAAGTATCTCCGACAGACGTTCCCTTATTCATGGCGTGTGCGCGAGGATTTATCGCTAGCTCTACTCACGAGGGGATGCCTAATTCTCTGCTTGAAGCTTTGGCGCTCGGAAAGTTGGTCTGTGTATCCGATATACCGGCACATCGTGAAGTCATCTCCCCTGGACATAATGGGCTTATCTTTTCCCTAGATACACCAGGAGAGATTGCACCTAGATTACTTGGATTATTAGAGAATGAAGAAGAGAGAAGAGTTATTGAACAGAATGCTCAAGCTGCAGTGCATTCCAGGACGTGGGAAGCTTGTGCTTTGAAATATATGGAAGCTATAAGAAGTTTATGACACACTACTAATTGGTTCACTAAGTTAAGTAGGAGCCTATTTATGGCAAAGATAATTATTACAACGGATCTCTCCTCAGAATCAGTACAAGCATTCTCAGTAGCAAAAGAATATGCAGATGCTTTGAAATGTGATCTAGAACTCGTCACCGTAGTTGAAGATCCTGTGCAAGCAGCCTTAATTTATGCGTTGGAATATCCTGTTTTCCCTGGCGTTGAAGTTCAGAAGCAATTAATGGAGCGTGTGACCAAAGAATTGAACACTTTGGCTTCAGAACATTTTAAAGGTATTAATCCTAAAGTTACCGTTCGAGAAGCCAAGGGGGCGGTTCATTCGGAAATAACTGATTATGCAGCCAACCAAGGAGCTAAGCTTTTAATTATTTCTTCCCATGGACGGAGTGGCATCAAAGGCTTGTTAATTGGGAGCGTTGCCGAAAGAGTCGCTCGACATGCCAGATGTCCTGTCTTGATTGTACCTTGTAAAAAGTGATTTTCAGTCAGAAATTTTCTTAGTTCTGTTTTTTTAGCCACCAGTTGTAATTATTTGCGGTTATCGTAACGATTCCCTTATTACGTTCGAAGGTTTGAATCGTCCGGGTGGAGTAGTATGGTAACACGGATAGTTTTTAGTCTCTGTTTGTGGGTTGTATTGGCGCGTTGGGGCTATAGCGAAGTTAAGCTATTATGCCCACCTTTGGTGCCGTACATCGACCAAACCCTTGAGTACGTTCAGATACCAACTCATGACAAATGGCCTAAGGAGCAGATGTTAAAGCTCCTGGGTACAGTAATAAATCAGATCAAATCCGCTGAGTTTATTTAATCCTAATTGACCAAAGCGTACCTCCTCATTAGTATCTGCCCAGATGTGTGGTTACCACCCTGGGAGGTAGTATGGGTGAACTTGATCCCGTTTCTGATGTCCAGTTTTCAGATCATGTTGGAGCTATTCAGTCTGAGAGCGAAATAGCACAAGCCGGAATAGCAATTCCCCTTAACTTATCTCCTAAGCTTGAGTGCAGAGTTTATTCTCCTCAAGAAACTCAGCAGTTATTGCCCGGTCGGGTGAAGGATATGCTTCTGTTTGAAGCCAAGGCAGGAGATTTTTCAATGCATATCTCCACTCATGCGGATCCTCATTCAGATCATTTTAACTGCGGTGGGCTTAGGATAGTTCCAGAAGAACTAGTGCATGAAGATTATGACAACCGTATTGCGGCATTACGGTTAGGTCATGAGATGGATCAGAAAGGTGATTTTGCTAGGCTTACAGAAATTGCCGGTCCTAGAGTAAGAGAGAACTTTGGCAAGATCCATTTTGGCAAATTTGTGGTTCAACCCCCCGTAGGAGCTAGAGTGGGTCAATATAGAGACCAAGAATTGATGGACTTTATAGTTGCAGGATTAGAGAAATTTGAGAGTGAACTTGGAGTGAAGGCGATTACTGGACAAGATCTAGGGCATGGTAAACTAAGAAATGGACAGACTAGTCTTTCTCATCTCTCATCTCGATATAGCGGATGCGTTGATATCGATACCTCTCTTCCTACAGCCCTTGGAAATTTCTACATGCTTAAGGGCTTATTAGCTGGGCAAGGGATACAGTTATCAAAAGCACATGTAGGATTAGTTGGCTTTGGAAACATAGGCAGTCATTTAACGGACCTACTTCAAAAGCATGGGGTTGGTAAAGTCTACGTATGTGAGAGTGATCTAGAAGTGCGTAGACAAAAAGCGATTGAAAAGGTCGGCGCTTTTGTTTGGAGAGGGGATGAGCGCACTTTATTTCTTCATGAACCACTCGATGCTGTAGTTTTTAATGCCAATGGGGGCTCTTTAGATAACGAGACTGTAGGGGATATTTTAAATTCAAGAACCATCAAAATTGTCACTGGCTGTGAAAATATGATCTGGCCGGATGGAGTTTCTAGAGAAGAAGAATTCCTGAGGAGCGGAAAAATAATGCCGCCAACTGAGTTAACAGGGATGGGTGGTTGGTTGGCAGCAGCGGAAGCTTTGATTGCTAAGCGAGAAGGAGATTCATCTTTCCAGGTAGAACAAATGTTCGATTCATTAATTGGGCTTGAGCGCGTTGGACGCGAAGTAGCTAACTCAATTAGAGAAGCAGGTTTTAACAGAACATTTGCCACAGCTCTCTATGATATTTACCGAGGTGGCGGTTCTACTCAAGCTATCGTAGCATCATAGAGTTAGGTAGTACTTTCGAGGTGGCAGTTCGTAGGCTTTTGTTTGCACCAGATTCTGCCGATACTACCTTTATATCTGGTTGTAAGAGGTTTTTATGTCCCCGGGAAGGGCCCTGATCTTGGTGCTTCTCAGCAGTCTTTTAGCTGGGTGTCTCTCATTGCCTCTCGATAATAAGTACAAAGGGCCACAAGTCAGGCCACCAGAATTAGATCAGTATTACTCAAAAGGGAATTCTTATACTTCTGCTAATGAACGTGTAATTAAACAAAAGAAGGAATACTCACTAAGTGAGATAAAAATTGGTTCCGAATACGGGGAAATAACGATTGATTATTATGACACCCCGGGTTCCGAAGAGGATCTAGTTCTGGTGTTTCCTCTTCTTGGCGGCAAGCCCATAGTTTCAACACATTTTGCCCAGTACTTTGCTGAACATGGTATCGATGCTGCCATTGTTCGTCGTAACGAAGACTTTAAGAATCCAGCTAACTTTATACGTATTGAAGAGATGTTAAGGCTAAATGTAGTTCGGGATAGGATGGCCTTAGATTATTTTGAAAAGGTGTTAAAGAAGAAAAATTTTGGAGGTTTTGGTGTTAGTAGGGGAGGCATTAATGTAGCTCTTACCGCAGGCGTCGATCCACGCCTTAAGTACGTAATTATAGCCATGGGCGCCTCAGATCTGCCTTTGATATTCAGAGATTCCGATCAGAAACGAATTCAAAAGTATATCGCCACGGTAATGAAAGAGCGACAGATGACTCGACCTCAAGTTTTCTCTTTCTTGCAGGAAACTGTGAAGACGGACCCAAAATTTACTGCGAGGTACTTGGATGCTCGAAATACTATGATGTTCTTATCCGTATTTGATCAGACTGTTCCATACAAGTACGGAGTAAAACTTAGAGAAGAAATCGGTAATCCTAAAACAATTTATCTTTTAGCTAACCACTATACTGTAGCAGCCTATACCCAGTTGTTTTCAATCTTTCCACCCGGAAAAGATAAAGGTCTTTTTCCATTTGATTATATAGAGCTAGAGTCTCTAAAGTTTTTTAGAGATAAATTCGGGCGCAAAGATTCTACATGGCGTCTATGGCCGTTTAAAATTATCCGCTTCCCGTTTGATATGATCGGAGAGGGATTAAAGAAATTATTTTGAGTTCTCTCTAAGCGCTTTGCCAAAATCAAAAAACGTATATGGCTGTCCCCAAGCAGGGAGGTCTTTACTTTTGGCATTATTGAACCAGAACTTTAAATGTTTTGGATCATAAACCACATTCTGAAAGTTTGATTTCATTGCAATTTGAGGAATAATCTCTTTCATTAAGAGTTCCGGCGTTAAATGACCACGGTATTTACTAAGTACTTCGTGCATCTTCATATCGAAGTGACCCGCGTATAGTACGTCTTTGATCCCCGGAAGATTCTTTCGATCATCCTTAAGAGATTCTCCCTGCTCAAAAGATAGAAAGCGATCCGGATCTTTAATATAAAGTTCACTTTTGCCAGTTTTTCCATCAGACATAAGAAAGGCAAATGAGTTCGTTCCAGGGCTTGTCTTAATAATTCTATGCACATCTTTAAGATTTTTTGCGTAAGTCATCACATCTCTAAGTAGGAAAGGCATCGGCTTGCCACGTAATGTTTCATTCGGAGTATCGCCATTCCCCATCTCACCGAGTGTAATTCCTTGTGCATTTATGCCTGAAACCGCCCCAATAAATCCTACCCATCCAATATTAGCCGAAGGTATTCCTTTATCAGGAATAGAGATTGTAATTAGAGGGTACTCATGTAGTTTAGAAATCTTATGTAGTCCCCAATCTAATACTCTTACTGTGTACAGGTTTTTATCAGGAGTAGAGGCGGCCTCGCAGGCAAGATTGCTGCATGATGGCACGATTGCTCCCTCCATCATCTGATGAATTACTTCACGAAGCCGTTTTTTGCCGCCCCACTCAGTTAGTTCAGGTAGGATATGAATGAAATGGACTGTTCTAAGAGGAATTTTGGCTCCATGAGCAAGGCCATGCATTTCATCTATATATTCTTGTGAAATGAAGGGCCGCATCCTTTCATATACTTCTTCAAATAACTCCTCAGATTGAAATGTCTTGAGAGCGTTTTTATACATTGCTCCCAAATTAACCTGGATCTCTTTCCTTAAAAGGACACCTTGTTGATACCCTCGTTCGTAAGGGGTTCCACGTACTACAATCACTCTGACTTTATGATCGTCTGTCCACCCTAACTTTGCTTTACTTATGACTTCATTGTGCTTCTCTACAGAATCGATGACATCGCTGCGCACTAAATAATGAAATGGGTCAATTCTCAGGTAGCCGCAACCTGCCAGAAGCGCAAAAAATGGTAAGAAGATAAGTTTTAATAATGGATGAAATTTCTGCTGGGAGAAAAAATACCGGCTTTTCATAGAATCGGCTCCATTTTGGTAAGGTACCAGGTACCGCTAATTTTGATGCTAGAACGTGTTAGAACGGTTCGCCAACCTACTGGAATTAAACGAAATTTAACTTTTTTTGACCTAGATTCGTCTGAATGTTACCTCTTTCCCTCATAAACTCTTTATTGGGAGCCCTTTATGTCAGAATCCACTTCAGACTCTTCAGAAGTATTGGTAGTAGTCTCCAAGCTTAAGAAGTACATCAAGGAGAAGGCAGAGCTTAATACCTCAGGAGCTGTCGCAGACACTCTTTCCAGCCTAATCCGTGTTATGTGCGATAAAGCTATTGAGAGTGCTAAAAATGATGGTCGTAAGACTGTTATGGAGCGCGATTTTACAGCTCCTCAGATGTAATAACGCGCAGATGAGAATTAGCTGAGGTTAAAACTCAATTTAATTCCATCCTACACCGCCCCGCTTTGATTTAATAATCATCGGTTTGCAGCAGCAAGCAGGACAGGTTAGAGAATCGAGGCGGGGCGGTGTCGTTTTGATCCCGCTTTGGAGTGAAGGATATATGGCTAATGAGATTTCCCCTAAAAAAAATAGTCACGAAGTTGATTTTGAACTTATTGGTGACGACTTGCAGTTTGTTGAGATCGCACTTGATCCAGGAGAAACAGTCATTGCAGAGGCTGGGGCAATGATGTTTCTGGAGGATGGCATTACATTTGAGGCTAAAATGGGAGATGGCTCAGAGGCAGGTGGCATGATGGGCAAATTACTTGGAGCTGGGAAAAGACTCTTGATGGGTGAATCCCTCTTCCTCACGCATTTTACAAATAGAGGTCAGGGTAGAAAGAAAGTAGCCTTCGCTTCACCTTACCCTGGGAAAATTATACCCCTCGATCTTTCTACTTTTCCAGGCGGAGTGACTTGTCAGAAGGATTCGTTTTTATGTGCAGCCCTTGGCACTAAGGTTTCATTAGAATTTCAACAGAAATTTGGCGTTGGTTTATTTGGCGGAGAGGGGTTTATTTTAGAGAAGCTAGATGGCGATGGTTTAGCTTTTGTTCACGCTGGTGGAACTATTGTCGAGAAGAAACTTTCCAATCAGAAGTTGAGGATAGATACAGGGTGTATAGTTGGCTTTACTAGAGGCATTGAATATTCAATAGAAAAGGCTGGGAATTTAAAGTCGATGATATTTGGTGGAGAGGGCTTATTTATGGCTACTTTGCAAGGCACTGGTACCGTTTGGTTACAGTCTTTGCCTTTTAGTCGTCTTGCCGACAGAATATATCAAAATATGCCTAGAGTTGGTGGCACCCAAACTGATGAGGGATCTATCATCGGTGGATTATCGAAGCTAATGGAGAAATAGTGGTGAAGAGGTTTTTTGGCTGTCATGTATCAAGTAGCGGTGGACTAGAAAATGCCCTGATTAATGGGGATGCCTTGGGGGTTAATACAATCCAACTGCATCCATCGCCTCCTCAAAAATGGAACTCAAAGCCATATCCTAAAGGGTTCGAGGATAAATACCTTGAGGTAAAGAGAACTTCAAAAGTCGAAAAAGTTTTCTTTCACGCAATTTACCTCATCAATTTGGCTAACCCCGATCCACAAAAGTTTCATCTCTCGAAGATATCTTTGGTGCACTATCTCGATCTGTGCAATCGGATCTCTGGAGATGGAGTAATTGTTCACGTGGGTAGCTTAAAAGATCAAGAAGATGAAGAAACAGGACTGAAGCAGGTAGCTGAAGGAATTAAATGGATTCTGTCGGAGTGCTCCGGCGATTCAAAGCTTTTGCTTGAAGTGGCAGCCGGTAGTGGAAAAGTAATAGGCGCTAAGCTTGAGCAGCTAGAAAGAGTTTATGAGCTGGCTGGTAATCCCAAAAGAGTAGGTTTTGCACTAGACACCCAGCATTTGTGGGCCAGCGGTTATAATGTTGCGGAAGATTTGGAATCCTTGGTTGACGCAATTGATAAACATTTTGGATTAAAAAACGTAAATGTTTGTCACATTAATGACAGCATGGTTGACTGCAACTCTCGAAAAGATCGTCATCAAAATTTAGGTGAAGGAAAAATTGGAGCTGAAGCATTAACTCGTTTTATTAATCATCCCAAATTGGTATCGATCCCAATGCTTCTTGAAACTCCCAATCTTAAATCTATGGATACTGCTGCAACTGAGATAGGACTTTTCCGGAAAATAATCGAAGAGTGAATATTGGATTGTAAGTGGCTAATATAGCTGTACTAAATTGATTTAAATATCAGGGTCTATAGATATTTCCCTGTTCAGGATTCGATAAAATTGGCCGATATCTAATAGGAATTTCAGATAGATAGAGGCTGTATCGTGATCTCGAATT
>CAZYRE010000011.1:21376-27404 GCA_964650155.1 uncultured Bdellovibrionales bacterium
GTACTTGGCGGGATGTCAGCAGGTGCAGCAGTCGTTTTATCTCCACTTAAAGGGGTGTTTGCATTATTTGTAACCCCACTTCTTCTACCCTTGGTTTACAGTTTTCTATCCCAAGGTGATTCTATCTCATTTGGCATGAGCTTATTAGTTGGTTCTTATCTTGGTATTCTTATATTTTCCAGTCGGCGTACTAGCGCTGCGATTGATAAAGCATTGGTACTAAATGTTGAGAACCAAGCGTTATTAACTCAGGTGCATGCTGAAAAGACACGAGCACAGGAATTTAACTCTGACCTGCTTGAAGAAATTGAACTCCGAACTAGGGCTCAAAAAGAGTTGCGTAATGCCGCTGCGCTTCTCTCTCAACAAAACCATGAACTGGATTTGGCGCTAAAGCAGGCACAGCATGCAAATGAAGCAAAAAGTTCATTTTTAGCAATGGTTAGCCATGAAATTCGCACTCCAATGAATGCAATTGTAGGCATGACAGAAATGCTTATCGAAGATGATTTAACCGCGGAGCAGCGCAGTAGCTTAGAAATAGTCAGTGACTCCGCTGGGAAGCTCTTAACAATAATAAATGATATTCTTGACCTTTCGAGGATTGAATCTGGCAAAATGGAGCTGCTCCCCGAGCCGTTTGATCTAAAAGAGATGGTTGAAGATGTTGTTGATCTTTTTCAAACCAGCGCACTGGCAAGAAAGATAGATATACATTGCGTATTTACTAATCAGCCACCCAAGCAGATTCTTGGTGACATGGGTCGGTTAAGACAAGTTTTGGTTAATTTAGTCGGTAATGCAATAAAGTTTTGCCATGATGGTGGCGTTGTAGTTTGCCTTGTAGATGTTGTAGAGCGGTCAGACAATAATTATTCGTGCACCTTCTCAGTAGCTGATACTGGTATTGGAATTCCACCAGATAAATTGGAAGCAATATTTGAGTCCTTCAATCAGGGGGAATCTTTTATTACACGTAAATATGGTGGTACGGGATTGGGATTAACCATTTCCCAGCAGCTCGTGCAATTAATGGGTGGTAGAATATCAGTGGTAAGTAAAGTCGGATTAGCAACGAGATTCACTGTCGATCTGATTTTGGGTAACGTAGAATGTAAATGGCAACCTGAGCCAAGTCGTATTTCCTCTAATCAGGATCCTGAAGCCCCACTGTCGTTAAAGATACTCGTCGCTGAAGATAACTTAGTTAACCAGAAGCTATTTGAAAAAGTTTTAGCGAAGCTTGGTTGCTCTGTTAAGCTTGTGGGAAATGGCACTGAGGTTCTACGTGCTGTAGAGGGGGAAGCTTTTGATATAATTTTGATGGACTGTCAGATGCCAGTGCTTGATGGCTATGAAACAGCAAGGCAGTTAAGATCTCATGAGAGGGAAGATATTAAGCATATTCCTATTGTAGCAGTTACGGCACACGCCTTTGAGGAAGACCGGACTAAGTGCCGTGAAGCTGGCATGGATAGCTATCTGAGCAAACCTCTTCATCGGAAGGAATTAGTCCAAGCACTACGAAAGCTAGCCCCAACCAATTGATATTATTCAAATAACGAGGTCTCTGAGACCATGAGGCTTGACAATTTGATGTTAAATGATTTAATGTTAAAGCATGTCGAGCAAATACCAAGGAAAAAAGTCAGAGGTAATGGCACTTAACGCCTTCGTCGCACTGTCTAGGGCTTCTGAAAGTGTTGCTGCCGCTACAAGTACAGATTTAGCTAATTATGACTTAAGTGTCTCACAGTTTGGTGTACTAGAAGCCCTCTTTCATTTAGGTGGCATGTGTCAAAAAGAGCTCGCCAAGAAAATACTTAAGAGTGGTGGCAACATGACCATGGTCCTTGGGAATCTTGAGAAGCGAGGATTAGTAAAAAGAACTCGTGATGAAGAAGATAGTCGCAAAGTTATTGTTGAGTTAAGTCAGAAAGGGAGGGAGTTAATTTCCCAAATCTTTCCAAGTCACGTCAATTTAATCGAGAAAGTTATGTCGGAGCTAAGCGAGCAAGAGCAAGAGTTACTTAACAAACTATGTAAAAAACTTGGATTGTCTGTGCAAAATAAATTTTTGAACAATGAGGGAAAATAATTATGGAAAAGATTAAGGTAGTAGCGATTTCAGGTAGTCTTAGAGAAGATTCATATAATCGAAAACTCGTGCATATTGCAGCAGAGGGTGCAAAAGCAGCTGGCGCCGAGGTGACGGAGGTAAATCTGAAAGATTACCCGATGCCTCTATTTGATGAAGATCTGGAAGCTCAATCTGGATCTCCAGAAGCCGCAACAAAATTGCAGAGATTATTTACAGACGCAGACGCAGTAATTTTCGGTAGTCCCGAATATAATAGTTCAATTACTGCGGCATTAAAAAACGCCATTGATTGGATTAGTCGATCAGGAAAAGGTGAAAAACCACTTGCTGCGTTTGATGGAAAAGTTGCTGTGATCATGTCGGCTTCCCCAGGCGGGCTAGGCGGATTGAGAGGTCTGGTCCATCTTCGATCGATCCTAGGAAATCTAAAGATGATAGTTCTGCCTGACCAGGTGGCAATAGGAACTGCCTATGAAGCATTTAGTGAGTCCGGAAATTTAAATGACGAGGCTAAACAAAAATCAATAATTAGCTTAGGTCGAAAGGCAGTTGATTTTGCATCGCGTCTAAAAAAGTAGGAGTCAGATATGAAGATTCGTAAATCGAAAGAGCGTGGTTTTGCTGATCTGGGATGGCTCAAGAGTTATCATTCCTTCTCATTTGGTGATTATTACGATCCTGCCCATATGGGATTTCGATCTTTACGAGTTATAAATGAAGATGTAGTAGCTCCTGGCGCTGGTTTTGGAGCGCACCCTCATCGGAATATGGAAATTGTAACAATTGTTCTTGATGGAGCTCTTCGTCATCAAGATAACACTGGCAATGAAGGGGTAATTACTCCTGGGATGATTCAACGCATGAGCGCAGGGAAGGGGATCGTTCATAGTGAGATGAATGCATCTACTGAAAACCCCGTTCATCTTCTTCAGATCTGGATTGAGCCTGATAAGATGAATATTGAACCCGGGTATGAGGAGTTTAATTTTAGTTGGCCGAAATCTGGAACGGTAATTCTCGCTTCAGACGGAGGTAAAGAAGGTGGAGTTAGTATTAGGCAAGATGCGATGGTCAAATTGCATATGATTACTCCCGCATCCTCACTATATTTGCCTGCTGAGGAAAGACGAGGACGATGGATCCACGTTGTTTCCGGAGAAGCTAGGATTGAAACAACTACTGTTTCTCTAAAAGCTGGTGATGCAGTTGGTTTAGAGCAAGGAAACGATGTGTCAATTCGTTCTAATAAAGACATTACTCAGATCGTTGAATTTTCAGTGAAGTAATATTTGATAAGACCAGTGGCTTTTGGTAAGCACTTGATGTCCAGATGACAAAGTACTTTACCTCGATATTCCTTGCTGTCGCGTTGATCACTACTACAGTGGTTAACTTCGTCCATTCTCATAACATAACGAGTGGAATTAAAGTACCTGAGCATTGCCAGGTTTGTGATATCTCCCGACATATCGGTTCTGGAGTTATATTATCTGATGGGCCATGCATTCCTGTTTTTTATTTAGACCAGCATGAGTACTCTTCCTCGCTTCTTTTTATTCCAAATGAGTTCGTATACGGCGCACGTTGTCGAGGACCTCCATACTTTACTAGTACATTTTAAAACTTTTTAGTCAGGTGGTTTGCGCAATAGCTAAGCGGCCTGAAGATCCTAAATTTTAAATTTTGGTAATTTTTATGTTTACTATTGTACGGCGTATAGCTGCTACTGGAGTATGCTCTTTGTTATTTTCTACGGTACTTTTTGCTGACTCTAATTCAGATATTGCACAGGAACTTAACGAACTTAAATCGTTAGTTAATAAACTTAATTCTGTTGTTGGGGCTCAGCAAAGACGGATTAATGAATTAGAAAAGGTCAATGTGGGCAGGGATATCAGTACGCCTACCGTCCCAACTAGTACCAATGTTACCTCATCCGTCATGCCAAAGATGACATTCAATCCTGATATTGGTGTGGTCGCAGACATTCTTGCCTCATCTACGCAGAGTGCAGAGGATGAAGAAGGGAATGATCGCCTGAGTGTTCGAGAAATCGAACTGAATATTGGGCATGACGTTGATCCCTTCACTAGACTTGATGCAGTTATCGCTTTTTCAGATTTCGAGGAAGCATCTCTTGAAGAAGCTTACCTAAGTTATTGGGATCTTCCTTTTGCTATGAAAGGGCGCTTCGGAAAGTTTAAGCCATTAGTTGGCAAGTCTTCTTCGATGCACAGAGATGGGCTGGATACAGTGGATCAGCCTCTAGTCGTTCAAGAATACCTTGGCGTTGAGGGATACTCTAAGGCAGGAATAGAGTTTACCTATCCGCTCCCATTAAATTTTGATCGCTACACCTCTGATATTTCGCTTGGAGTCGTAGAAGGTGGAGTAGGAGAAGAAGGAACCCTTTTTGGTGAGACAAGGAGGAGACCAACTTACTATGGCCATATTAAGAATTTTTGGGAAATTTCTGATGTTTCAAACTTAGAACTGGGAGCCTCTTACTTAATTGGTTCTGCAGATGAAGACTCAAGCAATGAGTCGAAAGCTCTTGGGTTTGATCTTACTTATTTGCATTATCTCTCTTCGATTAATCGATTGAAACTCCAAGGGGAGGTATATCTACAGGATCGATCCGCGGGCACTTTAGAAGCAGAGGATTTCGATCGAAGTCCTGTTGGAACATATGGATTAATTGATTATAGACTCTCGAATCAGTGGGGAATTGGAGCAAGATACGATTATGTAGAACCTGTAGATCTTGGTGGTGAGATTACAGAAGATGCTACGAAATCATATTCAAGCTACTTAACGTTTTATCAAAGCGAATTTGCTCGTTTTAGATTTCAATACCAACATCTGGATCTAAATGATGGTAGTGAGGATGAGCGGTTCTTCTTACAGGCGACCGCTGCAATCGGATACCATAAACATAAATTAAACTAATTTAGGTGCTTATCATGAAAATATTTAAATACATTATACTTTCATTGTGTTTGACGTCAGCAGTGCAGGCTGAACCGCTTAATGTAGTAACAACACTTGAAACATTTGCCGATATTGCTCGGCAAATTGGAGGAGATCGAGTTACTGTAACAGCAATAGCTAAACCCAATTTTAACCCTCACTTTATAGAGCCGCGACCAACGGATGTAATGAGGGTTAGAAAGGCAGATCTTTTCATACACGGCGGCGCCGATCTTGAAGCTTGGAGAGACCCACTTCTTGAAGCCGCAGGTAGACCAAATTTGAGGGAGCGAAGTCTTCATTCTATAAATTTGGCCGAAGGAGTAACTCTTCTAAATGTTCCTGCTCCGGGCACGACACGCGCCGCAGGAGATATCCATGCTTTTGGTAATCCGCATTACTGGCTGGATCCAAGAATAGGTGTCATTATATCTAAGAACATATCTAATGGTTTGTGTGCGCTCGATCCTGCTGGATGTTCTGAGTATTCCGAAAGAGAGACGCTATTTCAAACTAAGCTCAACAACCTTATCAAAAGTTGGCAGTCACGGTTCTCTTCAAAGATAGGCAATGCATTTATTGCTTATCATGATGAGTGGCCATATCTGGCTAACTTTTTAGGAATTCAGATTGTAGGTTTAATTGAACCAAAGCCTGGTATTCCACCTGGCCCAAAGCATCTTCAGGAACTTGCTGGATTAGTAGAACAGCAGGGTGTATTGGCGACCATACAAGCTACTTTTTATCCAACCGATGCCGCCGAATCACTAAATGAATCAAGTGGTTTGAAACTTGTTCAACTGTGTCAGGGGGTAGGTGAACTTAAGGAGTGTTCATCCTATGACGAGATGTTGAATTTTAATTTCAACCAAATTGCAAAAGTCATAGCTGCAAAGTCATTATGAGTGATTTTTTTGAAATTATGGGCAGGCCAGTATTGGCCTGCCTTATCCTAAC
>CAZYRE010000011.1:27504-29923 GCA_964650155.1 uncultured Bdellovibrionales bacterium
TTAAATTTTCTTCCTGAGGGTGGCGAAGAGCTAAAAGCTAAAGCTGTCGGTCATCTATTATTTGTGTCATGGGATGAGATACTGAAGATGTTTCTAACTTACGTATTTGTTGGGGGCATTCATTATCTATTTCGACAAAAGCTTTGGGCAGCAAGTTTACAGGATCGGACGAACTCTCATGAAGGGATGTTTATTTGGCATTATTTATTTTATCTATCACTTGGGATTGTTGTTGCTTCCTCAGTCGAAGTGGGAGGTGTCTTATTAGTATTTTCCATACTGATAGTTCCAGTTTTATGCACCAGTATCTTTACTCAGGACTTTCGCTCTAGGTTGTTACTTGGTTGGCCGCTTTCTTTTATAGTTTGTAGCTGTGGCGCCCTAGTTTCATACCTAATCGATTTGCCAACCGGTGCGACTATAGTTGTACTTTTCGGTACAACCCTAGTCGCAAGCGTTATTTTAAAAAAATTGTATTAAAAATTTAGGCTTCTCTTTCGGCCAAACTTGTTTCGATAACAAATTTACCAGCCTTTGTTTTAAAGGGGATAACGATAACATTACCAGAAGTAAGTTGTTTCAATTCTTTCCCGACACCTTTAATCATAAGCGGTGTAGCCATGTCGATTTTTAGCCCAGCTTCAGCTAAGTCTTTTTTTGCGCCTGATGAGATCATATTAGTAAGCTCACCCACTGCATCTGTAATTTCTGGACATAATTTAGTGTAGCTCTCTCCCAGCATACTATTCACAATACTAACGATGCAGGGCTCCTCAAAGCTAATACACATATTGCCGGTAATATTTTTACCAGCCATTCCAATAATACCAGTAACGATACCAAATGTTGCTGTGCCTTGTTTTACGTAAGGCTTTTCCGGTACGATTTCAGTCATGCACATCGTTTCGATTACATTTTTTGCTGCTGTTAAGAACGGATTGATAAACTCAACTTTCATCTAGTTTGCCCCATTAAATAATGCACCCAAAACTCCACTCATTTATCTGAATACTTGTATTCAAGATCGTCTATCAAGGGTAAAACTATTAGTGTCTGATTAGTATTTAGGCTGGTAGGTATAATTATTATAGGGCAATAGTGATGCTCAGAAACGTTTTAAGCTGCCTGTGAGGAATTAGCTCTATTTTTCACTGTTTTTGCTAGGATTTTTGCGTATTCGTCTGAATCTCTAGATTGAAGAACATTTTCTAGATACCCAAGAGCTCTCTGACTAGTTCCGTTTAGAAGGGCTAATGAAACCCCAACTTCTGTAAAACGATGTCTAGGAATTGGATTCTCAAACCGTCTTGTCCCTTCGACGTAGTCTAGAAGAACATCACCAATCTCTGGGTGTGCTTTGATATGAAACCTTAAAACGTTGGCTGCATAATTTCTTATGCCATTTTGGTATGGGTCCCCCATAAGCTTCATCAGAGTTTCGCTGTGCTCAGGATGTTTTGTTAGCAATCTACATGTTTCTGATTTCATATATGAGGTGCCGTGCTCAGGTACGTACTCATTTAGGATTTCTAATGCCTCTCCGCATTTTTCATGTTTATGATCATTGGCAAAAGAAAACACTCTATCAAATGCCGCATTCCGTATTCGAAGCACTTGTTCAGCGCGATCTTTTCGCTCATCCGCTGTTAGATCAATTAGTTCTTCTTCAGGTATGGTTGTATTTAAAGCATCTGCAAGGTCACTCAAATTTTCAGATTGAGCTACGTCAGTAAGAGTTAGTAGTCGACTTGAATGAACTTCAATCTGGGATACGTCAAATGATACCTCTTCTCTAAAGATTGGCATTGAAGAAGTAGATGCAGTGAGATCTTCTTGCTCTGACATATTTACTCCCCTGGCTTACTATTATGACGCTAGTCGATAAGATTAGGTGCGATCTATTATTTCTGAGTTTTGTTGTGTTGTTAGGTGACCTTAAAAATGACTGAATGATTATTCTATGGCTTCAAAAAAGAAACGGGATGGCTTTTAAGGGCCATCCCGTATGATTGTCCGCGAAAACCTTCAGCTGAGCATGGAGATCACTTCAGCTTCTGGCAGGATTCGACCGGTCGTCCTTGCCTTTGCAAGAACGGCATCGACTCGTTCGTCTGGGGTGGCACAGGGATGCCACGAAGATCGCAGAGCCAGTGCAAATTCGATTTGCCAGACATCGGCCCCACGGCAGAGGTGTGGTGTCGACCAATCTCACCGGCCGGAACTGCCGAGTAGATGGCATCGACAAGACCAGGGACTTCCAGGCGTTGGGCCTTCAGCATTGCTGCTGCATGCACACCTGTCTGTGTTGTGAGCACATCTGCACCGAAGCACGGATAGTTGACCGGGATAGGAACCCCAGTCATATTGGCCCCGAGCTCCACGTATCTTGCCAATGCCGAGAGGTCACGTTCGGTGAACC
>CAZYRE010000012.1:0-1622 GCA_964650155.1 uncultured Bdellovibrionales bacterium
TATTCTCAAAATGTGGCGTAACTATTAGATTCTATTCAGATGATTGATTTGCCTAGCCGTCAGGGGTTCGATCCCCCTCAACTCCACCATTTCATTCCTTATTATTTATAAGGATCAATCTCCATTATTGATCTTATAGTCCCCCGCCAATCATCAGCACTTGGTTTAAATTTTATAACGAGTTCACTGTCTCTTTGGTTTTCATCAAGTAACATTAGTAACCCAATCAATTCTGGCGGGGTAAGATACTTGCTAGAGAATTTAGGTGGCGCTTGTTCTAATCCAGATTCTGCTCGATGAATAATTTGAGCAGAAAGTTTAACCACTTCTTTTACTGGATCCAGATCTACATGTTGATGGCCAGTCATTTGGCTAAGGCTTTCGATGTGAACAAGAGCGTTTAGTATAGTTGTATTGTCTTTTCTTAATTCCTTTAGTTTAGGCAAGATACCATCCACATCGACACTATTAACAGTCTTCATTAAAGCGTCTGCTTTAAACGAAACATATAACTCAGCATTGCCGATTACTTCTTGTGATAATTCATCCCAAGCATTTATCGCATCTAAGAGTCTGGGATCATCGCATTTACTATTTTTTAGAACTGAAAGTACTGCCCATGAGCGACAACATTTTTCTAGGGTATCACCAATTCGCTCGGGCTTAAGTTCGCCAGGGGAAAATTCTACAGATCCCAGTGCAAATTTCTGTTTATCAAGATAATCAAACACTACATCCAAAACCTCTCTCCGTTCTAACCACTCCTGACGTGAAAGCATGGTAACAGTTATGTGATTAGGTTCATCAGGGTCCGTACGGACATCATGGAGGAGTTCTTGTAGCACTCCTTCAATATTTGATTCCGGCAAAACTTTTGAAGCCTGTGACTCAACTAGTAGGTTGGTGACAGAAGATCTGAAGTTCTGGATAGCTAATTCTATCTCGGCGAGTGGATCTGCTCCTGGTTTAGTGTTTTGGGGGTAGTCTCTACGAGCAAAGGCAATGCCAGTCTGTATTGACATGACAATAGGAGCGCAATTTAAGTGTAATTGTTTTGTTTCTGAAAAGTCGATTTCACTAGATTTTGCTAATGCATTTCTGAATTGAGTAGCCGCATCACTTGGTAGGTGAATATTGTCAAGAAGAGATTCTGTAGCAGTCACAACAGCTTGTAGTGTAGATCTTAGGTTATCTATAAGATCTGTTTGCGCTGGCGATTTCGGATCGGCAAAATCAGTCATGAGAATTTTCTATAAATAAAATTCTTCTATTAGCTTTAATTCGAAGTAAAAAATAATGGTATGTAACTATTGTCTGCTTATATTGAGTGTTATCTGATGTTTAGACTCATTCGTGATATTACGAATTTAGTTTGAGTTTCAGCGGGTTGTAGTGAATCTGTAAAGATATAGAGATAGAAATGGCGAGCACGGTTGCGGTTTCCTCCTTTCAAAACCGATAAAATAACCTTACTCGCGTGTGGATCTCTTCTAGACTAGATAAACATTTAGGTAATATTTGACTACTAACTGAACATCATTAAAGTACCCGATTCTTGTCACGATTAGTGATGTGTTGGGGTATGTTTTTTATGTTTGTTCCTCCACAAATTCAGGAGCCAC
>CAZYRE010000012.1:1722-29664 GCA_964650155.1 uncultured Bdellovibrionales bacterium
TAAATACTTCACCTGAGGAACCATTGCCTTCCCCAGTTCCTTGTTTGAAAGTTGAAGCGAATAATCATGTTTTCAATATTCTTGGGATAGTTCACGATTCTCCAGAGTTTATTAGGTATTCGATAGATAGAACATGGAGAGGGACTGTCTATACGATCGAGCTAGAGCAAAATCAAAGGTTTTTAGATCAACGTGCGCAAGCCGACTTAGAAGCGGTTACTGACACTTTAACTGTTAATAAGTTGGTATTTTCTGAGGATAATTTGGATATTCATCTCTCAGATTGTGATTATCCAGAATATGGCGAACTTCTAATTCCTCTAAATGATCACGATGCAATTTTTGCTGCCCAGTTACCAGAAGCCGCACTTTGCGATAATCCATATCTTTCTGGATTCGCCACTGGATTTTTGCCGTTAAGACCATTTGTTGAAGTTCCACAACTAAATGTCTGGAATGATATTATTAAGGAAGAGTCAGAAAGAGATAAATTTAGTACGGACCCCGCTACTCTTCTTTTCACTGAGCTGTCTCCTGACAAATCAACTCCTCAATTTTGCCAAATTGTTTCAAGGTTGCCTGAAGAGATGGTTTATACTTCCAGTAAACTCGAAGTTTCAGGACTATCTTGTTCTCCTCCAATTGGAATTGCAGCTGAACTCGAAAGGGATAATTCATTAGCTGTATCCCTCTCTCGATTTCGTTCTGCCCTAATGGCACTTACCTTGCTACGCCTTGATATCCCCGAAGATGCAGGTAGAGATATCACAGTGCTTTGCGGCAGAGCACATGCTGCGGAGATCGGATATTTCTTAAAACATCCACCTGAAGATCCAAAGCTTGTTAAAATGGCTGTTCAGAACGCAGCTAAAATTAACGAGTATCTTTCAAATAGTGATTTTGATTTAGGTGGATATTTTTCGTCAGATCAGGAGAGTCGATTCATAGAGTTTCGCCAAGGTGTACGGGATGGGATATTAGTTATGTCCTTGCTAACTATGACAGGAGCCATGTTTCTGTCTTTCCGCATCACAAGGTGGTTAAGAAGAAGACAAGCTACTCCTAATTCGGCGCATCAAACAACGCAAACCCAGGTAGTAGTTGTCGAAGATCATCAGGACGGGACGGCACAATCCAACCCCTAAGTTCTTGGGAGAGAAGGTGATAAGAATTTGCTCCTTCGTTATCTACGAAAATTCCAAACCCGCCAGCGCTACCTGCTCCTAGTGATAATTTTGGAGCAGTATAAGTGTCCTGACCTTTGGAGTCTTGGAAGTAGGCAACTCCAAGATCGTGACCTACCCCTAGTGAGGAACTTAAGGTAGCTGTCGTAGTATCATTCCCTAATTTATCAAAGAAGATTGCTCCTGCACCGTGAGCAGCTGCGGCAAAGGCGTACCAACGAGCCTCTCGGGTATCATCCCCTGATAAATCTAGGTATCCGGCAAAGCCACCCCAAAAGGAGGCGCCAGCACAAAATACTGAACATGAAAGCGTATCATTGCCGCCTAAATCTATAAAAAGTCCGTTACCACCAGGAGTGCTAACCCCATCACTAAAATCTCCGCGGTACCCAGCGGCAGTGCCGAATGTAAAAGAGAGATTAGAATTTGAATCTTGAGAAGAAGGATAAATGAGGTTTTCATTTACAGAAGTGAACTTGTCATCTCCTTCTCCTTCCCAAAGAAGTGCTGTACCGTTCGTGCCAGCATATCCACCTCCATACGAAGTGATCGCGTATATATCTTGACCAGTTTTATCGTAAAGTATTGATGTTCCTCCACGTGCAGAACTTAAACCTTCTATAATTGCTGAGTAGGAATCGTTGCCGGAATTATCAATTACTATTCCGACTCCGCCAACGGAGGAAGCTATAGTTTGTGATAATCCTTGGTAAGAATCATTGCCTGATTCATCTACTAAAACCCCGATGCCTAAAATTCCAGATCCAAATGAGGGAATAACTTTACTGCTAGAGATATATTTATCGTTTCCGGAGAGATCGATTGATATGGAGGCTTTTAAGCCGGAAGGAGACGCCGATCCGGCGTTAGCATAAGTATCGTCTCCACTTGGATCTATAATAATAGCAGGAGCCTTAATCCCTTTATATTCATCATTGGTGCTAGAGCCGACAATAATCTCTCCAAGTGAGGAAGTGCACCGCACCATTGAAGGCACTTTTAGATCGGAGCTTAAAAATAAACGGGATTTCTCTATAGTCAATAAAATTCGCAAGGCTGAGGAATCGAACTCCTCTGTTTTAAAATCTTTCAATATTCTTTTTACATATCGGAGCTTGTCATAATCTTTAGGTGAATGAGGAAGGAGAGTTTCTTCGTAATCTAAAGTTGACTTTGCTAGTATTGATTCCTCAATTTCTTTAGTAACAGGATTAGTGGAGGCGATTGCAAATTGAAGGGATTGAATATTTACGGCTAGCGCTCTTCGGATGCCTTCAGGAAGGGAGTCTAATTTTTTGGTACAGTTTAATCTGGCAGAATTAAACACAGAAAAGCGACCAGATGGAGTAGACGCATTATCTAACCATGTATTTACTAATGCATCATCTTCATCGATTCGAATCGCTTTCCCTTCAAGAAGAAGGGCTTTCCTATATATTGACGTCATTGAATCATTCTTGTTACCGAGGAACTTTTCAATAGTACCGGCGATCTCTTCGCCACGAAGTGGAAATTCACCTAGGTAGGCTGCAAGTGGAGCAGCTTCTTTGTAGCCAACTAGCGCACGCTCAGAAAGTGTCAGTGAGGGAATGGGTAGCCCTGACTTTCCAATCAAATCGAGTAACTTTTTCTCATCCGCCATTGCAGAAGTAGCAAAGCAGAGAGTGAGGGCTATTATTAGAAATCTCATGATACTCGTCTTAGGACTGCCACATGTTGATACGCCATAAGGCCAGGTAATAAGTTTGCAACAGCTAATCTAAATTTAGATATAAGTTTGAATACTGGATTATCCCAGATAACTTTAGGCAGGACGAATTCTGCTGGCTCAATAGTGGCGCCAATTGAAACCAATTCAAATAAGGATTCCTTAACTAAAAGACTTCTTAGTCGAGCTCTAGTAAAAAATTGCAGGTGTGTTTTATCTAGGATTGCTCTATCGGTGTAATTAAAAATTCCAAAGAGTAGGGGGATACGAACACTCCAGTGAGCAACATTAGGCACAGAGATTAGTAGGGTGCCACCAGGTTTAATAATTCGGGCGACAGACGCTAGAAATTCTTCTGGATTCGGTAAATGTTCAACAACATCAAGTAATAATACTAATCCAAATTTTCTCTCTTTAAATTCATCAAGACTGCCACCAACTTTTGCATAGACACTCTCAGCGGCTTTACGAGCGGATTCATCAACTTCAATAGCGCATAGGTCGGTAAAACCGAACTCTTTAAGTGCTCGTCCAATATCAGAGCTGCCGCAGCCGATATCTAGAACCCCGATGTCACGGGGTAGTCGGCAAGCCTCCTCTATTGCCCAAGAATGGCTGGATCCAAGGAAGGGTTTAAACTTGTATTTATCTAAGGCTGTAAGGGCCATTTCCTGACCAATCGCTCCATTTGTGCCATCGTGACTTTGCAATGTACCCTCTGCTATTGTGAAGTAAATCTTAAGTAGTGTTGCATAAAATAGATGTATAACCCAAGTCTCCATTTTCATTTTACAGGCATCGGCGGCGTCGGTATGTCCGGTATAGCCGAGGTGCTGCTTCATCAAGGCTTCAAAGTCTCCGGTTCTGATATATCCATGAACGAGGCGTGCCGAAGACTAGAGAAGTTGGGTGCCAAGATCTTCTTAGGTCATAAGGCTGAGCATTTACCTGAAGCTGCATCCCTCCTTGTTTACTCCTCTGCCGTTCGCCCGAGTAATCCTGAGTTAATGGCTGCTTACGAGAGGAAGATTCCAGTAGTTCCAAGAGCCCAAGTACTGGCCGAACTAATGCGTCTTAAGCACGGTATTGCTGTTGCTGGCTCACACGGAAAAACCACAACCACAAGTTTTATTGCTCATATGCTTGACCATGCTGGATTTGATCCTACGGTGGTAATTGGTGGCAAAGTAAAAACTATGGAAGGAAGTGGAGCCCGTCTTGGTAAAGGGGACTTTCTTGTTGCTGAATCTGATGAGAGCGATCGTAGCTTTCTTTTGCTCAGACCAACCATTGCCGTTGTTACAAATATAGATAGTGAACATCTAGATGCTTACAGTTCGATGTCCGAACTTGAGGAATCTTTCTGTAGTTTTGTTGAGAGTGTTCCTTTTTATGGGCTAGCTATCCTTTGCACAGATGATCAAAGGCTTCAAAAGATCTCTGCATCGTATGAAAGGCGACAGATGACATTTGGATTAGGCCCTGATGCAGAGATTAGAGCCCAAGAGATTACTGCCCATCCAGACGGGATGAAGTTTACTGTGCTTCGAAAGGGAGAACCCCTGTTTCAGGTGAATCTTCCAATGCATGGGTATCATATGGTTTCTAATTCTTTAGCAGCAGTAGCAGTTGGATTAGAATTAGGAATTACTCCCAATAAAATAAAAGAAAGTCTTGAGAGTTTCCCTGGGGTTGGACGACGATTAGAATTGGTTGGCATTGAGAGTGGAGTAGAGGTGATAACTGACTATGGTCATCATCCAACAGAAGTGAAAGCCACTCTTGGTGCACTAAGACAGAGCCGACCTAATGCTAATATTCATGTAATTTTTCAGCCTCACAGATATAGCCGTACTAAAAGTTGTTTCGTTGATTTCGTTTCAAGCTTCAAAGATTGCGACAACCTAGTGGTGACTGAAATATACGCAGCTAGTGAAGACCCAATCGAAGGAGTAACTGGAGAAGTTCTGACTCAGGCCATAGATCATCCTAAAAAGCAGTTCGTAGCAGAAATTGACGATGCAGTAGGCATTGTACGTTCTGCCAAGGCAGGGGACGTAATTCTATGTTTAGGCGCAGGATCGGTTGGTTCTTTGCCTCCTAAAATTCTTGAAAGCTTAGCGCGGTAATTAATTATGACCGGTGCAGTAAGAGCTGAATCAATTACATCAAAGCTCAGAGAAAATGTACCCGGGAGCAAAGTTACAACTTATTGCATTGGTGGATTGATTAGATTTCTAGCAGAGCCCGATACAGAAAATGAACTGCAAGATTTAATTCGAACCTTAAAATCTAAAAATGAGAATTTTCGAGTTTTGGGAGCAGGTAGTAATCTGCTGATTCCTGATGCAGGAGTGAATGAAACTGTAATTAGGTTAGGAAAAGGCTTTAGGTTTTGGGAGCAACTAGGAGAGGGTAGAATAAAAGTTGGTGGTTCTATGCCACTAATATCTTTATCGCAAGAAACTGCCCAAGCAGGTCTCTCCGGTCTTGAGTTCGCTGGTGGAATTCCCGCTTCTTTCGGTGGAGCCGTGCGTATGAATGCAGGTGCTCACGGCTCAGATATCTCTGCCGTTCTTGAAAGTGCCAGGATTGTTGATTCAAATGGTGAGTGCTTTGATATTGAAGCAAAGGATCTACAGTTTAGTTACCGTCACAGTAATATCCCTGATCGGGGAATTGTGATCGGAGGTATCCTAAAGCTAGTTCCTGGAGATAAAGAGAAGATTTTGAAGCTTCGTGCCGATAATCTAGCCCACCGTAAAGCTGTTCAGCCTATTACCTTACCTTCCGCAGGCTCGATTTTTAAAAATCCTCCAGGCGCACTCTCCGCAGGTAAATTAATCGAGCAAGCTGGCCTCAAAGGATTTAGAGTAGGTGGCGCTCATGTTTCGGAGCTGCATGGCAATTGGATTGTCAATGCAGAGAGGGAAGCCAAATCTGTAGATGTTGAAGCATGTATTGATGAGTGCAAGAAAAGAGTTAAAGAGTCTTCGCGGATTAATCTTGAAACCGAGTTAATTCGGTGGTGATTCTCGAATATCTCATTGCGCAACTTATTATCTGCTTTATAATTTAAATCAGTTATTCACACTAATTAGGACTTCATGAGAATCCTTATTCCCATAACTATTCTTGCTATTGGAGTGGGTGTTTACCCTGATACACGGGAGTATCTAAAAACTGTACCTGGGAAAACTTACGCGATACTTCAAGAAGTTGCATTTAAAAAAGAGATCTCCGTTGTTGGTACTCGCTTTGTTACAGAGGAGGAGGTGAGGGCGTCTTTGCCTCTTGTTCAGAGCGCCTTTTGGTGGCTGGTAAATCCTGATGAGGTGGTTGCTGGCTTAAGACAGAATAAATATGTGGCTTCAGCAAAGGCAGAGCCATGCTCAGATTGGGTAATTGATAAGTGGGGATGTTTCAAAATTGAAATTGATGAGCACGATCCGAAATTTTTAGTCGAAGAAGGCGGCAAGTCTTGGTTGGCTGGATCTGAGGGTGCGTTTCTTAGGCCAATTGGAGAAAATGAAAGTCAGGAAAGTTTATCTGAAGATTACGGTGACCTAACAAGGATATCAGGATTGGCAGGGGATAAAGCTTCTCCCGATCTTGTGCTAGCCAGGTTTCAATACGTCAGAAATACTGTGGGAATCATAGAGCACTCAGTAGGAATGAAGATCAAAAATGCAGTACTGAGCCCAAATGGTGAATTAACCGTAGATTTCAAGGAGACTACGATTAGAGCACGTTTTGCCTTTGCAAAGGATAAATGGGGTGAGCTAAAGGAAGAGACCACCCGCTTGAGAACCCTTTTAAGTGAAATTAAGGGTAGAGAGGACACCGTTGAGCTAATAGATCTGGCGTATGAAAGGTTGGCCGTGGTTAAGAAACGACCTCAGTTAGAAGATTCCAAGTGAATTCTCCCTTTATTCTTAACGTCGTTTGATTCAGAATAGATCCATGAGCAGTAAATCACAGATCATTGTCGGACTCGATATAGGTACATCAAACATCTCAGTGGTGGTGGCAGAAAGTACAGACCATGCGCCACGAGTATTAGGTGTAGGGCAAGCCCCATCTCTCGGTCTACGAAAAGGTGTAGTAATAAATATTGAGTCTACTGTTGAATCAATTAGCCGCGCAGTTGCTGAAGCAGAGGCTGCCGCAGGAGTAGAGATCTCCTCTGTTTTTGCCTCCATCGGAGGAGGACACATCCGTAGTTTTAATAGTAATGGCATAATTGGCATTAGACATAAAGAAGTCACGGAACATGATATCGATAGAGTAATTGAAGCAGCAAAGGCAGTCGCTATCCCGCCAGATAGAGAGATCCTACATGTTTTACCCCAAGAGTTTATAATCGATAACCAAGACGGTATCCGTGAACCCTTAGGAATGTCAGGAGTACGACTTGAGGCCAGAGTGCATTTGATTACCGGTAGCATCGCCAGTGCTCAAAATGTTGTCAAATGCGCCAATAGATGCGGACTAAGTGTTAGAGACATCGTTTATGGGCCACTTGCTGCTGCTGAGGTGGCAGTTACTCCTGAAGAGCGGGAATTAGGCACCTGCTTGGTCGATATAGGTGGCGGCACAACTGACCTTGTAGTCTTTCATAGAGGATCGGTTCGGCACACGGCAGTGTTAGCAGTGGGCGGAAGCCATATAACCGGAGATATTGCGTCCGGATTAAGAACACCTGTCTTGGCGGCTGAAGAGATAAAAGTGAAACACGGAACTATCCAGGGAGTTGGTGTTAGAGGTGATGAGATTATCGAAGTTGCCTCTACGGGTGGTCGGCCAGCAAGAGCTTTATCAAGACAAATTTTGGCAGAGATTATACAGCCTCGAGTAGAAGAAATTTTTGCGATTGCACATCGCGAGATTGTGAGATCTGGTTGTGATGAAATGATTGCTAGTGGTCTTATCTTAACTGGTGGCGGTTCTAAGCTGCCCGGCATGGCTGATGTGGCACAGAATATTTTTAATTTACCTGTACGTGTAGGAAATCCCGGGACTTCATTCGGTCCAGCTATTTCGAGTCGAGTAGATCTCGATACCGCTCTTGGCTTAGTTGTTTACGGGACCAAGGCGAGGGGATATGCCAGATACCATGTGCAGACCAATTCCTTCTTCAGTCGCGTAATGAAGCGAGTGAATGAGTGGTTTGGTGACTCAGAAACCTAACTCAATTCAGGTCAGCCTCATTTTATCAAAGATGGTTCTATTTATTGACCTGAAATCTCCCTTTACATCACCGATTCTTTAGTTTAAGTTGCCTAAAGTAATTAGCTTCGGCCTTAGTGCTCGAAGTGGGAACCGTAAAAAGCTGTATGTATTCGGTGAGGGCCGTTCTATGAGCGATAATTCAAATAATAAAGACAATCAGATGGACCTTAAGCTTGAGGCAACTCGGGCCAAGATAAAGGTCATCGGAATCGGTGGCGGAGGAAGTAACGCCGTCAATAACATGATTCGACTTGGTCTCGACGGAGTTGATTTCGTTGCTGCCAATACAGATGCGCAAGCCTTGGCATCAAGTCCAGTACCAAGCAAGCTCCGTTTAGGTGAAGAGATTACCAAGGGGCTTGGAGCAGGCGCAGATCCAGAAGTAGGTCGTGCCGCTGCTGAGGAAAGCGTTGAAAAGATTCGTAAGACCCTTGAGGGCGCAGACATGGTTTTCGTCACTGCTGGAATGGGTGGTGGAACCGGAACAGGTGGCGCAGAAGTAGTTGCCCGTGTGGCTAAAGAGCTCGGCTGCTTAACAGTTGGTGTTGTTACAAAGCCTTTCCTCTTTGAAGGAAAGCGCAGAATGAAGAATGCTGAGTCGGGTATTGAAGGGCTTAGGAAGCAAGTTGACACCCTGATCACTATTCCTAACCAAAGACTTCTATCCATTGCTGGACGTAACACGTCCCTTCTTGAAACATTCCGCAAGGCTGATGACATTCTATATCAGGCCGTAAAAGGAATCAGTGATTTAATCATCGTAGAAGGTCTTGTTAACGTAGACTTTGCTGACGTTCGCGCAGTCATGGCCGAGATGGGCATGGCCATGATGGGAACCGGGGAAGCCAGTGGTGAGAATCGTGCCGTTGAGGCTGCTGAGAAGGCTATTTCTAGTCCTCTCCTTGAAGATATCTCCATCAATGGTGCTCGTGGTGTTCTTATCAACGTTACAGCATCTCCTGATGTTACATTGCAGGAAGTTAACGAAGCCGCTGAGCTTATCCATCAAGAAGCTCATGAAGATGCAAATATTATTTGGGGTATGGTCATCGACCAGAATCTCAAAGACAAAGTTCGCGTTACAGTTATTGCAACTGGGTTCGGGGATCGTCTCTCTGATGAGACCACCCTTACACTGGCCCATGTTAATCGGCCATTATCAAACCCGGTAACTGAGTCTCGGCTTGAGATGCCTTCTTTCGCTCGTAAAGGAAAAGAAGGACCTGGAGAGGTGGTGAAGCTTAAGAAGTTGTCAGTGCTTTCGGGCTCTGATGATGAAGATAAGTATGAGATTCCTACCTTTCTTCGAAAGCAGGCTGAGTAAGTTGTACTAGTTCCTCCTTATAGCGTCTCTTTGTGGCCCCCGTTCAATTCCCACTGAACGGGGGCCTTATTTATTAAGTGATATCAATAGATTGCAGTTATTTGCGAGACGCCTCCTTTTCTAGCGTCCGTTTATACCGGAGATGAATCTAATTAATTGGTAAAAGGGCCTGATCCCTATCTTATTTAGTGAGGGCGATATGTTCGAAAATGAAGATGAGAAAGTTGACGGGCCGCGTATCGCTGCTCAGATATTAAAAAGCATGGCTGTTTCTAAGAAAGAGAGACTCGTTCAAGCAATCGAGCAAAAGGCGCCACGTCTTGCCGAGAAAATTGCAGAAAATCTTTTTCGCTTCGATGACATCGCAGACCTTACTCCACAAGGTGTGCAGGTGCTAATTAAAGAGATTGAGCATGATGATTTAGTGCTTTCCTTCAAATTAGCTTCTACTGGAGTTAAAAATATATTCCTAAAAAATATGTCAGAGAGAAAGCGCGCGCTAACAGAATCTGATATTGATGCTTTACCACCAGTCAAGAAATCAGAAGTAGAAGAGGCGCAAAAGAGAATTCTAGCCAAATTAGATATCTTAAGAACTCAAGGATTAATTCGCACTCAGTCCCCAAACGAAGTGTGGGTTTAATCTCCCGAGCTGTCCTTCTTTGCTGTCTGAGCATGTTCTAAGGAGCTTCTAATAGCTTGTCTAAGGATTATGCTTCTTTTTGCTCCATCGGTAACTTCGACAAGGTTGTCGTATAGTTTGGAATCCACAAGAAGAGCACCAATTGTACCATCTCCATTTGCCAACGCCTCTGAAGCTCGTTTTATAGAAGCCGCTGCATCATTTAACTTCATGACAGTTTCGTTAAGGACTTGAGCTAAGTTGATTGTTTCAGCGTATACAAGTTGATGAAGTAACCCGTCTCCAGTCTTTACTTCCGAAGCTATATCAGAAACTAACGAAGCCGTATCACCTAATGCAGCAGCAGCGCCGGCTAGATTTTTAAATAAATTTTTGTCAGTCTTTTCAAAAATAACCGAATGAAGAAATCCGTCTCCGCTTTTAATTTCTGATAAGATCTTATTCAGTGATTCAGCAGAAGCCGATAGGTTATTGATGATCTTATCCGCGTCAGATTTAGAATAAAAAAGTCTGTGTACTAGACCATCACCCTTTTCAACTTGGTCTGCAAGCTTTGCAAAGCCCCGTGCCCCAGCGGCAAGACCTTTGAATGTCTCTTTATCAAGACCGCTAACTGAATTTGCCAGAGATTCGGACACCTTGGTTACATTCTCGATTATAGTTTGAGCCTTACTAATTATATTGCCTAAATCGGCACTATCACGACTTGGGAGAGAGGCGCCTTCTTCGCGTATAGCTGTTTCTGGAGACCCGGGGCTAATGCTAATATATTTATCTCCAAGTAATCCCTGAGTTTCGATTGAAGCAAGTGAATCTTCGCGCACGCGATCTAAGAATTTTCGGTCTACAAGAAGATTTACACGCACTCTTTTGTCAGCCAGATCCCCACTAAATCCGATAGAGGCAACCCTACCGGCGGTGATTCCACCCAATCTTACCGGTGCGCCTTCAGCCAAACCACTTACATCACTAAAAGTAGTATTGAATGATATTTGCCTAGAAAAGATACGGCGTTCTTTGCCAAGCAATAATACACCGACAACGAATGCAGAGAGGCAGACAAAAATAAAAATTCCAGCTCTTAACGGATTCTCGTCCTTCATTCGTCCCAATTCCCCATAGCAAAATCATGTACAAATTTATTGGTTTTCAATAATTCTGCTGGCTTGCCGTCTGCAACTACGACGCCATTATTGATCAAAATCCATCTATCAGAAACCCGCTTCGCGCTCTCCATGTCGTGGGTAACGATAATGGAGGTAATATTATAGTCCCGCTTAAGATTAATCATAAGATCATCAATCAGCCTTACTGAAGTAGGATCTAGACCCGTAGTTGGCTCATCGAACAACATGATGCATGGGGAAGAAGCCAAAGCCCTGGCTAAGCCAACTCGTTTACGTTGACCACCAGATAATTGGCCCGGAAACTTATGCTCGACTCCGGGGAGATTGACCAGTTGAAGTTTATCTCGGACAACATTTTCAATATGAGCTTCATCTAAATGAAGTCTCTCCCTCAATGAATAGGCTACGTTCTCATAAACAGATAGTGAATCAAAAAGGGCAGCCCCTTGAAACAACATGCCGATGCGAGCTCGGATACTCTCAAGCTTCTCTACATCTACCTGGTCTATGCGGTCGCCGAAAACCAAAACATCCCCGCTTGAGGCCTTGAGTAATCCGATCATTAGTTTGAGTAGAAGAGTTTTTCCAGTACCGCTGGGTCCCATGATAGTTACAATCTCTCCTTGATTGATATCGAATGAGATATTGCGATGTACCTGGAAGTTGCCGAATTTGACAGCTACATTTCTAAGGGAAATTGGGTTGGCGCAAGAGTCCATCATCCAACCAAGATTAAAAATTTAGTTAAGAAAAAATCACTCACAAGAATTAAAATTGATCCAGTAACTACTGCCTCAGTAGTAGCAATTCCAACTCCCTCCGTTCCACCGCGAGCATGAAGACCTTTGTAGCAAGCGATGGATACGAAGATAAAACCAAAAGCCGCGGCTTTTATGAGCCCATCAATAACGTCAGAAATTTGTACGAATGTTACAACCGAACGATAGTAAATGTGCCAGGATATATTAAGTTCAAAAACCGCAACTAGGGCTCCGCCAACTACTCCGATGATATCTGCTAAAACTGTTAAAAGGGGGAGTACGATTACTGCTGCTACGACTCTCGGAGTTACTAATTTACGAATCGGATTTGCTCCTAGAGCTTTGATTGCATCTACTTGTTCAGTTACAACCATTGAGGCAACTTCGGCTGCTATTCCTGCACCGACTCGTCCGCAAAGCATAATTGCAGTAAGTACAGGAGCAAGTTCCCGCACCTGTGCTAGCGAAACAATATTTCCAACATAAAGCTTCGCACCAAACCGTTGGAGACCATGAGCCGTTTGAAGAGCTAGTACCATTCCGGTAAAAATATTGGTCAAAAAAACTATCAAAAAACTATTGTAACCAATATCTACAATTTGCCTGATAAGATCCTTGGTACGCAGCCCTTTGCCAGAGATATCACGCATAATTCCAGAAATAAGGTACCCATACTCACCAAGGGGTCGAAAAAGACGTTCGGAAATTATAGTGTTCACTTAAATTCTCCTACGGCTGGGAGAACAGTTTTTGAGACGGTTTGAAGCGTTAGTATCGTATGAGGATCGAATCGATCCCCAGCAGTTCTGAGCGGTCTCCAGAATACCGTATCGAAGATACAATCACTCTGCTTAGTGGATATTGCTAATAGTAATATCGGAGAACCATCAATAGAAGCTTCAGCTTCTGAGAGTATTTGACCCTGTTCCTGCTTCTCTTGGGATAATATATGAAGATTATCAAAGCCAACAAATAATTGACGAGTCAGTGAAGCAGGGGAAGCAGTCAATTCCAACTGACATTCCTTTAAGCTAGCAGCAAACAATCGACCCTCTGAGGTATTCAGTTCATAAAGTCCATGCGAGCCGGAAACTGGCTTTAGAGAAGGACTTTCTGTAGCTCGATCCATTGAAAGGAAAGAGGTAGAATTATTACCGCTACATGATAGAATCGAGATCGCAACTGCAAGTATGGCAGTTACGCGAAGTGTAGTGTCTAAGACACTGACTATGAGGCGGCGAGGAACTATCATGATTTTTTAATTTGGCGTTGATGCTATCAGGGAAAGGGATTCTAGAACAGTGATAGAGTTTCAGGCAGTAAAAAAGGAGTATCCTCCGCATCAGGTGGCATTGCACCACTTGGACCTACAAATTAAAGATGGCGAGTTCGTCTTTTTGGTTGGGGCTAGTGGCGCTGGTAAATCGACCTTAATGAAGCTCCTTTACGGAGCAGAGTCAATAAGTCGTGGAAAGTTACTTGTAGCAGGCTATGACGTATCTCACGTCAAAAATGATCAACTAGCGTATTTTAGGCGAGAGATTGGTGTTGTTTTCCAAGATTACAAATTACTTAACCGACGTTCTGTTCTTGAGAATGTAGCTTTCCCACTCGAGATAAGAGGTGTTCGTCGAAGTAAAATGAAAGAGATCGCGCTAAGTATTTTAAAATTTGTTGGATTAGATGATCGCGCTGATTCGTTACCGGTCACTCTTTCAGGAGGAGAGCAGCAACGAGTTGCTATAGCTAGAGCTTTGGTTACTAAACCAAAACTAATTCTTGCTGATGAGCCGACAGGTAATCTTGATCCAGCTATGAGTAAAACAGTTTTGAATTTGCTACTTGAAGCTCATCGGTGTGGCACTACTGTAATTATGGCCACGCATAATCTTCCTCTCATAGAGGAATTGAAATTACGTACAGTAGTTCTGGATAAGGGTAGGGTGATCGGAGATTTTGGTAATGGATAACACGGCCAAATCTATATCCAAAATACCCTCAGAGGAATCACTTCTTCGTGATTTGTGGAAAGAGATGTCTTTGCCTACAAAACGGGAGGTAGGAGCCTTTGCATTTCATTTTTGGCACGCAATTCGTGCTATATTAGCCGCCCCTTTTACATTTATAGCTACTGTTTTTACTGGCGCAGTCTCTTATTCTGTATTGGTTATTTCTTTAATTATTTTTGCTCAGGTTAATAGAGCGATCGAAAGTCAAGGTCGCGGTGTGTCGATGCGGCTGTACTTAGAAGATTCTATTTCCGAGGAAGATGGCCGGAAATTTTTATCGGTTATTTCCATAGACCAGAGGATTAATACAGCAACTTACGTTAGCAAATCTGATGCCTTGACTCGGCTTAAGTCAATGCTGGGCGCAGATAGTGAACTACTTAGTGGATTGGAACAAGAGTCTCCACTGCCGGCCTCAATTGAAATTCAATTTGGAGAGACAGTTAATCCTGCTGATATCTTTAATGAATACGAGAAACGATACGCCGAAGCCGCGGAGGTGGACAGGATTGAGTATAGTAAAAGTTTTATCGGGTATCTTACACAACTACGAACTTACTCCTCGAAAGTTGGGGCATTTCTCTTCGTCGTCTTGATAGCAATTACTGGCCTTGTTGTTTCTAACGCAGCTCGCTTGGGGTTGTATGCTCATAGAGAAGAAATACAGATTATGAAACTTTTAGGCGCAAGAGATTGGTTTGTAAGAGCTCCATATATGATTGAAGGAGCATTACAAGGAATTTTAGCAGGTGTTATCGGTCTGGTTTTTGGTTACGGTTTTTTAAGCATTGTCGGTCCAGTGCTCGATCAGTCAGAGATGTTTGGTGCTTATGTAAAAGGGATCACATTTCTAGATCCTGGAACTTCATTTGGAGTTGTGGTTATTGCAACACTAATTGGATTTGCCTCAAGTTTAATTGGAACTAGGCATGTAGGAAATGATTAGAGCGATACTTGTAGCCACTCTGTTATTTGGGACAATTAGTAATTGTCTGGCTTCAGAACCGCCGACCGCGGAAGAAAGGCTTCAGATTCTATATAAGGAGATTGAAGAACAGGACATAACTCTCACCAAAGTTGCAAATTCTCAGAAGATTTTAAAGAAAGAAATTACAAAATTATCTACAGAATATAATCGTCTTGGAGCCGAAGAAACAAAGCTCAAGAATGCGTTAGCTGAATCGTTCACGGCTTGGCAAGCTAGTAACAAACGGATCAGTGAACTTGATATTAACATGAGAGAGGTTAAGGCCCGGTCTTTGAAGCGACTACGAGCTCTATACATGGGACAAAACGGCCAAGCAAAAACTCATCTCGTATCATTAGGCCGACATGACAATGTTTCAGAACTCCTTTATCTGTTAGGTAAAGTTGAAGGATTTGATAGGACATTAATAACACAACTAAAAAATCTTCATGAAGAGCAGCAGCGTGAAGAGGCTCGATATGCCAGCCTAATGAAAGAACAACAGGAACTAAAAGCCAAAGTTATTAAGAAATCAGAAGAAATTAAAAAAACAGTTGATAAAAAAAATAAAGCCTCACGCGATTTAGATCGTCGACAAAAAGAGCTAGAAGCTCTCTTAGTTAAGTTAAGATCTAATGCCCTGAGGCTTGAAACTGTCGTTGCCTCTCTAACTCAGGCGGATGAAGCCGCAGAAGATAATGAATCTAGGAAGAGCAAAGAAGAAGAGATCGTTATAAATCGTGGCCCTCGAGAACCATTCAAAGGCGCTGGCCTAGAGGTTGGCAAGGTAACTAACCCTGTTAATGGTCGAGTTATCCGGGCATTTGGTAAGTACCGACATGCTGAATTTAGAGATATTATTTTTAATAATGGGATCCTTTATCTAGCACCTGTAAATGCTCCTATTAAGGCAGTAGCTAAGGGGCAAGTAGTTTATGTTGGACGGATGCCAGGTTACGGTTCTATGGTAATCATAGACCACGGAGAGAGGAATCACACATTATATGCAAGATTATCCTCTTCTAGGGTTCAAACCAGGCAGCTCGTTGATGCTGGTGAGGTTATAGCCCTAACTGAAGAAGTTGGTAGCGATCATGGCAATTTTTACTTTGAGGTACGCCAGGCTGGAAAACCTGTGAATCCACAGCGATACTTTAAGAATCCTTAATTAAGGAGTGTTTATCAACGAAGATACCCTATTGAAGCGAGTGCTTTTTCGTTGATACTGTTTATTAAATGTTGAAGAGAACTCTCACCCTATTATCCTTTCTCTCTGTTTCTGTATTAACAGTCGGGTTACTTGTCGGCGGTCGTGGCGTTACAGAGGTAAGTGCCAGAGACGGAGAAGGTGATCTTGATCAATTGAAACTCTTTGCGGATGTTCTCTCTATTGTTCAACGAGATTACGTTGACAAGGTAGGAACTCAAAAATTGGTAGAGGGTGCTATCAAGGGCATGCTTACCACCTTAGATCCTCATAGCGTTTATCTGACACCTGAATATTACAAAGAACTCCAGGTCGAGACGACTGGTGAATTCGGTGGATTAGGTATCGAGATCACAGTGAAAGATGGACTTCTTGTGGTGGTGACACCGATTGAGGGTTCTCCAGCAGAAGCAGCAGGAATAAAAGCTGGCGATGCAATTATAAAAATTGAGGGTAAGTTTACTAAGAATCTCTCTTTGATAGATGCGGTAAGACAGATGCGTGGAGCTAAAGGTTCCCCGATCAAGATTTCAGTCATGAGAAAAGGGGTTACTGATCTTATAGATGTGACAGTTATAAGAGATGTCATAAAGGTAAAAAGTGTCCGTGGTAGACATCTTGAGGAGGGCTTTGGATACGTTAGAGTGTCTCAATTCCAAGAAAATACCGGGAAAGAGTTAAAAGATGCTTTAGATAATATCAGGAAAAAAGTTCCTGGAACTGAGCTTGCTGGTCTTGTTTTAGATCTACGCAACAATCCTGGTGGTCTTTTAACTCAAGCGATTTCAGTCAGTGATCTATTTCTTAGCGAGGGAATAATTGTTTACACTGATGGACGTGTCGAGGAACAAAAGAAGAAGTTTTTTGCACATTCTCGTGGAACTGAGCCTGAATATCCGTTAGTTGTTTTAGTGAATGAAGGATCTGCTTCGGCAAGTGAGATCGTTGCTGGCGCCTTAAAAGACCATGGTCGTGCCCTGATCATGGGAACTAGAACTTTTGGTAAAGGATCTGTGCAGACGGTGCTCCCACTTTATAGTGGAGGAGCTTTACGTTTGACCACTGCGCTGTATTATACAAAGAGTGGGCGATCCATCCAGGCTACTGGTGTTGAGCCAGATATCGAAGTTAAGGAACCATCTCATAAAGAACCTCTTCCAGAAGGTAGCTCGACTAGTGAATTACAAGAAATTAGAGAGGGAGATCTCCCTGGAGCTATAAAGAATCCAAGTGGACGAACTCCAAAAGTTAAAGAGGATAAGCCAGCTCAGAAAGCCCCCTCCGTTTCGATTACAGAGACTAAAGATATTGAAACAATGAAGTTAGACGAACTATTAGAGATGGATCCGTCTCTTCGAAGAGCCTTGGACCTTCTAAAGACCTTTAATGTATTTAAGCAAAAGCCCGTAATGGCGGCAAAGTAGAGTGGCTGTTCTAAGTCTTTAGAAATCCTGTTTGAATAGTCCTAGATAACTTGGTAAAAAGGTTACGTTTTGGGACAGGGGTCTTTGACGCGGTCAGTTAGGAGAGGAGAACGTATGGAATTAAAGCCACGAGGTGAAAAGGTTGGTCAGCGCCACCTTACTCCTGAGAATCTCGAGAATCTTAAAACCTCCTTAAAAGATCAGCTTGAAGTAATACATACATCTGTTCATCCTAAGTTAAATGGAAACTTGAGTTGGAATAATACCACAGCTTTACAAAGCAATGCTGATCCTAGATTATCTAGTTCCAGTAGAAAGTTGGTCTTGTGATATTAGAACCCTAAGATTCCGCCTAATCCCTTTTTGTCTATCCCTTTTCCAGATAAGACATCAGATAGCGCCTTAGTAGCTGCACCCTTAACCCCTGCTTTTAGTAACTCTGTCACATCAGGTGTAACTACTAATGCTGGGGCTTTTCCTTTGATGTTCACTGTTAGAGGAAGTTTTCCATCAGCATTTAGGGCCGCACGCAACTCTTTAACCTTATCAACTATTATCGCTGATAGGGCAGGCTCAATGATCATCTTGCAACGGAGATCTAGCTCAGCATCAAAGCCAGCTGTCCCAGAGGCAGTTAGGGTAAATAGTGAGCTTTCGATAATAAAGTCATTGGTAGAGATCCTTTTGTTTCCAATTAAGAATGAAGCAGCAAGTTTGCGTATGTCAGTTTCGTTAGCGGACATCGCTTGTTGTTGATCTTCTGGTAAGGTTGAAAATAAGTTGCCAGAGATAAATGGCAGGCTGGAGATTGCGCGTAAAGAGTCACCAATAATATTGGATCCAAGGAGTTTACTATTGATAACTAAGATTGAGCCTCGTCCACCAAGCGCTGCTGCGGGGTCCTCTTTAAGGGTGGTATTTGCTGAGAGTGTTAGAGTTGAGAGAGTCCCAGTCATTAGCGCATCTGAACCAGGTTTAAGAGCTGACAACAACATGCCAAGGTCCAAGGTTGCCACGGAAAAATCTAAACCAAGAGCTGATGAGGCTGTCCCCAACTTTAGGTTTCCATCTATCGTTCCGTTGAATGCATCAAGGTGAATTGTTGGAACATTAACTGTAGATTCTGTCACATTTGCTTGAATGTTTCCTCTGATTGGTGCTCCGCCAAGAGTAAGTGCCAAGCTATCAGTACTCATCTCCCACGTCTTAGACTTTTGATCTCCGACACCCTGAAGGCCGATGTTTAAACCAGATACTGTGGTTGCAGGGCTAACAAGTGCTAGATCCTCACCTTTTAGAGTAGTAGAGAATTCCAACTTTTCCTCTTTCGGTTTCAAAGCGAAGGCAAGATTAAGTGGCGAGTCTTGCTCTTTGGAAAAGATGCCGGGTTTTATAAGTTTAGCATTTCCAAGATCTATCGAACCTTCTGCCTCTGGCTTTTTGGAAGACCCGGTTAACTTGAAATTTACATCGATTACGCCCTCGCCTTCTATTGGGGGAGGAATCTCAAGGATGGAAGAAACTTTTGATATATCTTGCAGTGATAACTTAGTTAGATCGCATGAGAGATCTAATTTTTCTTTTCCACTTCCGAAGTTCTTTATGTTACCAGAAGCAGAGAGTGATGCTGATTCAAGCACTGTTCCGTTGATCGAGAGGTTTTGAACAGATAAGTTAGACCCTTCAAGCTTCACTCCGGTTGAAAGCGAGACTTTACCCAGAGACATCTCGTTATTAGTAGTGGTGTCTTTAAGTGTAACGCTAGCATCGTTGACTTGTATGGATTCCAAATCCAAGCTTACTGGGGAAGAAGCTGGAGTTGAGGAAGAAGATTCATTTTTGTTCGAGGATGAGGTTGGCTTAGAAGACTTCTTGTGATCTTTTTTCTCAGGCAACCCTGCTATTCTAATGTTTTTGCCATCCTTAATTAACACCAAGGTCGGATTATCGATCGATAGAGTCTTTACCCTTATTGTACCAAACAACAGATCTGTTAATGATAGATTTAAATTAAGATTCTTTAGTGAAAAGCTTTCATCCTTTCTTCCTTCAGAGAGTCGAAATTCACTTACAGTTGCCTTCACAGAAGGGAATACGGAAACAGAGATGTCTCCAAGTTCAACCTTAGATCCTACTGAGTTTGAAGCAATCGTTTCGAGATCAGGTTTATATTTGGCGATTAGGGAGTCAGCGTTGATGGCAACGTAGGTAAAAACTCCAACTACCAAGACCACTATGAGGATAAGGATGCCAATGATTATCTTTTTCATGCAGAGAGCTTAAAATATTGAAGTTTAAGGCCACGACTATGCCAGCCTAGCCCTTACAGTGCAACCTTTAACGATTTGATTTTGCTTAACTTATTAGTGTATCCTCACTCCTTATCTTGATTTAGGTACCAGGTACCCGCATGAACTCTCATATTCTTATAAGTGCTGGGGAACCCTCGGGAGATATCCTGGCGGCTGGGCTACTTAAGTCCCTCATGAAACAGAGAGCTAACCTTACTGCCTATGGAATGGGTGGTCCTGCCTTAAAAGCGGCTGGGGCGGATATCCTAGTTGATATCGCTTCATCTGGTTCTATCATGGGGTTCTCTGAATTGGGTGGTCGACTAAAGAAAACGGTTACGGCACTTAAAATCCTAAAAGAGTTTATAAAAAAAACTCCACCAAGCCTGCTTGTATGCGTTGATTTTGGAGATTTCAATTTACGGCTTGCTGCGTACGCTACTAAGCGTGGAGTACCAGTTTACTATTTTGTTCCACCAAAAGTTTGGGCTTGGCGTAAAAGCCGGTTATCAAAATTACGACGTTTTACAAAAAAGATCTGTGTCATTTATCCCTATGAAAAGGAGTTCCTTGAGAGGGAAGGGATAAAACACGTTTACTATGCTGGTAATCCCTGGGCAGATGAAATTGCTAATTTAAGGGAGCGGCCAAACTATCAAGAGAATCGTAAACAGTATTTGACCAAAATAGGATTAAATCCAGAAAAGAAGGTATTGGCTGTGTTCCCTGGAAGTCGTGTGAGTGAGATTAAGGCTCACATGGCTGTGGCGAAAGAAGCTATAGCCAAGCTGCGATTAAAGCATCAAGACATACAAGCTATTATTTCTGTCGCGCCAGGAATTTCAGTTGATGATTTAGGAATAGCCAGCGAGAGTGGTGTTATAGCTAGAAGTGGTGAGAGTAGAGAGATCCTATCATATGCTGATGCAGGGATGATCAAGTCAGGTACTTCAAATATAGAAGCTGCATTGGCAGGGCTTCCGTTTTTTATGTTTTTTAAAGTCTCTGCCATTTCAGCTTTTATCGTAAGAAGACTGGTTACTCTTCAAGAATTTTCCCCTGTGAATATTATGCGATCTAAAACTATACCTGAAGTTATCCAAGAAGACTTTACAGTAGAAAATGTCACTAATGCAGCGGAGAAAGTTTTATTCTCTGAAACAGAGAAACAAAATCAAGCCCAAGGTTTTAAAGAGATCCGTAGTGCACTCGAGCCAGTAACGGAAGGAGAGACCTCGTACGATGGAGCAGCAAGGTTAGCCATAGAAGAAATTGGTAAAAGTCCTAGATCAGCTGGATTGTATAAACGGGTTCTTTCTTATATCCGACCTTACACTGGCGTATTCTCATTAGGCCTACTGTGCATGGTGATCTTCGGTGCGACAGATGGAGCTCTTCCAATTTTATTAAAGCACGTTCTAGATGGAGTTTTCCAAGATAAAGATAAGACCCTTTTACTTCTTATCCCCGGCATTGTGATCCTTTTTGCCTTAATTCGTGGGCTAACAGATTTTGGTCAGCAGTATTTAATGGCCAAAGTTGGCCATGGGGTCGTAAAAGATTTAAGAAATTCTTTAAACCAACATGTATTAAAACTTTCCAACGATTTTTTCCTTTCCAATTCCTCAGCTAATTTATTATCCCGTATTACAAGCGATGTAGTTCTGGTGAGGACTTTATTAACAGATGCTTTTGCTTCCGTTCTCCGCGATGGCGTAAGAATCGTAGCGCTCATAGGTTCCGCCGTGTACCTTGATCCAACACTAGCTGTTATTGCTCTTATAGCTTTTCCGATTGGAATTTATCCTGTCTATAAGTTCGGTCGACGCATGCGAAGGTTATCTAAGCGTGGCCAAGAAGAGATCGGCTCACTTAGTTCCATGCTCCAAGAGAGTATAACTGGACACAGGGTGGTAAAAGCATTTGGCCGGGAAGAATTTGAGAAGAATAAATTTGAAGTTAAGAATCAGGAATTAACCAAAACTTTTCTTAAATCAGAAAGAGTACGTGCTCTAACTGGTCCAGTAAATGAGGTCATCGCTAGTCTAGCCATTGCTGGAGTTATTTACTACGGCGGAGTCTCAGTTATCTCAGAGGTTCGAACTCAAGGCGATTTCCTCGCATTTTTAATTGCGCTGTTTCTACTTTACGATCCTTTTAAAAAACTTACCCGCATGAACTCTACAATACAGCAAGGCATGTCTGGCGCAGAGAGAATTTTTGAAGTGCTCGATACTGAGCCCACGATACATGAAACACATAATCCTAGGAGACTTAACAGTTCAAATAAGATCGAATTTACAGATGTGCACTTTTCATATGGACCAGGGCGCCCCGTTTTGCGCGGAATAAATTTAGAGGTGCCTGAAGGAAAGAAAGTGGCAATTGTTGGACTCTCTGGTGCCGGGAAAACTACCCTTATCGATCTGATCCCAAGATTTATTGAACCTAAGAACGGCGAAGTCAGAATCGGGGGAATATCTTTAAAAGAAGCTTCTATTAAAGAACTAAGATCCAGAATAGCACTAGTTGGCCAACATACATTTTTATTTAACGATTCAATCGCCAATAATATCCTTTACGGGCGAGCAGGGGCCTCAATGGAAGATATTCAGGCTGCCGCACGTGCTGCTTTTGCTCATGATTTTATAATGAAATTGAAAGATGGGTATCAAACTATAGTAGGAGAAGGAGGATACTCACTTTCTGGTGGCGAGAGGCAACGCATTGCTATTGCTAGGGCCATACTTAAGAATGCCCCAATTCTTTTACTTGATGAAGCAACTGCCTCTCTTGATAATCAAAGTGAGAGGGAAGTTCAGCGAGCACTCGAAGCACTAGAGCATAATCGTACCTGTGTCATTATAGCTCACCGCCTCTCAACCGTTCAGAATGCAGACAAAATAGTAGTAATGAAAGCTGGAGAGATTGTTGAGGAAGGTAAACATGAAGAGCTCTTAAAATTAGGTGGAGAGTATTCTAAATTGCACTCCCTTCAATTTGAGCGAAGCGGGCGACCACATGAAGCAGCTGCTTGATGTATTGAAAATATATGTCTTAGGGAGTTTGGCCGCTTTATTATTAATGGCCATTCATAAATCTTTACGAATAAAGTGGCGAACTTTAAGCTCTGAAGGTGCTACTATCTTTGAGTCACCTGCTAAGATCATCGCATTTTGGCACGGTCGTCAGTTGATGATCCCGATGGAATATTGGGCTTTTAGGTCTCCCAAGAAAAATCCAGTTAATGCCCTAGTTTCCATGCATTCAGATGGAAGGTTAATAGCTTTTGCTATAAGTTTATTTGGGGTTCGAAATGTTGCTGGTTCTTCTAGTAAAGGTGGCAGTGAAGCAACAAAATTATTAATTGATAAATTACGGAGTGGCGAGTCAGTAGGTATCACACCTGATGGTCCACGTGGACCGATTCACCAAGCAAAGCCCGGCGCAATAAAAATTGCAGCCACAACAGGTTGTCCTATATACCCAATCTCCTTTTCCGCCAAAAAAAGATGGCAGTTTGGAAGTTGGGATAAGATGATCTTACCTAAACCATTTTCCGAGGTTGTTATTGTAATTGGTGAACCATTCACAATCAAAGAAGAGCTAAATGACACAAGTCTCGCTCGCTTAACGAATGAACTAAACGAACGACTCTTATCTGTCGAGCGGGAGGCTGACGCGACTTGGAAATAGGGAGAATCATAATCGGCCTAATCTATACTGCATTGGGGATCCTTCTTCTTCCTATCGCTATACTACTTTTCCTTATTTTCCCACGTGGACGTGCTCATTTTTCCGAAAGAATTTGGGGACAGTTCCCTAATTCTTTTATTCTAATTCACGGAGCCTCATATGGTGAGGTGATTGGATTGTTACCACTCGCCAGAGCTTTGCGTGATAATAAAGAATCAGAGATTGTAATCTCTTCAACTTCTTCCACAGGAAGAAAAGCCGGTGTTGATGCTGGTTTTACTTCAAGACTTCTTCCGTTTGATTGTTTGCCTTTGTACTTTTTGGCTTTCAGACATGGCAACCCTAAGCTGGTCATTATTTCTGAAACAGAGATATGGCCAGGACTGATTTTTTACTTATCCCTCTGCAAGATCCCTTGGGTCTTAGTAAATGCAAGGATATCTGATGCTAGCTGGCCTTGGTATCGGTTAGCTTCGATTCTCCTTGCACCTTTCTTAGTGGGAGCCTCAAAGGTTTTAACTGCCGATAATGTTTCAATAGAGAGATTTAAGAAATTGGGCGTATCGACTGAACGTATTAAAGAGGTAGGAAATTCCAAATATGATTCTCTCCCTAATCTACTGAATGAATCAGAAAAAAGAGATCTCCAAAAATCCTTATTTAAAACTGAAGCGCCTATTTTAGTACTTGGATCTATAAGGCCTGGAGAAGAGAAAGTTTGGTTCCCAGTAATTCGGAAAGTTTGTGAGAATCGTGGACGATTGAATATTATCGTAGCTCCTCGTCATCCTGAAAAATTTGATTATTTTGCAGATATTCTAAGGAATGAGAAGATCCCATTCACTCGAAGAAGTTCCAGAATTGTTTCTTCTGATCCGGTAATGCTCCTAGATTCTCTAGGTGAGCTATCCAAGATCTACGGAGCTGGAACCCTTGCATTTATTGGAGGTAGCATCGAGCCTTTTGGGGGGCATAATCCGCTCGAAGCAATGGTACAAGGCACTGCGATCTGCATCGGTCCATCAACTTTCGTTGTTCGCGAAATAATTACGGCACTGCAGCAGCATAATGGTGTTATTGAAATAAAAAATCAGGAAGATGCGTTTAATGTAATAGAACTGATACTCAACGAACCTGATACAATTTTAGAAAAGGGCAGGATTGCTAAGGAAGTTTCTTCGCGCTTTGTTGGAGCAACAGCTAGGATTATAAATGAATTATAAACTTTCCAGATTGCTAGCGGCACCTTTGCTTATACCTCTATCCTTTGTTTATAGAGCAATAATCAGTGGTCGGAATTTTTTATATGATGCTGGCTTAGCTAAGGCTTACAAATCTCAAATTCCAATAATTAGTGTTGGGAATATTACTGCAGGAGGCAATGGCAAGACCCCGCTAGCTATGCATCTCTATTCATATTTAAAGCAGAAAGGGATGGATCCTGTTATTCTTTCGAGAGGATATAAAGGAAGAGAAGTAGGTCCAACAATCGTGCTTTCTGATGATTCATCCGCTCAAGTTGGTGATGAGCCAAAATTAATGGCTTCTCGTGGTCATGTAGTTATTGTTTCCAAAGATAAGGTCGCTGGTGTTAAGCATATTGAATCAAGAAAGCTTGGGAATATTATTATTTTAGATGATGGGCTGCAGAGTCGAAGCCTTAGTCGGAATTTAGATTTGCTAAGCGTTGAGGTTACTTCTCCAGTAGCATACAAAGAAATTGTAAGTGGAGATATTCTTCCCTGGGGAATGTTAAGGGAGCCAGTCAAGGGAGCCCTGCAAAGAGTAAAGGCAGTAGTTGGTAATATTGGCTCAGGCACTCAAGAAATTAAAAAGCGATTTTCAGATATTTGTAAGTTATTTAATAAAGAGCTGCCAACGTACACAGCTACAGTAGTCACCACACAAGTAGTAGGTTTGTTTTCTAAGCAAGTATTGCTTCCCACCTCTATAAATCTACTTAGCTCAATAGCGAAACCAGAAAAGGTTGTAGAAACCTTATCTAGTATCGGTTTTACCGTAGAAAATAGGTATTTCTTTCCTGATCACCATAGATTCTCACAAAGTGAAGTCCAGAAAATTATCGCCTCTTCTCCTTTACCTATAGTTTGTACAGAAAAGGATGCTGTAAAGCTTAGTGAGCTTGATTCGCTCGATAAGGCTGATATTTATGTAGTGGTAATTAATTTAATAGTTGAACCTGAGCTCTCAAAACTTCTCTCATCAGTCTTATCTAAAGGTGTAGAATAATGGAAAAGATTTTTTTAGGTCGTGGCAAGAAAGAGGTGACTTTACTTTCAAACATGGCTAATCGTCATGGTTTAATTGCTGGTGCTACAGGAACAGGAAAAACTGCGTCTGTAAGAATTGTAATTGAAGCGCTTTGTGCTCTCGGTGTTCCAACCTTTGTGGCTGATGTAAAAGGTGATCTTGCAGGATTAAGCCAACCTGGCAGTGGAGAACAAAAATTTATTGATCGTGCTACCACAGTTGGGCTTACTTCATATGCGCCTAAATATTTTCCAACGGTTTTTTGGGATGTGTTTGGTAAGGAAGGTCATCCAATTAGAGCAACTGTCTCAGATCTGGGCCCACTACTACTCTCTCGTCTTTTAGGATTAAATGACACCCAGGCAGCTGTTCTGACGATAATTTTCAAAATCGCAGATGAAAACGGACTTCTTCTTCATGACTTAAAGGATCTCCAAGCGGTAGTACAGCATGTCGGAGACACTGCAAAAAATTATACCACCTCCTATGGCAATATCTCTTCTGCTAGCATTGGTGCAATTCAACGTGGCGTCATAACTCTTTCTGAACAAGGCGGGGAGGAGTTTTTTGGCGTCCCCATGCTTGATGTTGATGACCTCCTAAGAACAGATGGACATGGTCAAGGCATAATAAATATCCTTGCTGCCACAAAACTTATGCAGCAACCAAGAGTTTACGGTACTATGCTCTTGTGGCTTCTAAGTGAGCTCTACGAACGGCTTCCAGAAGTTGGAGATTTAGGTAAACCAAAATTTGTTTTCTTTTTTGATGAAGCTCATCTTTTATTTAATGAAGCACCAAAGATATTACTAGAGAAAATTGAACTTGTAGTTAGGTTGATTCGTTCAAAAGGAGTTGGAGTTTTCTTCATCTCTCAGATTCCTACAGATATTCCTGATTCAGTTCTTGGGCAACTTGGAAACCGTATCCAGCATGCTCTTCGTGCCTTTTCTGCACGAGATGAAAAGGGCATCAAGACTGCTGCTGATACATTCCGTGGTGATGGCTCCATTAACATTGCAAAAGCGTTGACAGAACTAGGAGTAGGGGAAGCGCTTGTTTCATGTTTGGATGAAAAAGGTGCTCCAAGTGTTGTGGAATGGACATTGATAGCACCACCACAGAGTCGACTTGGGCCTATCACTCAGGAAGAAAGAGATAGATTAATTAAGGCTTCCCCACTATACGGCAAGTATGAGGGGGAGAAAGATAATGAGTCTGCATTTGAAGTCCTAAGAGCACGAGCTCGTCAGGCTGCACAATTAACTGATATAGAATCGGCCCCACCTCCGTCAAAAGGTTCCCGAGCACAAAGTCCCTTCCAGGCCTTTATCTCAAGCGCTGCTAGGGCAATTGGTAGTCAAGTTGGACGGCAGATAGTGCGAGGAGTTTTGGGTGCAATAATAGGGAAGTCAGTTATAAAACGTTTTTAATTTCTTATTAGGAGAGAGATGACCTCTAATCGTATTGTTAAAAACCTCAGCGAAGAGCCCTCACTGATTTCCGAAGTGATGGCAGAATTAAGGGATGTAAAACTTCAAAGCTCTAGACTCCTGTTCCGAAAAAATATGGAACGATTGGGGCAGATGATGGCTTTTGAAATCAGTAAGGTCATGCCTTACTCGATTCAGAAAGTTCAAACACCACTTGGAATCGCTGAATGTTCCATGCTGAAGGAGCAACCAGTGGTGGCAACTATTTTGAGAGCCGGATTGCCTATGCAAGCTGGTTTCCTTGAGGTTTTTGATAAAGCTGACACATGTTTTGTCTCTGCTTATAGAAAACATGAAGCCGATGGATCGTTTAGTATTCAACTTGGATATCATAGTCATCCATCACTAAAAGATCGCATTTTAATTCTATGTGATCCTATGATGGCGACAGGAAAATCTATGGTGGCAGTTTACGAAAAATTGATTCGCACAGAGAAACCAACGGTTACTCATATTGTTTCTGCTGTTGCTTCACGTGAAGGGCTAGAATTTGTTAAGAGAGCTCTCCCCGAGGCTCATATCTGGGTCGCAGCCGTGGATCCGGAATTAAACTCAAAATTTTATATTGTACCTGGATTAGGTGATGCTGGAGATCTAGCCTTTGG
>CAZYRE010000013.1:0-9066 GCA_964650155.1 uncultured Bdellovibrionales bacterium
GACAACAATAGATTTAATCTTGTCAGGGAATTCAGCCGCACATTCAAGTGCGACCATGCCACCCATGGAGACTCCTATCAATGTTACCTTCTCTATTTTTTGGAGATTTAAAAATTCGATTATATCTTTGGCAAATTCAGGGATAGAATATCCCGATGATGGCTTATCGGACTTACCAAATCCTCTAAAATCAAGGGTGATAACTTTGAATTTCTTTGCAAAGAATTGGACCTGATATTCCCAATCTAGAGAGCTTGAGCCAAGGCCGTGAAGAAACAGAAGGGGCTCGCCTGCTCCAGTAATTTCAAAAAATAAGTTTGCACTTCGGATATTACAAAATGGCACGGAACTTACTCCTTATAAGGAAGTAAGGTTACCTCGAAGAGAAACTATAGAAAAAGGGGTCTGACCCCTTTATTTTTCTTCGTTGAGGATCGCTTTGGCAGCCTTTTCCGGATCGACTTCGTAGGTACTCGAAGCTAGTTTCGCTTTAATGGATTTTACTTTATTGAGTCTATCTCTTAACCAACTAAGGTTAAGCAGCGTTGGGCTTCGAGGACGTCTCTTTAGCTCACCATCAATATCAAGTGCTTCTTTCTGAGGAGCACAACAACTCTTTTTCCCACAACAATCACTCATACATCACCACCAATTAACTACATGGAGGATTAATTCTCTCTCGGATCTAGAATCGGCGTTTTAGCGATGCTTCTAAAGGTACAGGCCCCATTTTCTATCGAAAATGGGGCCTGTACCCGACTTAGCTACGATTTTTTAGTAGTCGTAGATCCGAATTATCCTTGCTTATTAAGCTTGGTGTACTCGGTATTAGCTTTCTCAATGTTGCTTGTTGTGTTCTCTGCCCACTTTGTCTTCATCTCTTCAGATGAGAAGCAGTATGTTTTGGAAGATGTTGGATCCTTCCAGCTTATTGAGCAATCAGTATGGACCATCTTGCCCATAGTTACGCCCATAGCGCAATTTCCACCGTACTCACCAGCTGTAGCAGCAGTGTTAGTGTCAGCAGTTGCGATAGATGCGATTGCTAGAGTAGCGATAGCTACGATAATTTTCTTCATAAATAACTCCACATTAATGTAGTAACGATAAACCAAGAAAGTTCGATACAGCTAAACTTTGTGGTTCTTATGCGACAATTAGGACGTTCCCACAACAAAAAAATTCATGCTGTGGAAACAAAGCTTTTATTGGGGTTCATCAAAAATGGCTCCCCGGGAGGGATTTGAACCCCCGACAGGGTGATTAACAGTCACCTGCTCTACCGACTGAGCTACCGGGGAAGAAAAGCGCCTTGGAGTATGCATTAAATGCTCAGCCCCTGCAATAATTTAAGCCTCTGAAATTTAAACGAAAATACTTAAGTATCAGACATTTACGGCTCTACGCCCGTTAAAAGCATGGGATAGTGTAACGTCATCAGCAAATTCAAGCTCTCCGCCTTTAGGCAAGCCATGCGCCAGCCTTGTTACCTGGATCCCTAGGTCGGAAATAGCCTTGGCTACATATAGGGAGGTTGCATCCCCTTCTACCGTAGCTCCTAGAGCCAAAATTACCTCTTTCACAGAGCCACTCCGAATCCTATCTAGAAGCTCCTTAAATTTCATATTCTCCGGGCCTTTCCCTCGTAGTGGCGCCCAGAGCCCATGAAGAACGTGATAAACGCCCCTATAATCTCCTGAGCGCTCGATAGAGAGTACATCCACAGGCTTCTCAACTACACACAAGATAGAAGAGTCACGCTTAGGATTTTCGCAAACAGCGCATCTCTCGGATTCGGTGATAAAGTAACAACTCTGACACTGCCTAACCTTATCCTTGGCTTCCCCTAGGGCAATTCTTAGAGAATCGACAAGATCAGGATCGTTGTTGATAAGGTGATAGGCAAGCCGCATGGCAGACTTGGTGCCGATACTAGGTAATCGCGAAAGCTCGCGAACTAACTTTTGAAGTGTCGGGGGAAAGGCTGTTGCATCACTCATAATCTACGGCCACAACGACTCTGGCACCACCAGTAGAGAGATTATAGGCCTGGCAGACCTAGTCCACCAGTAACCTTCTTCATGGCCTCAGCCGACTGATTACGCACGTTAGTCAGGGCCTCATTTATCGCGGCGCAAATTAGATCTTGAAGCATTTCGATATCGTCCTTATTGACCACTTCCTGGGCTAACGTAAGAGAAACTATCTCCTGCTTACCGTTCACTACTGCCTTAACTACTCCTCCGCCGGCTGAAGCCTCAGCTATAAAGTTCTGAGTCTCTGCCTGTACTTTCTGCAAATCACCTTGGAGTTTTTGAGCCTGGCGCATCATCTCTTGCATATTGCCCGGCAGCTTGAATCCTTTCATACGTTCCCTATTAAATTAAAATAAAATCTTACTCGTCTAATGTGGTTCCAGGAAAAATCTTCTTGATGTTGAGTACTGCTGGATGAGTAACAGCATTCTCTTTTCTTTTCACTTGAGCAGTGGCCTTATCGCGACGCTCTTCCTCCATAATTGAAGTACCAGGCGCTGATTGCTTTTTGTCCTCTGCCCTCAAGGAGATATCCCAATTATCAGCCTTTGAATAACCATTTAAGAAATCAACAAGCTTAACCTTATTGTCCTTATCCCCGAAATATTCCTGAGCAATTTTTGGCGCTGCTGCTTTTAACTTACCGGGCTCAAAGCTTTCAATTGAAAGCCTCTTCAAGCATTCCCCCAACATACCTGAACGACCAGTCTTTTGAACTGAATCAACGAAATCTCTCCAGTTTAAATTTGATCCGGTTGGTTTTGAAATTTTTTGTTCAACAATGCGGAGTTCTGGAGCTCTTGTAGGGGCAGGAGCATTAGCTGCCCTTGCCAGAGTCACGTTTTCTCTTACCGGATCTGATTTATGCTCTTTTTTTTTAAGCGCCTCTAAGACTTTGGCCATCTCAATAACTGGTTCGCGGGTCGCAACGCGTACTGCCAGCGCTTCAAGAACAATTCTTGGATATAAACTCCTAGTTGCCTGCTCGCAACCAGACTGAACGAGATAAACGATATCCTGAAGATCTACGGGAGAGATGTCCCTGACCTGACCAAGTAACTCTTGCCCTGCAACTTCAGATAAACCGATCCGTTTTAATCCGGTTTGTCCACTAAATTTTGCAATCAAAAGTTCGCGCCAATGAGAAACTATTTCGTTTATAAAAAGACGAGGATCTAAACCTCCAGAGAAAGCTTCCCCGATCAAATTAAGCGCCTTATCTGGATCCCTTTGAAGAACTGCACGGGAGAGATCCAGTAACAAGGATCTCTTGACCACACCCAATGCTTGACTAGCCTCTTCTGCGGTTATCTTTCCATCGCTTAATGAGCGCACCCGTTCAAGTAGACTCTGCGCATCTCTCATCGATCCATCAGCAAGCCGCGCAACCAATGGGTAAACCTCGGGCTCAACTTCGATCTCTTCAGCCTTGGCTATCTCTCTTAGTTTTGTTTCGATTACCTCAAGACTCATCGCCCTAAAATCGTAGCGCTGACATCTCGAGAGGACAGTTTCCGGAATTTTCTGAGGATCGGTAGTAGCTAAGATAAAAACGGTATTCGGTGGTGGTTCTTCTAGATTTTTTAGCAGGGCATTAAAGGCTGCGATGCTTAACATATGGACTTCGTCCATTATGTACACTTTGTATTTAGATCCTGGAGGAGGCTGAGAACGCAAGGTATCGATCAGATCACGGACATTATCAACGCTATTATGAGAAGCTCCATCTATCTCACGCACTGCTAAACTCCGCCCCTCGGTTATCTCGCGACAGTTGGTGCATTTAAGACAAGGCGTAGCAGTAGGCCCCTTTTCACAATTCAAAGCCTTGGAGAGAACACGAGCCACAGTTGTTTTTCCAACTCCTCTCGGTCCACAGAATAAAAAGGCATGAGAGATTTGATTTCTTTTAATTGCATTAGCTAAAGGACGAGTTACATGCTCCTGGCCAGAGACGGATCCAAAATCCTGGGGACGAAATTTTCTGGCTAATACAAGATGAGACACAAGCTTCCAACAACTAAAGAAAAGTGGCGGCCGAAAACGTAACACAGAAGCGCAACCGCTGCGGCTGCTTTCTTCCGAATCTGACCGGGTTCACAGAGGCTCCTCGCACGAACCGGCCACCACTCCTGAGTATAGTGAATGATGAATCAAGATTAAACCTTCATGGAACTTACCGCTGATGTTTTTTGAACCAATAAGTGAGGCAATCAGCATCAGCCTTATTAAGCAATGATCAATATATTCAATTAGTTATGAATTAAGATCTCATGGCATTGCCGTTGCTCTTATATTGTCATGAATCAAAAAATAACCCAAACACTCCTTTGCGACATAACCCAACAGATTTCACTTGGACGCCCCATTTGGGCTCTGGCAAGAGCCAACGAATACTTAGAGGCAAACAATCCTCTAAGAGCGGCTTTGGCAAGAAAGGCTCTCTCGCGATCCACCTGCGGAATAAATTCTAAAGTTGGTCAAGAAATTATTGTACATGGCAAGAAGTTTGGAGAGTTAACAAAATCAGAACAAGAAGAAATAATCAAAATTGAGCCAGCATATTCAACCTCGCAATTAAAAATTATTATTAAAAATCGTTTGGGTAGAAAAGATTCTAGAAAAATTAGCGCTGAAGGAAGAAGGAGAATTATTAAACCTCGTTACGCTTTTGCATAAGCACCAAGGCTCGATCGTACGCCTTGGTCAACTCAACAAATTCAGAAGTATTTTTATCTCCTGCGGATATGTCACCCACTGCTTGATTAAGATCGGGGTGTATTTTCTTCACGATTTCACGAAATGCGCTTTTTACATCGCCAACTGAGGCTTTAGTGTCCAACCCTAATTTAATTAAATTTCTGTTTAGCTCTCGTGTTTCTTCCTCGGAAAGAGAAGATTGATCATCCTCTGTGTGTATCATTGATGCAGATTTAATCATCTTCTCAAACGACTGAATCCTAGCCCTTCGTTGAGATCTCAATAATTGACTGATTTTGTAAGTAATGAGGACAAAAACTAGCAGCGCAATCCAACGCCCGCCATAACCACCAAACATAAAGAATTTTAATTTCAGAAAAAGACTAGGTGCAGATTCTCTAGAGTCAAAATATTTTCTAGCTCTATCTATTTCATCCAAGGAAATGGCGCTAAATGCGATATCGGTGCGAACCGAATCTCTCTTATCACTTGGTGCACTTATAATACCAAGCAACGCCAAGCCTCGCTCAACAGTATCCCAATCTTTAGCCTTTGAAGTTTTTATTAGCGAGCGAATAATTGCTTCGACATATTTTACTTTTATATTTGGATTTCCTTCCGCATTATATTTTAGAAAATCATGAATTCGATCGTTTGTATTACTGAGGCTAAGGATGTCGGAAATATTTGATAATGCATCAACCAAGATTTCCTGTGTGGTAGGAGAGATCTTATGTAACGGCACGTCTCCTAAAACAGAAACGGCTTCATCGTACTGTTTTAAGTTTAAATATTCTGATGATTTTTTATGTAGTGCTCTTACTAGGGTAGGCTCTACAATAGTACGAGCAAAATCATCTTTATTAGCTACCGCATAAATTTTCTGTAAGGCGTTTATATCTAGAGAGTTCTCTGCTTCCAAAGCAGACAAACCAAAATCACAAGCCTCTTTGACTCTAGTTGCTCTCTCGCTTGTAACCCCAAATGCAAGGGTAAGAGCTTTTTGTAAAGTCCTGCACGACTCTCCTTGCTCTAAAAGATTCAACATACGATCTTCGCCCAAGCTCCATACAATCTGCTCTAATTCAGATCCAGGAGTAAGTGCGGATACAGAGCTATTGCCATCCTCTACCATCGTAAGCAAAACCAAGGCTTGAGTTTTGACATTCAACTCGGCAGCATGTTCTGCCCAGAATGACTCAAGAAGCTCCGAGCCGCCCTCTCCAAGCTTTACTGCTCTGATAGCTCTCTCAATTTCATCGGAAGTCACTTCATTATTAGTAAGTGCGGTTAGGAGAAGTCGAATGATACTCTCAGTGTGCCGAACAGTGATGGCCGATTCTAACATCCCTAGCAAAGCAGAAACCTTTAATTTATGAAGTGCTCCTTTCTTCTCTGCCTCAGATAAAACGACAACCTGAACCTGCTCAGGAGCAATAATCCGGCTATGGTTATCGATAGTGAGCTTTACGGAATCGTCATCAAGATGCTCGATTGAATCAACTTCTAATGGCACGCCATAGACGCGAATCTCTTCTGCAAAGATAGGCGGAGACCAGGCGCATAAAATCGCTACAGTGAAAATACTGAAGCAAGCGTTTCGCAAATTCATGAGCAAAAATTAACTATTATTTTTAACTATTGAAGCAAAAACTGGCACCGGAATAGTTGTGGCACCTTTATCATTCAATACCACATTAACTAAGCCTCTAATTCCACCAATTTTGGCATCTGGCTTCATAGTAATTCTGTAAACAGATTCTAATTCGCCATTTCTAATTTTTTCTACCGTTACAGATGGAAGACGAGAAACAACTTCACGAACAGCAGTTTTAGAATTTACTAATTTTTTAATGATTAATTCTAATGAGGGCGAACTGCCCTGCTTTACTTCCCCGAAAGACAAGGCCTTAGGTTCCACAGTAATTTCAGCCTCTATCGTACCTTCGATGGTTAACATCCCAACAGACATCTTTGGATCATTTGTCTCGATTGAAATACTACGAACCTTATGACCAAGAAATCCTGTCGTATTAAATTCAACAGAGACTACGCTCTCTTTCCCTGGTGGTACATTCTTGGTTGAAATCTTTGTGGCGGTGCACCCACATCCAGGAACGACTCGCTGGATTACAAGTGGCGAGCCTCCAGCGTTGTAGATTTTGAAATCATGCTTAACGATATCGCCTTGTCGAGCAGTCTCAAAATTAAAATTTGGAGAAGGGATTGATAATTTTGGCGGGAGAGCATCAGCGTTCACTAAACTAGCAATAGAGGTAATAAGTAATGACAAAATTACAACTATTTGCTTTTTAGCGTTCATGCGGCTGCGGCCTCCTCAGGTTTTCTTTGAACTCTAAGATCTTGGAACAGATCCACCCCTTCTAAGAACTTAGTGTGAACTCTAGAACTCCTAAAATCAGGATGATTCAAAATGCGCCGATGAAGCTCAATGTTAGTTTTTGGACCTTCTATGATATACTCATCAAGGGCAACTAACATTTTGTTAATTGCTTCCTCACGGGTACGGGCAAAAGTAATTAGCTTTGCAACCATTGAGTCATAGTATGGTTGAATCATGTATTCGCTATAAAGAGCAGAATCTACCCTGACACCATTCCCACCAGGAGCATGATATCCCTTAACTCTACCAGGCGAAGGAACCATCGCTACGGGATCCTCAGCATTAACTCGCACTTCTATAGCATGACCCCGAATTACGATATCTTTCTGTGAATATGAAAGTTCGTTTCCAGCGGCAATTGAGATCTGCTCTTTTACAAGGTCTACACCAGTAACAAGTTCAGTTACTGGGTGTTCGACCTGAAGCCGGGTGTTCATCTCTATGAAGTAAAAATTCTCGGTCTCGATATCTACTAGGAATTCTATCGTTCCAACGTTTGAATAATTTACAGCTTTTCCAACCTCTACTGCATAATCCTGAAGCTTCTGAATTATCTTTGGATTCAATGCATGTGGCGGACTTTCCTCAATCAACTTCTGATACCGTCTTTGAACAGAGCAATCACGACAACCAAGGTGAATTACGTTCTGATACCTATCTCCAGCTATCTGAACTTCAACGTGACGGACACGTGGTAGATATTTTTCAACAAGTAGGCTGCCATCACCAAACGCGGCCATAACTTCGGCGCTCGCTGTCTGAAATGTGTCTTCAAATTTTGCTGGATCGTTAACAATCTTCATTCCGCGACCGCCGCCACCAGCGCACGCTTTTAGCAAAATAGGAAACCCTGTCTTTTCAGCCACCGCTAAGGCTTCCTTAGCTTCTGTGAATCCTTTGCTATCTCCAGCGATAGTTGGAACTCCAACTTTATCAGCAACTCTACGTGCTCTGGCCTTGTCGCCCATAGTCCGCATGGCTCGAGCTGTAGGTCCGATGAAAGTAATGCCACAACTTCCGCAAATTTCAGCAAAGGCAGCATTCTCACTTAAAAATCCGTAACCTGGGTGAATCGCTTCCGCCCCTGTCGCTATCGCAGCAGAGATAATTGCTGTAATATTTAGATAACTTTCCTTAGCTAAATTTGGTCCGATACAAACACTTTCAGAAGCAAGTTTAACGTGGAGAGCATCGGCATCAGCTTTTGAGTGCACGGCCACCGTTTTAATACCAAGCTCATGGCATGCCCGTATGACTCTGACAGCTATCTCTCCTCTATTTGCAATGAGGATCTTATTAAATGGTGGCTTCATACGCCCCTTACTTGATTACCAATTATTTGCTGGGATTAATGAAGAAGAGCACTTCTCCATACTCAACTACAGTAGCATCCTGAACTAAAATCTTTTCTACCTTACCAGCGCACGGTGCCTCTATCTCGTTCATCAATTTCATTGCTTCGATGATGCAGAGGGTATCGCCTTTCTTAACTGTCTTACCCTCTGTAACGAATGCGTCTTTATCTGGACCAGGCTTCTTATAAAATGTTCCAACAATCGGAGACTCTACTTTGACCCAATTGGATGGAATCTCATTTGAAGCAGCAGAGGGATGCGAATCCTCATGTAATGGAGTGGCGGAAGAAAGAGGCACAACTGGATGGACAACGGATCTCGTGGAGGTTGGATTTAAAACCGCCCGAGACAATTTAATATGAGTTCCGTTATTCGTCAGCTCGAACTCAGTGACATCATTTAACTTTAAAATCTTTACTATGGCTTCAAGTTCATCAGTTTTCACGCAGTAGTCCCCTACAGAGTTCATAATTCAAAGCCCCGCATACTAGCTAAAGTCTAGATTTTATTCAAATTATCGACGCTAACCTATCGAGAATAAAGGGGTCTCTGCCTTTTATATACATAAGAA
>CAZYRE010000013.1:9166-29459 GCA_964650155.1 uncultured Bdellovibrionales bacterium
CTACCACCGCCGCCAGTTTCGCAACGATTAACGTTAGCAAACGTAACACCAACGGCCTTAGTTACCGTAACATCTTCACCGACATCGCTTGCATCTCCAGTATCTTTGTTACAAGCGAATGAGAAAGAAACGTTCTTGAATCCGGTTGAGGAAGAGATCGCTGTTGCACTGCCAGCCCAGGTCTTAGTTCCATCACCCTGAGCAATAGCCAATGGAACAGTAATGGTTGCCTCACCACCGTTCGGAGCAAAACCACCATCAATAGCTCCACCGACAGCGATTGGACCGAATGTGCCAACGCCAGCTACGGTCATTGTATACGTATCACATGAAACGGTAGAATTTGTTTCGTTCAAAAAGCCAAATTCAACTGATGCGTCACCAAATGGCTCTGTATCTGTCCCGTCATCACCGCAGGTATTGACCTGGGTAGTATCAACGGTGAATGTACCTTCAGTCTCACCATCATTAACTTTGGTTGATTGAATACCAAAACCCTCAAGGCTAGTTCCACCTGGTCCGGCATCATCAGAAACTAAGCTGCCACCACCAAGTCCGCCGCCGCCAGCTCCTGGGAACCCAGTAAAGGTATCTGGGATTTCACCTGTGCAAACAACTCGCTCAAAAACTCTCTTGTTGGCGCCAACTGGTAAGCGACATCCGATTTGATAACTACCTGGGCGTTCACATCCAACTTTTCCACTGATTGAACCGGTACTGTCAGTGATTTCTCTGCCAGATGTTGGCTCAATAAGGGCTAAACCTTGTTCAGTGTCACAAGAAATAGTCAGTGATGGAACAGCTTCGCCGTTTCCATTTTTAACCCCTACGGCAAAGCCAGCGACTCTAGAAACCTGAATCTCAGAGGGAAGTGTCGAGAAGAATATTGAGCCAACGCTTTCGTCAGCTACGAAGGCTTGTCCCGAGAAATCTTTATCTCCACCTGAAGTACCACCACAACTAACAAGAGCCACAAGCATTGCTACAATGCCAACCCCGCCTAGTACTGGTATTAGGAATTTTTTCTGCATAATTCTTCCTATCTCAAACTTCCAATTTCAAAAAATTAACAAACGATCCAACTAACCTGTAGTTGTCGTATCGCCAGAAGTAGTATCACCTGTGGTACCACTACCATCGGTGAAATCAGACCCCTCGGTGGGTGCAATCGCTATGTCTGGTGTAAAGATAATGAAATAAGTTGCCTCATTTGAATAGTACCTCTCTCCAGCAGAACCGACCGCAGAAGCCTTTACTGTCGCTAACATAGTGAAAGGTAGCTCTGGAAGGCTGCCCCTATAGAGGTTAAGCCAAGCCATAATCTCAGGGGTAACGATTGGAAATCGGCCAAACGATAAAGAGCCGATCTCAGCAAAATCAGGCAACGAGGAGATTCCCTTGGATGAGGAAGACGATCCTTCCGTTGTAGTATCTCCACCTGAAGACTGGCCTCCGGGTCCCAAGACCGCCCCAAAAGCAACCACTGTATCTGGTGGTTGCTGCTCCGCTCCTTCGATATAGTAGGAGACCTTCATTCTATCTACGCGGAGGAACTGAGAAGAGATATTATTTTTAAGTCCAGCTACGGTAGAAACAGAACCAGCAAGATTGCCGCTCTGGGTCTCTGGGTTCTCTAAACTTAAAGGAACTGCCTGACCCAATTCACCAGGAGGCTGCTCCGTGCTACCTGAGTCTGGAAGTTCGGCAAAGAAACCCAATAAAGTGAAAGATACACCCTGATTGTTAGTAGCTGCAGTGCCGCAACCAATAAAGGCTGCGATGCTTATTCCTACTCCGATTAGTGATGCTATCGTAAACCGCTTCATACGCTTCTCTCCCTTTCAGAACTTATAGAGTTGCTTTCATAGCCGCATCATCGAAGCTGCCTTCAACAATACGCGGGGTAATGAAGAAAATTAATTCCTCATCACCGTTATCAACTAAAGATCTTCTAAACATATGGCCAAATACAGGCATATCCTTGAAGAAAGGAACGCCGTTCATAGTGTCCTTGTCAGTGATTTTATAAATCCCACCGAGTGCAAAGGTCTGTCCGCTTGATACTAGCACAGTAGATGTTGCGCTGCGCTCAACCTCGGATGGAATGTCATCGACAACATTCGAACCAAGAGTTGAAGACTTAGCATCAATATCTAGAAGTACGTAATAGTCCGGTGAAGCTTGTGGAGTTACGTTCAAGACAATACCGATCTCGAATGTTTCAGTTGCTACAGCAGAACCACCACTTGAAGACGCCCCTTCGCCGGTTGCGACAGAAAGTCCACTATCAGGAGTCTTAACACGAATCTTTTCAACGCTCTTAATCGTTGCTTTCTTATTATTGACAGTAGCCACAGATGGACGACTTACAACTCGTACCCGACCCTCTGTCTCTAGGGCCGACAATCTCAATCCCAAACTCCTACTACCATCAGCGCTATCAAATAGCGCAGTAATTGCAGAACCGATGTCATCAACCGCGGCAGGGAAGCTTGAAGCCGATTCACCTGCGCCAGCGCTACCAGAAACATTTACAGAGTTAGGAAAGTTATATCCTGTGGCATTACCAGTAGCTGGTGATCTTACGAAGGTAAAACCAACCTCAGATCCTAAATCACGGAGGAAGTTTCTCTGAGCTTCAACAATCTGAGTCTCAAGGAGAACTTGTGGGGTTCTAAGATCTAACTTACGAACCAACTCAGCAACATTCTGGATACCCATCTGGATATCTTTTACAATGACCTGATTTGTTCTCTCATCAACAGCAACTGTACCGCGCTCGGTCAGCACTGCCTCAACCAAAGTCTTAACTTCTGAGGCTTTTGCGTAACTAATCCTGATGTACCGAACCAACAAAGGTTGCAGATCCTGATCGGCTCTTTGAGCCTCCTTCAAAGCTTCCCGTTCTTGACGGAGTTTTTCAACTGGAGCCACTCGAACCACGCTCCCTTCTTGAACTTTATCTAGACCATTTGTTTTTAGAATAACATCAAGTGCTTGATCCCAAGGAACATCAATCAAGCGAAGCGTAACTTTACCAGCAACATTATCGCTGGTGATGATATTTAAGTTAGAAACTTCTGCGATAATTCTTAAAGCGTTATCAATGTCCGTATCTTGAAGGTCTAGGGAAATTAATCTTCCAGTGTACTTAGGCTCACCTTCTAGCAATGCGGAAATGTCGCTTTCGGATGGCTCATCTGTGCCAGTCTCTGTAACCGCCGCAGTCGTGTCTGTGGTTCCATTTGCTGCAGTAACAGTAGCGGCATCTGCAGGCTTGTCAGTAGCTGGCGCTGCGGTTTTCTCAGCAGGGGCAGCAGCTGGTGGGGCTTCATCAGATAATTGAGCTAGTGGGCTTTCCTCACCTTCTACAGCTGAGATGATTATCCTACCCGAAACTGCTTCAGCGGAGATCTTTGAGTCTGGCTGAGCAAAGACACGAAGAAGAACATTTCTTCCTTCCTGTACCGGACGTACGGATCTGATAAGACCACTTTGTGGTGGCGAGATTAAAGTTCTCATTACCTGAGGATCCATGGTGGCATCTTCTAAGGTTACAACGTACTCAGATGGTGCAGTTCTGTTTAGCGTATAAGTTCCGGCAGAAGTAACCTGAGCTACAATGCGATTTTGACCGGGCTTAGTTTCTTCAAGGGTAAGACCAACCAATTTTGGCTGCAACTCTTCAGTTGATGCTACGGTCTCAGTAGTAGCTGAAGCAGTGACATTATCTGCCGAGGCGAGGGCTTCTGCAGGAGCGGCTGCATCAGCATTGGATTCACCCATCGAGGCCACAATCTCTTCAGTGGTCGGGGCAGTTGGTGTTGCATCAGCAGCATCACCACTAGCCGTCTCGCTAAGCGGACTTACGGGCTCTGGACTGTTAGCAATTTGGGTCGTCGGCATAGAACAGCCACCAACTACCACCATCGCCGCAATGAGCAGATTCTTTACGAGACTTCCTGATCTCGTGGATGCAGCAACACTCATGGAACAACTCCTTTGAGACAAATCACTACTTGTAAGCAAGTCTTTTGGATTCATTTGATCTCGCACAGTAGAACCAAGCCAAGACGAAACATGTCGTCTCATTAACTGCTGATAACTTGTCCCACTCTGCATACTTAACGACTTACGAGCTAAACGGCGCCTTAACTGACACGTAAGATTTCAAAAAGATGAAAACACTCCGCGCAGTCAACCTCTTGCTTAAAGCTATTTAAAGTAACTTGTCAACGAAAGAAATGTGGAACTAGTTGAAAATCTTAGATTCCGTCACGGGAATTACTTTAAGTTACTTAAATGAAAGAAACATTGTTTTGAACAAAAGATCTTTTATAAGTATATTTCCTTATCATTCGAAAACAAGGATCTACTCTCTTCTTCGACGCTCTTGTGCTTGATTTTCTGCAGAATTTTGCTCGTCCGGAGTGATATAACGGAATGTTGTGGCCACACAATTAACTCTTAAGGTCACAGAACCGCTTAAAGTAGTTGGCTCTACCATCTCAATCTGACTTATGTTTACGATTCTTGGCAATCCAGCCACAGCATCGAGAAAAGAAGCTACCTGATGATATGTACCAGTAACTGAGATCTCCACGGGGACTCGCGCGTAAAATTCATCTAAGCGCTCTGCGTTTACCTTAAATAAGCCAACCTCTAGACCACTCTCCTTGGCTAATCCCGAAACAGACGATAATAGCTCAGGAATTTCGCTCTTATCTGGCAACTCTTGAAGGGCAAATTCAAGTTGAACGTCCAACTCTTTGACTTCGCGCTTAAATTGCTCAAGATTCATGGCCAGCCTTCTCTCTTTGCTAACCTCAGCCTTTAAGGAATCTAATTTTTCCTTGGCATCTGTGTAATCGGTAAGGGCTGGAGAAAACATATTCGCCCACAACAAAAGTCCAACCAAGGCTAATGTTCCAAGCAAGATACCTACCCGCTGCTGGATTGGTCGCTCTAAAATGTCTTCTATAAAGGGGCTCATGATTGTACATCCTCCCCTATTAGAGCCGTTCCGCCGTAGCTAATTTTTGCGGAAACAGCGAAACGCTTCATTTTTACACCACGAACCTCTTCCTGACGAGCTTCAAGTAGATCGACTCTTACAAAATAAGTAGATTTTTCAAGTCGTTTAATGAAATCGGCAATTGTCTGATTATCAAGCGCTAAACCATCAATTCTTAAAACCCCGCCTTTGTCTCTTATTTCTAGAAGCCACGATTTTTCTGGTACTGAGATATTAAGATCATCAAGAACATGAACTGGGCCAACCTTGCGACTTTTAAGAGTCTCAATAATCTCAATTTTCCTTTTGAGCATCTCTCTTTTCTTCTCCAATCCTCTTACTTCTTTTGTAATCTTTTTGAGATCGGAGAGTTGAGCTCTGTACAGAGTATCTTGTTGGGCGACAAATTCAGACTGATAACTTACGTGAGCAGTTGCTGTATAAAATCCCATTCCCAGACATGCCACTGAAAATGCGTAAAGGGCTACTTGAAAATACCCACCAAAGCTAGAACCAGTTTTATCGCCCAATAAGTTAATCTTGATCATATATCAAGTAGGGGTTCCACCCTCCCCCTTGTCTCCAAAAGATCTCATGGCTAAACCTGCAGCAATTGACATTGAAGGACCAAGCTTTGTGATGTGATCTTTATCAAATTCAGATCCAACCTCAATACCTTTAAATGGATCGAACAACTCACAAGCTACACCTGAAGTCTCCGATAGTTCTGTAACCAATCCATCAAGAAGTGCGCCACCACCTGAGAGAACTATTCGTCCAAGATCCTCTTCCGCTCCGCTAGCGTTCCACATGATCCGGATTTGGCGATCCAAGTCTGAAACAAGAGCTCTCCGACTCTTTGCGATTATGCCTACGACTTTATCATCTGCTGAGGCTTTAGATGGATCACATTCCAGTTTTAATGTTTCTGCATCAGATTGTTCAACAGACATGACTCTAGCAATTTCCTGAGTAACAACGGATCCACCGAGAGAAATATTACCAGTAAAGAGTGGGATGCCATCCTTACAAATATTAATGAAGCTGTAACGTGCTCCAATATGGACCAGGCATACCGCCTGATCTTTTGATTCAGGGTAGGCGAGTTCAAATGCGTTCTGGTATGCAAAATAATCAACGTCTACGATACCAGTATCGTAACCAGCTAGCTTTACAGTATCAACAAAGCTATCAACGATCTCATTCTTAACTGCCACCACTAAAACTTCGAGCTCCCCAGTAGGCTTCTTGGCAAGAATAGAGTAATCAAGCTTTACTGATTCTACTCCTTGAGGAATATAACTTCCTGCTTCAAATCGAACAGTCTGTCCTAGCTCTTTGGGATCCATCGCAGGCATGGTAACCCGCTTAGTAAAAACTCCTAGCGCAGGCATTGCGCATACTACAGAGACTTCTTGACTACCGTACGCTGAAAGCGCCGCTGCAACTTTTTCAGCGGTCGACTCCTTCTTGGTGATTTGATTGTTAGAGAAAGCAGCGATCGGCAAAGGGGTTATGCTTGCCGCAACTAGATAAGGCTTTGCCCCACGACAATCGAGCTCCATCAACTTGATTGAGCTTGCTCCAATGTCGACAGCAACAAACTGCTTCTTCTTATTAAAAATACCCATAGTTTAGACTGTAGAAGTCCGTCCATTACAATTACTCACGATTGAGACGCTCGTACAGCCTCGAAGGTCGCGTTTTTCCACAAAGAATGCCTGATTTGGCATTGAAACCACTTGAATACCCTATTTGTCATAAAATATGGTTATATCTAGCAATCCGATTCCGACTAAGAGACTGTGTTTTGATGAAGCTTTTTGCTGACGTTGCGATTCCTCCATTACCAAGCCCACTCAGTTATCGAGTGCCAGAGCTAATTGGTAAAATTGAAATTGGTTCAAGAGTTACAGTGCCGCTGGGACGAAGAACCTCAATTGGATACATAGTCGGGCTCTCAGAAAATCCTCCACCTAATTTAAAAAGTAATTCTCAAACCTCTTTACTTGAAGAATTTTCTAGCGATGGTGTCCGACCTATTGATGCTACCATTCTACCAGAGTTGTGCTTTTCTTCCCCACAGCTAGAGTTTTTTAAAAAAGTGGCTGCTTACTATGGGGCGCCACTCTCTCAGGTAATTGATGTAGCAATACCGACTCCTAGCCCATCGAGAAAAGTTAAGGTTGCAAAACTCACAAAAAAAAGTGACGTGACTCTTCCAGCTCGATCTAAGAAATGTAAAAATATTTTAGACCTACTGGAACAACATGACGGGGCTTTGTCTGTACAGGAGATAAATCGTCATATTAAAACTTCTTCTGTGCCACTAAAAAAACTCTTAGAGCTAGGCTTGGTGGAGATAAATGAAACCGCTGAGTGCGGAAACACAAAGGAAGATGCCCCACCTACCTGGGCACAGACATCGGTCTCGCTCAATGCGGAACAAAATGAAGCCTTAAAATCAATATCTTCGGCATCTCATGCTGGAACTTTCAAGACGATTTTGCTTCACGGCATTACTGGCAGCGGAAAAACTGAGGTTTATATCGAAGCAGCAAAAGAAACTTTAGCGGCTGGAAAATCTGTCCTTATTATAGTTCCTGAGATTGCACTAACACCGCAATTAATAGATCGTTTCCGGGCACGGCTTGGAAATAATATTGGAACTCTTCATAGCGGTCTTTCTAAAAAAGTTCGCTGGGAATCCTGGCAAAAATTACTAAATAAAGAATGCTTTGTTGCTATTGGCGCAAGATCTGCTCTCTTTGCACCTATCGAAAAGGTTGGTCTTATCGTCGTGGACGAGGAGCACGATGGCTCTTTCAAGCAATCAGAGGGCCTAAGATACAACGCTCGTGATATGGCGATCCTTAGAGGTCAACTAGAAGGCTGTCCCGTAGTGCTTGGCTCAGCGACTCCTTCACTTGAATCTTACTTTAGAGCCCGATCAGGAAAATATTCTCTCCTATCTTTGCCTCTTAGACATGCAAAATCTCAGCTGCTCCCAATTGATGTTGTTGACCTTCGTACAGTTAAACCTTGGGAGATGCCTTCCCCAAGTATTTCACCTGTACTGCTAAGGGCGATTGAAGACTCCATAGCAAAGAGAGAGCAGGTCTTTTTGCTTTATAATCGAAGAGGATTTGCAAGTTTTCTCCAATGTGATGAGTGTGGCGACACTGTAGAATGCCCTCAATGTAGCGTTACCCTTACCTATCATCAGCACCGGAATTCTTTATTATGTCACTATTGTGGTGTTGCCATTCAACCTATGGAATTCTGTCCAGCCTGCGTAGCTAAATCAGCATCTACTCCTGGCAAACTGCAACAACGCGGTGGTGGAACGGAAAAAGTTTTTGATGAAGTTGCTGGCCTCTTTCCAGATGTCTTCGTTGATAGATTAGATCGAGATACCGCCACTAACGTAGAAGCTTACAAATCAATTCTTAACAAAGTAAGAACCCAAGAAACCGCAATCCTTGTTGGCACACAAATGATTGCCAAGGGTCACGATTTACCAAACGTAACTCTAGTAGGAGTGGTCGACTGCGATGTTGGCATACACATGCCAGATTTCCGTGCCTCAGAGAGAGCATTTCAACTACTTACTCAGGTTGCTGGAAGAGCCGGCAGAGGAGAAAAGGCAGGGCGGGTGATCCTGCAAACAAGAACACCTCACCATATTAGTATAAGAAAAACCGTAGAAAATGATTATGAAGGATTTGCTAAGGTCGAACTTGGTCAGCGACAACGCCTAGGATATCCCCCATTTTCCCGCCTTTTTAGAATAGTAGCCTCATCTGCTGAGGGAGCTGCCTCTGAATCAATTCTCATAAGTATAAAAGAGGAAATTCAAAAATTGATTGAACTGCTTGGATTAAGCGTCTCGATTCTTGGACCTGCTCCGGCACCTCTTCAAAAACTAAAAGGGTTGTTTCGCCATCACTTGCTGCTTAAGAGCCCAAGCAGTGCCGCGCTCAACAGAGTGCTTCACACGGTGTGTAATAAGGTAAAATATCCGAAGGAAATTCGATTAACTTTTGATATGGATCCGTACGAGATGCTCTAAGCTCCAGCGCTTGCCTTTGCTGCATTCTCAAGAGCTGAAAATTTCTCGTATAACTGAGCATATTCGATATCTAGTGCATCGTAACGACGTTTTAGATCGACATAGTGGCCATTAACTTCCTCAATTTGAACCAGGAGCTTTTCAGTCTTATCTTCAGTGGCTAACAATTGAGTTTTCATCAACTTAACTTGTTCAATTACCTGTGCCGAAAGCTCAATTTCTCCCATGAGCTCATCGATATGCTTTATTGATTCTTGAATGTCAGTCTTCAACTTATCGTTCTTAGAGCGAAGCTGACCTTCCTTTTCTTTCAATGAATTAAGCTCTTCCTGTAGCTCCAGACTGCTGGCTTCCAATTCCCGCTCAATCTCTTCTAATTCTCTTAGTCGTGTCTCAACCGTCTCAAGTTCGGTTTGTGTTATTGCTATGCGCCCCTGCTCTGTTTTTAGCTTCTCAAGTAATTCTCTATGCTGCTTGATAGAGAAGGCTAAAACTTCGACTTTAACCATTCCTTGTAAGCGATTCTCAATTTCACCTTTTAAGCGTTTTCGCTCTTCGATTTGATCTTGAATTACAGATAGTGCCTTTATTGCACCGCCAACCTTTTGATTAAAAAGATACCAAATCGCTCCTGCTGCGATAAGAACTTCCACAACTGCTATGACTACAAGGACCATACCTTACTCCTTGTCCGTTCCTAACTGTTGACCAAGCTGCTCAAGCAGTTTTTTGGTTTCATCATCTACCTCACTCTCAACCTTTTCATTTGCTTCTGCTGGTGTAATTGGCTCCGGTGGAAGTGCTGCCGCTACCTCCGCCAATGTAGGAGGCTCTGCTGGAGCAACTATCGTAGTATCCTGAGGCTTACTTGCTTCTTCAGATGAGATCTTAGCAGCAGCACCTTGTAGATCACTCTCCGTCATAGCCGCTGCAGCTAATATCTTTTCAATTTTATCTGGCGCAAAAGCAGGACTAGTTAGATTTAATTCAGTAACAGCTACTCGCTTATCCAACTCGGCAATCATTTTTATAGCTGCTTCAGGTGGAACATAGCGTTCTTCTTCAACGACGACATTTGCCAAACCTTTCTTAAGCATATTCATCGCCACCATCGCGCAAAGTCCATTAATTAGTGTCAGGAAAAATATTCCTCCGATAGGAAATCCTGGTGCGATATCAGAAATTTTCTTTTTGGTCTTCTTGGCTGCATTTTCTTCAAGATTAATTACCTGCTCAGGGCCTGTGTAAGTATAGCTTATTGAGTTACTTCTGGCCGATACTAGCCGTCCTCTCAAGCTTCCTCCAAGCTGTGCCTGAATTTCATATGTGCCAGCTGAAGGTAGAGAGTTAACTGGTATCATAAACTCGCTCTGTTCATTTTTTACACCAGGAATTGAGATCGTAAATGTAGCTCCACCAGAATTAGTTGCTTTCAACTTTACTATCCTTTCCCTAACAGCCTGACCACTTGGGCTAAGTGCGATTCTGAAATATAGACTCTCCTCACCTTCGGTCGATGATTCCTGATTTGATTCCTCCTCTTCATGCTCATTTTTATCGCCATGAGAGGACTCGTGCCCGCTGTGAGAGCTAGCTGCTCCTTCAAACAATGATAGAGTCAATAATCTTGGAGTAACTTTAAAGTTTGCTTGATGCTCTCTTGATAATGTTGGACCTTGCGCATTCAATAGCAGTCTATACGCACCTGCTTCATCCAAAGTAAACTCAGCAGCATATACGCCGTCATCCGCCTTACTGTCGCCAGCCTCTCCATCGTCGTGAAGAGTTCCTCTAATAATCGGCTCAGAAATTCGATCTGTGGGGATGACTTGAAAGCTATATGTTAACGTTCTAGATAATTGAGGAAGAGTTATCGGCTTACGAGATTCAAAGAACTTAGCTTCTACCTTGACTGGTTCATCTACACTCACCTCATTTGAGGACCATTCAACAGCAAGCTTGAGATTCGTTAGAGCTGTAGCGAAATTTTCTTTGCTCTGAATTCCTGCTACTCCCCAATCACCAGGCTCAGGTTTATTTACAGTAACTAAGTCAAAATCTTCGCCCTTAAACCAATAAGTATTCTCAAGTAAATCATCTGCCGACATTACTTGTCCTGTCGGGGAGGTAATTGTGATTCCTGAGCTCTCCCCTCGGTTTATATAAAATGTTACTTGCTCAATCCCTTCAGCTACTGGGAAAATTTTTGAAACATTCCCTATGACCTTAGCCTTTTCTACTTCTTGCTTCTGCTCTGGTGCTTTGACTTCCTCTTTTGGCTTTACGACAACGGCTGAAGTTAGCCCAGCAAAGGCTTGTGCCAACCCAGAAGCATCAGGAGCAAATCTAGAAGATCCTCCTGTTAAAGCAGCAACATCGGCTAAGAGTTTTTGATCAGCAAGATCGCTAAATGCTAGGGTATGTACTTCTATATTAAGTGTCTTTAATCCAGGAATCTCTTCTGAGAACAACTTTTGAGTTTGCGCCTCTGGAGTAGCAATCTCTGGCTTAGGATCCATCTTACCATCAGAGATTAAGACTACCACCTTGCGCGCATCAGTCCGACCATCTCTAACAAGAACTTCTCGAGCTTTCTGAATTCCAACTAGAAGGTCAGTATATTCTCCAGTATCTCCAACTTTCGCCAAATCGAGTTTGACAGCATCTGATTGAGTTCTATCTGTTAATCCACGAATCTCTTTGGCAGTTTCAGCAAACTCAACTAAAGCAATTCTATCAGAATCCTTTAAGCCATCGATAAAGGTTCTAGCTCCATCAAGTCTTAGCTTTTGAGGATCCGTGAGCAACATGCTCCCAGAGCCATCCAACAGTAACACCGCATCTATCGGCTCCGTACTACCGGATTCCGCAGAAGCTATTGATGTGATAAAAAAAGTATAGAGAAGGAGTCTTCCTACTCGAAGTGCTGTGCTCAGGGTATCTTTGCCCTTGGTCAGAAATTTAGCGAATATAGTCATACTAACGAAATAATTACAGAAAATGGGATACCTGGAAAGGAAAGTCTTCTCTGTCAGTCTTATTATGATGCTGTGCAGCCATCTTTTGGTTACAGCTATCGTTTTGGCGGAACCTTCTCCTCCATTTGAGCTTCCGCCAAAGGAGGAGCTGAACAAGATAACCAGTGCGATAATTTATACCAGACTTGGGAATATCTATATCGATCTGCATCCTGAAGACGCGCCATGGCATGTGGCCAACTTTAAATTTAGAGCCGACCGAGGACTGTACCGGAACACATTCTTCAATCGATATGAGCCCAATTTTCTAATTCAGGGTGGAGAACGCACCAAACAGACGGCGAAGCCCCCATATTTTTTACCCCCGGAGTTTACCGGCTTCAAACATGAGGAAGGTGCTCTTGGCATGGCCCGACCTCCAGACTCGGTCAATCCAGAACGACTCTCCCATCCCCGTCAATTTTATATCTGCATCAATCGCGCTCCTCATATGGATGGTCAGTACACAATTTTTGGTCACGTGAAGAAAGGGATGGATATCGTAGACCAGCTTAGAGAGGGCGATGAAATAATCGATGTGAAAGTTTTTGTAAGACCTTCAGAGAAAAACTTCTAGCTAGAAGGAGTTGAGGTTATCCCCCCTCTCCTCCGCATCATGAACATCCTTTAATGCTGCTCCGGAGAGGGGGGATAACCTCAACTCCTTCTCTACCTCGTTTTTATAAAAGCTTATTATGAATCACACCTCCGAAGGGTAAAAAAGAAAAGAGAGAGGAAGAGTGTCTGGAGCAGCATTAAAGGATGTTCATGATGCGGAAGACACTCTTCCTCTCTCTTTTCTTAGACTATAGATCCCCTGATTCAAGATAACTTTGAGCGTCTTCTTTGAGATCGGTAGTTCGAGTTGGTGCTGTACCTTTCTTGAAATATTCTAAAATCGCACCATCACAATCTGGACAGCTAAGAAGTCCAGTGCTGCGATCTACCCAGTAAGGATCCACTCCTGCAGGCACTGTAAAATCAAGCGGGGGTGGTGTTTCGACAGGCTCAGGCTCAATCCCAAGTCTTGCTGCTTCTATTTCACTTTCTGCTTTTAGCTTTTGGATGGCTAATTCATCATTATATTCGAGAAATGGCTTCATAAAATCAAGCCACACTGGAGCCGCAATTTTCCCTCCAGTTTCTTTCTCACCAATCTCCTTTTTTTGATCGAATCCTATCCAAACTCCGCAAACCCATTCAGGAGTAAAGCCTATAAACCATGCATCCATCTGATTATTTGAAGTCCCAGTTTTTCCAGCAACTGGACGACCAATCGGCTTGACTCTGATTCCAGTACCTCGCTCGACAACACCTTTCATTATGTTAGTAAGAACAAACGCACTGCCCTCATCAACAACCTGTTTCCCTGACTGAAGGACATTATCTCGATAATCAAAAAGAACTTTGCCGTCCCTGCTAACGATCTTTGTAATAAATGTCGTATTTACCAAAACTCCCTTTGCGGCTAGCACACCGTAAGCTCGAGTCATCTCAAGAGGAGTTACTTCGCTGCTTCCAAGAGCCAAAGATAAATTTTGACCCAGATCGCTCGTGATTCCCATTTTTTTAGCGTAGGAAATTACTGAGGATACGCCGATTCTAGAGATAATATCTGCTGAGGCTAAGTTCCTAGATTTTTCAAGTGCATTACGAAGAGTAATTGCACCTAAATATTTTTCGTCAAAGTTACCAGGACTCCAAACCTCATCTCCTACTCTGAAAGTCCTTGGCTCATCGTATACAATTGTAGTTGGGGTGTAGCCAAATGCATCAATCGCGGTCAGATAAAGAATGGGCTTAAAAGAAGAGCCTGGCTGCCTTAAAGATTGAGTGATTCTATTAAATTGACTGCGATTATAATCATAACCGCCAACCATTGCGGGAACACGGCCTGTATACGGGTCTATTAAAACTATCGCGCCTTCTATTTCAGGTGTTTGATCAAATTCTAATTTATCATCTTCAGGTTTAGCTGGATCGCCAGTATTCCAAGAAACCTCGACTATGCTTCCTGGAATAATCTCCATGGCTGGATAACCAGTCACTACATTATTGTCCTTGGTTCTTTTTCTTTTCATCCAAGGAGCGGAAAGTAAATTTAATTCCTGAGTTTCTGCCCCTGTTGTAACTTCAATAAGGCCTTTTATTTTATTTACTCTAGTCGCAAGAGCGGGAATAATTTCACCATTCTCATGAGTAGATCCGTATACTTTTTGTAGATGCTGAATGTAAGTGCCGCGATTATTTTCTTCGATAAAATCAGTTACTCCATGCCAACCTCTTCTCTTATCGATCTCTTTTAGATTTTTCCTCAGTGCATATGTAGCTAGGGCCTCAGCTCGCAGATCGAGCGCAGTATGAACTTCGTAACCACCGGTATCGACTTCTCGTTCACTACCTAGAATAGATATCAGCGCGCGTTTGACCTCTGATCCATAATAGGGAGCTTTTTGTATTCTGGTATTATCAACAGGATAAGATTTTATAATTTCCCGATCGGCTATCTCCATCTGAGCTTGAGTGATAAAGCCTGAATTGACCATCTGTTTAAGTACGTAAACCTGACGTTTTTTAGCCCGATCAAAATTAAGTATTGGAGAATATCTAGAGGGTGCTTTTAGAAGGCCAGCCAACAAAGCTGATTCGGCAACTGACAGATCTTTTAGCTCTTTATGGAAGTAAATTTCAGCAGCGGCACGAATTCCATAAGCTCCATTGCCGAAATACATCTGATTTAGATAAATCTCGATAATTTCATCCTTAGAAAGTTTCTTTTCTAAGCGATAGGATAGAATCGCCTCTTTAATTTTTCTTCGATAATCCTTCTCCGGGGTAAGAAGTAGTTTCTTCACAACCTGTTGGGTAATCGTCGAAGCTCCTTGTTTTTTTGAGCCGGCTTGAAGATTTTTGACAGCTGCTCGCAAAATACTGACAATATCAATGCCAGGATGGCGATAAAACGAAGCATCTTCGGCAGCAATGAAGGCGTGTTTTACATATTCTGGAATTTCAGCAATTCCTACTGGATACCGCCGCTCAGTATAAAACTCAGCAATAAGATTATCTGTGGAATCAAAAACTTTTGTAACTGCTGGTGGTTTATAGTCTTCAATATTATCAAGTCGGGGCAGATCGCGGGTTATATATAAGTAGCCCCAAACTAGAAAAACAGCGCCACCAATCCCGCCGAGCGTGACCCCGCCAACAATAAACCAAAATAACCCCTTAAAGAGGGATCTTAGAAAGGAGAACATTCAGGAATCGTATCTAACTTACTCGTCGAACTCGACACTCTTTGGCAAGTTCGTCTCATCTTTCTTTGCAGTATCCTCTGTCTTCTTTACTGGAAGCAAGGCTTCTTTCTTAGGAGTGATGCGGTTTAGGGTCGCTTCGCTAATAATAAACGGCTCTGTAAGGGAATCTACCCCGGCAAAGTATCCTTTGGTTTCTTTACCTTCAGTAAACTTTTTACCAACGACAAGCACTTTCTCTTTTGCTCCGTCATTTTTAAGCGAGATGGTAACTTTAAGCGTAGGCTTATCGAAGCCGTAGTCGAGACTCTCCGTAGGAAAGGATTCCGCTTTAGTGTTAGCTAATTCGGTCACTAGATTCTGACAGAAAGCATTATCGCCTTCGGTGCCGTCTACTTTCCAGGTGGTACCTTTATTGTCTGAAATCTTTTCAAGCTTTAGAGCAGGCTTATCTTTCAACTCGAAATTAACCGTGCTGACTTCATCGGTAGAAAAGGAAACTAGATTGTGTTCTCTGAAAGCGTCAAAATCTTTAAATATCTGCGGCAAAGGATCCGCTGTCAGAGCAAAAATGCTTTCAAGATTCGATACACGAAGGAAATTCTCACCATCGCTCCGTTTTTTGGAAGCAAAAGATAGAGTAATTGGTTCCTTCTTACTGTCGGCGACAAAGGTCAGCTCGACTTTGCCACTAGGCTTTTCAAGTCCAAAATCTTTATCTGCTGGGGAAGATTTTTCGGAAGGATCAAAGTACTTCTGAACGGAAAGATTCCTTAATGCCATGAAAAGTTCGCTCATCGCTACTTTGCTAATAGTTACTGGCAATGGCTTTACCGAGGACCAGGTTCCATTTTCATACTTGAATTCATAATCACGCTTTGATGATTTTATCTTGAGATTAGCAACATCTGAATCGGCAAAATCGAGAGGCGTCTTATCTCTAAAATCGGCTGGGGCCTTGCTGGCCGCGTTAAATAATTCCTCGGTCACAAAAAATATAGAGCCGCTGTCTTTTAATTTTGCATACCGCTTCGATGTAAACTCATTTTTCTTTCCGAACTGTATAGACTGCTCTTTCCCTGATTCACTAAAGGTTACAGTAACAGTTGGCTTATCTAGACCATAAATTTTTAGATCCTTCTCTACTTCGTCTGCCGGAATCGAATTTTCAATTCTAAAGCTTGTTAGTCCGGAAATAACCGAGTTAACGGATCCTGCATCAGTCGCGTTAAAACCTTTTTGGTTTACAGTCCAATTGGTGCCATTCTTTGTTAACTGAATATCACCAATAGTATTAGTTATAGATAACTTTTCGAAATTCTCTTGGGTTACGCCTGGCAGTAGTAGCTTGGCGTCCTCTTTTGCTTTCTCTCCTGGTTCCTCAACATAAAAGATGAAGCCCAGCAAAGAGAGGAACAACACCCCAACAAAGAGAGTTTTCTTAAGACTCATAGATATAACTCCTTAAGCAGTTCGGCGTCGCCACCAGATAAACAGACCTAAAATTAGTATGAGCTCTGGTACAAAGAATCCTGAGCCAAGTACTACGTAGAATGTTTCTCTTGGTAATCGGGTAATCGAGCTCTTAAATTTCTTCGGTCTAATAGAGATACTGCTATTTTCACCCATCAGCCAGCTAACTGAATTCAAAGCTAAATCTCTGTGCGCCGGGGATTGTTGAAACAGAGCATTGGTAATCCAATCAGTATCACCAATTACAACTACCCGAGTAAATTTCTTATCATCAGCAGAGCTACCCTTAACTTCGTTCTCATAAGCAACTGCTAGGGAGATCGGACCTTTTGTATCTGAGTCATCAAGACCTACTGTTGGTTCACGCTCGGTGAAAACGGTTTTGATATCACTCTCGGCCCAGCCATTGGCGCTAGATTTAAATAGTTCAGTATAAGTTGCGCCTTCTTTCCTTTCGGTAATTGTTACCGAGGACGCAATATTAAATATTGGTCTGTCTCGCTGAGACAGCACCGAAGTAATCGGATGTGGCTCAATACTCGAAGCCATAAACTGTAGAGCAATCGATGGCCCAGCAAAAAGTTTCATTACCGCATCAAGAACTAGGTCATCGCCTATCTTAATTCCAAAATGTGCGGCGATATCCTGTACATCGGTGGAAACAATTGGGTAACCAGGATCTCTAAGAAGAAGGAGCTTCCCGCCTTTATCAGCATAATCAATGATTGCGGTCTTTTCTTGAGGGAATAGAGGTGTCTTTGGTGAGACGACAATCAAAGCCGCAGCATCTTCAGGAACACTTCCCTTCTGAGCTAAACTTAGCTCTTCAAGAGACATATGCTCATCACCAACTGACTCAACAAATAAGTTAAGACCGCGTGCGTCAGTTGCCTTAACATCAGGCTCACCGTGTCCTGTTAGATAGTAAACTTTCTTTGCGGCGCCCTTAGTTAACTTAACAATCGCATTTGTGATTGCTTCTTCAGACATATCATTAATGCGACTCTCAGCTTTTGTTTTTCCTTCTTCGCCATAACTTATGTAGACAAGATTGCCTGGCTTCATTCCGTAAGCATCAACTAAGTGTGGCTTAGCATTTGGATCGATTATTTCGACCTTAACTTTGTCGGAGTAGTAAGAGAAAAGTTTTACAGAGTCGAAAGCGCCACCTCTAAGGCCTTGAACATTAAAGACAGCTATCTGAAGAGGCTCTTTTAAATCTTTCACCACTTTTTGAGATTGATCTGAGAGACTAAAAACTCCTTCCTCTGTAGTATCCCACCTGACATTGTATCTATCCTTGGCTCCCAAATAATTTATTGAAGCTAATACGCCGAGGAAAACTGCTCCGTATAAAAGTACGTTCACGCCGTATCTAGAGCGCCGGCCTTTAATTACCTCAGGGGCAGATCCGATATTTTTTGAACCATAAAGGGCAAACCAAACACCCAGCATCACTAGGCCAAGGATCATATGGGTCAGCATGATTGGATGACCATGTCCAATGAAGAAACCGCCAATGATTCCGAATAGCAGAACTACTAACCCTACAATTCCTAGAAAACGTACCTTTGGATTTCCCATAACTTTTCCTTTTACTTTATCGTCGCCATCGTTAATTTGATTTTATTAATTAACGCCATCTTTGAGCTTCTAAGGCGCGCTGCGAAAGAAATATTCCTAAAGAAATAAGACTAATAAAATAAATGATTGTCTTGGTCTCAACTACACCAAGCAGTAGATCCACAGCTTGTTCTGCAGGGGAAAGGTACTTAAGAACCTCTCCAAATGTTCCTCCAACAGACTCTGCTGGTGAATTGATCATGTAGAGAAGAAGTAACGTCACCATACTGGCAACTGCTGCTACAACTTGATTCTCGGTGAATGCAGAGATGGCCATTCCGATGGCCGCAAAAGAAAGAGCATAAAGGAGTAGGCCAAGGAATCCAGTAAACATCGGCCAGAATTCCATCGTGGCCTCAGAATATAGAAGCACTGGAAACAAGAATACTAACCCCAACATTACAGTAAGAATTAAGGCCACACCGATAAACTTTCCCAAAACAATCTCTGTTACAGAGAGTGGAGAGATGGCCAAGATTTCAAACGTTCCAGTCCTCTTCTCTTCAGCTATTAACCTCATGGTTAAAACAGGGATCATAAACACAAGCACTACCATTAAAGTGTAGTAATACCTTGCCACCACAAACTCATTCATCCCTGGAGGAGTCTGGTTCTGCATCTGATACGGCATCGCCGCATACTGCTGCAGTACTAAATCGTAATACGCCAGAAAATTGTAAAAGAAATAGGCACTCATAAATATGAAGCCTGTGATCACGATGTACGCAATAGGCGACACAAAGAACGAGAGCATCTCTCTCTTAAATATCGAATAAATATTTCTTAGCGATTGAAGCATAGAGTTCTCCAAAAAATTTAAGCAGCGTTACTTAGGGCAGCTTTTCGCTCACTAGCAACACATTCCATAAAGGCCTGCTCTAGGGTTCGTGTTCGTACAACATCTTCAAGTGGACTCTCTAAAGCCACTCTACCTTGGGCAATGATAACTACCTTACTGCACACCTCTGTCACTTCCGGCAAAATGTGTGTGCTCAAAATCACGGTGTGGTTCTGAGCTAGATTGGAAATCAATTTTCTAATTTCAATAATCTGAACTGGATCCAATCCGCTGGTTGGTTCATCAAGAACAATCACCGGCGGGTTATTAATGATGGCTTGGGCAAGCCCGACTCTCTGCCTAAATCCTTTTGATAAATGTCCGCATAGTTTCCTGTGAACATCTGTCAAACAGGTAAGTTCAATGACCTCATCTACTCTGCTATCAAGAATATCTTTTGATACGCCTTTAATCTCTCCCATGAATCTCAGGTATTCATGCACCCGCATTTCGCCATACAGAGGAGGATTCTCTGGCAGGTATCCAATTCGTTTTCTCACCTCTTCGGCTTCAGAGATAATATCGAATCCAGCAATACGTGCGGTTCCAGATGTAGGCGGAAGAAACGTAACTAACATCCGCATCGTAGTTGTTTTCCCAGCACCATTGGGCCCAAGGAATCCAACGATATCTCCTTGTGCCGCACTAAAACTAACTCCCGATACGACGTCTAAGTCACCGTATCGCTTGGAAAGTCCTTGAACTTCGATCATGGGACAGTTCTCTCTACTATGATTAATGTAAGTGTTAACAAAAGAAGTAATGTCGTTTTGCCAAAATTCAAGAGGGACCGCAACAAAGATAACTCAACTGCGCCAAGTCATCCCAAATGCTCGCCCTTTGACTCAAAACCTCGTTATTGTTAAGTTTTGGGCCTACCTAGATTTTATAGACGGAGTTTATCCAAATGCCTTCAAAGACAAAACGCACAGAGACTCGCCGAGCCAACCGTAACGCCAAGCTCCTAAAGCGCCGCCAAAAGAAAAACTCTAAGAAAAAGTA
>CAZYRE010000014.1:0-2843 GCA_964650155.1 uncultured Bdellovibrionales bacterium
ACTAATACTCCGCCAACTACGACCTGAAAGGCTGCGCGGAGAAGTGGAGTATCCATGTATTTATGACGGATCCATGAAATTGCAAGGAGCTCAAGAATCACCACTACTACTGCTATAATTGTAGCCCACCAAAAATCAGTTAGAAGATACGGCAATGTATGCCCTACTCCTCCTATGGTAGTCATCATTCCGCAAATTATTCCGCGCATCCAAGGGTGACCTCTGCCAGTAAGAGCTCCATCATCAGAGAGAGCCTCGGTAAACCCCATGCTGATACCTGAACCAATTGAGGCGGCCATACCGACAAGAAAAGTTTCATGACTATGTTGTGTAGCAAAGGCGGCAGCAAAAAGTGGAGCTAAAGTTGAGACAGAACCATCCATTAATCCTGCAAGTCCAGGTTGAACAAATTGCAACAGAAAGACTCTGCGACGGGTCTCCTCTTCACTATGTTTTGCTTCAGGAGTTAGTGCTTTAGCACCTAAGATCTCTGCATGAGAGATATGAGCGCCTTCCTCTGCAGCAAGCTCAGAAAGCAAGAGTTTAATACTAGCATCCGTGGATCGTTGCGCAGCATTTTCATAGAATCTCTTTGTTTCAATCTCCATTAAAGAGACGAAAGAGCGTACAGCTTCGAGTCCGAGCGGGCGAACCATCCAAATTGGTTTTCGCTTTACGAATCCACGAACGTCATCTCGACGTATTAGGGGAATATGCTCACCAAATTTCTTCTGAAATAACTCAACTAAGCGGCGGTGATGCTCCCGCTCCTCTGCTTCCATCCCTCTAAAGACTTCAGCGCTGGCAGGATAAAGGTCTTTTAAGCCATCAACAAATTCGCCCAAGATTCGCCCATCCTCAGCCTCAAGAGTGATGGCCAAGGCTAAAATCTCTTTCTCTGTCAGTTCACTAAAAGATTTCATAGGTTCACTATGTTAAAGCGCTGCTGGAAGTACTCCGTCAAACTGAACAGATGTTCCTTCTGTGATCCCGCTTCTCTTTGCTTCGCCAGCATTAAGCTCAATCACATATCGGCTCTGCTTACCTACCCTTCTTGATGTCTCATTTAAGATTGGAACATCACTGAGAACCCCTACGACCTTCCTATCATCGCCAACGAAGATCATATCAAGGGGGAGAAATGTATTTTTCATGTAAAAACTATGATCTGCAACATCAGGGAAAATAAACAACATGCCGCGATCCATCGGCATTGATTTCCTGAACATCAATCCCTTTTGTCTTCCAGCAGGAGTGTTAACGACTTCTAATTTATATGTCGTTCTCCCAGTGCCTGAATTAAAAGTAGTTCGTAATAATCCTTGCTCAGCCTGAGATTTCCAAACGTACCTGGCACCAAATACGAGTAAAGCAATAAGGACAATTGCAACGACAAAGTGCTTCTCTACCCGATGCTTCTTCTTCTGGTGTCCCACGTTATCCTTTAGCTTTTTTTACCTCTTCAACTAACTTTGGTACGGCTTCATAAAGATCTGCAACCAAACCATAGTCGGCAATTTCAAAAATTGGAGCTTCAGGATCCTTGTTGATAGCAACCACCACCTTAGAATCCTTCATGCCAGCTAAATGTTGTATAGCGCCTGAGATACCAACAGCTACATAGAGGCTTGGGGCAACAACTTTTCCGGTTTGTCCTACTTGCCAATCGTTAGGGGCGTATCCTGAATCAACCGCAGCGCGAGACGCTCCGATTGCTGCGCCAAATACATCAGCTAGCGGTGCCATAATCTGCATGAATGTTTCTGATGATTTAAGGGCTCGGCCACCACTTACTACAATCTCTGCATCGGACAATTCTGGGCGTTCGCTCTTCGATGTTTCGTAAGAGATAAACTCTGTAAAAACAGTACCGGAAGGAGAAAACTGAAACTCTGATTTACTACCTGATGCTGCACCATCTGCAGCAGGAGCAAACGCAGTTCCTCTGACAGTCACAATTCGCTTAGGAGAATCCACCTCTATGTCAGCAATTACATCGCCGGCATACATAGGCCGCCGAAGTGAGCCGTCCTTATTAACTGCGATAATATCTGAAGCCTGACTACCATCCATTAATGCCGCAACCCGTGGCATTAAGTCCTTACCGGTTGTGGTAGCAGAAGTAACCACTGTGGCGCACCCTTCTGCCTCTGCTGCCTTAACAATCAATTCAGCGTATGGAACAGCCATGTAATTTTTTACGGCCGCAGACTCATTAAACAATACCTTTTGAAATCCCAACTTCAATGCCTCATCAGCAGCCTTGCTTGCACCATCACCAAGACACAGAGCCACTAGATTTCCACCATTCCAGGCCGTCTTTAATTCCTTGGCAGCAGTAACAGCCGCGCGAGACACCTTTGGAATTCGCCCACCACTCTGTTGAATAAGAACTAATATATTACTCATAAAATTGACCAATAATATCTAAATGACTTTGGCTTCCTCTTTAAGGCACTTAACTAACGCCTCAACTGAATCTACCTTTTTGCCACCCTGTCTTCCTGGTGGAGGGCTCATCTTCCGAACTTTAATTCGTGGAGCTACTGCCACACCTAGAGAATCAAGTGTTATCTCTTCCAGTGGTTTCTTCTTGGCCTTCATAATGCCTGGCAAAGAAGCATACCTTGGCTGATTGAGTCTAAGGTCTGTAGAAATCACACAGGGTAACTTAACTTTTATTGTTTCAAGACCACCATCAACTTCTCTAGTAACTGTGGCAAATTCTCCATCAAGAATTACTTTCGAAGCAAAACAAGCTTGAGCTAGACCAAGCCTTGTGGCTAATAATTGAGGCGTCTGACTAGCATCAGAATCAATTGCCTGCTTACCCATTAATACTA
>CAZYRE010000014.1:2943-29379 GCA_964650155.1 uncultured Bdellovibrionales bacterium
TCTTGCGTTTCAATGCCACTACCATCAGCCTTTACCTTAACTTTGGCCTCATAGTCTGGCACTCGTTTAATAGGTACGAGAATTTTCATATTCATCCACTTATAAAAGACGGCTAAAATCTAGCCTTTGAGGAGCTCTCGGGCAATAACCAGTCTCTGAATTTGGCTAGTTCCTTCATAAATTTGCAGTAGTTTGGCATCCCTCATAAGCTTTTCAACAGGATATTCCTTGGTATAGCCGTATCCACCAAAAATCTGGACAGCATCTGTAGTAACCTTCATAGCCGTATCGGCGGCAAGCCTCTTGGCCATACTCGACTCCTTAGAGGCTGGCTTCCCAGCATCTAAAAGAGCAGCAGCATGAAGAGTTATCAATCTAGAAGCCTCTGTTTCAGTGGCCATATCAGCCAACATAAACTGTATGCCTTGAAAGGAGGATATTGCGGCACCAAATTGCTTACGCTCCTTGGCATAGGCCAAGCTGTATTCTAGAGCGGATCGACTCAAGCCAAGTGCCATACTAGCAGTAAGTGGTCTTGAGAGGTCTAGTGTCTTCATTGCAATTGAAAATCCCTCTCCCTCCTTGCCAATTAAATTACCTACAGGAACGCGCACATTATCAAAAGTTACAGTTGTGGTATTGGAACATCGCTGTCCCATTTTATTTTCATGATGTCCTCGGGTAATCCCAGCAGAGTTTGCTGGTACAGCTAAACAAGAGATGCCTTTGTGTTTTTTGGACTTATCGTGGGTTGCGAAAACGGTGTACTGCTTTGCTATGCCACCGTTAGTTATCCACTGCTTTGAGCCGTTAATAATGTATTCATCACCTTCTCTTTTAACTGAAGTAGATAAACCACCTGCATCAGAACCTGCACCAGGCTCAGTTAAACAAAAAGAAGCAAATGCTCCTTCTTTCACAATTGGAGTGATAAACTTCTGTTTCTGTTCTTTAGTCCCACCAACATGAATGGGCAGTAGTGCTAAATCATTAGCTAGAATAGATGTCGCCATTCCAGCACAACCCACAGCTAATTCTTCAACTACAAGACAAGCATCAAATACGCTTAAGGCAGCACCCCCACACTCTTCTGGGAGAAGTAAATTAATAAAGCCCAACGCGTGGGCTTTTTTAAATACCTCAAATGGAAACTCCCCAGTCTCGTCGTATTTACGCGCGACTGGGGAGATCTCCTTGGCAACAAATTTTTTAACTTCAGATCTGAGAGACTCCTGCTCTTCCGTAAGTTCGGAGTATGTAGAACCCATCTCAACTCTCTGACATAGCCTTATATAGGCTTTGTTGTTCTCATATCTCGAGCAGGAGTAGGAACAACTTCCTTCTCAATTCCTGCCACAAGACCACGCTTCATAGTACCCAAAGCAGTTGAGAGCTGATGAGCAGCGTCTTCTAACTTAGGAACTATGTCGTCAGCACGAACTCTATACTGAGGTGCTAATACTTCGATTGCGGCTACAACTTCATTGTTTACGCCGGTTACAACTTTGGCCATTGCTACAACGTCTGCTTCAATAGCACCACGATCCACAATTAAACCGGAATTACGAAGCTCAGTTAATTGGTTTCTGATAGCAGCATCTTGAGGCTTATTGCCAACAAGAAGTTCCGCTAAAACTGCATCTGACAATTGTGCGGTTAGAAGACGTCCTGCTGCATTTTCCTTGGCTGGATATGCAACTGCCACCCGCTGAGTAACCTTCACTGGCTTCTTTGATTCTACAGAGATTGGAAACTGCACATTGCCATTTTGCAATGTTGCCAACGATACGGTCTCGCCAATTGTCTCAGAGAGCTTCTTAAGAATTGGATAGGCTCTGGAAACAAGTGAGCTGTGGGTCAAGTAAGCTTGGCCAAGCTGGAGAGCCTTTACACCCAACCTATAATCCTCAGTTTCCCTGTTCTGCTCCACATACCCACGCAACTCCAAAGTTGCGAGGAGGCGGAATACGTTATTTTTGTGAAGCTTGAGCCGTTTTGAAAGCTCAGTGACTCCAATCTCTGGCTGGTTGCCTGCTAGCTCCTCAAGAACATCTAGAGAGTGAGAAACTGATTGGATTAAGTAATTTGACTTGTCTCTTTTTACCATGAATTGCCTCGAACGAATTGATAAAGATGCGAATGAAACTTGGTTTTGCTTGCAACCACAACAACCCGGGCTGGAACATTTTTCCAAACCGCGTAAGCCAAACCGATTCGCGAAGTAGAGTTATATAACAGTGACTACGAAAATAAAACGGCAAATAATTGAGACTTGAAACTTTACTGAATGAAGAAGATTAAGATTTCGCCTCAGCTAATAATGCAAATAAATTCGATGGGTTATGCAAGCCTACTGGCTGCTTATATAAAATCTTTGATAAGGCAAATGCTCCCCTTGCAAATAGACTGCGATCAGAAGCGCGGTGAGTGATCTCTATTCGTTCACCTTGACCAAGAAAGTGGACAGTATGTTCACCAACAATATCTCCGCCACGTACGGAAGAGATTCCAATTTCATTTGGAGAGCGCGCTTCTTTACGTAAAGTACGATCAGAGACCACCTCCAGCAATCGAACGCTCTGTAAATCCGCCACCAGCGATAACGCGGTACCTGAAGGCGCATCTTTTTTGTTTTTATGATGACTCTCGGTAACTTCGATATCAAATCCTGGTCCTAAAATTTTTGCTGCTGTCACAGCTAGATGTCGCAAAATAAAAACTCCCAAGGATGTGTTAGAAGCTAATCCTATCGGAACTTTTTTTGAAACTTCTTGAATAAGTAAGTTAATCTCTTTGGTCAGACCGGTTGTGCATATAAGTGCAGGGATAGGATTGTTTTTTAGTTCTGCTAACAAAGCTGTCGTCGATTCCGGGGTGGAGAAATCGATTACCACCTCAGAGCGTAGAACCGCCTCCTTTATTGAGGCAGAATAAGAGATTGGATTCTTAAGCCCTGGAACAGTTCGGCCAATAATTTCGCTCCCCGCCCTATCCACAGCAGCTACTAAGGAAAACTCAGGAAATTCAGGCAGAACCCCACAAAGGGTTTGGCCCATTCTTCCACCAGCTCCAAGAATACAAAGCTTTATGCTCACAAATCCTTAAGAAAGAAATAGCTCAGTTAATCTAGCGCGAGTCTTATCGTTTGCGCCTAGAAGCGGCAATCTAACGGCAGAAGAGGCAATTATTTTTCTAAGTGCCAATGCCTCTTTTACTGGCACAGGATTAGTTTCCATAAACATGGCTGATACGATTGGAAGCAATTTTAGTTGAGCTTGAACAGCAGCGTCCCAATTTTTTTGTAAACACCCGTTCGTTATGGCTACAAACATCTCTGGCACTATATTCGCAGTAGCAGAGATCACTCCCTTCCCTCCAGCGGTCATGCAGGAATAAACAAGATAATCTTCTCCAGCCAAAATAGATGTCTTATCACCGCACAGTCTAATCGTCTCAAGCATCTGCTCCATAGATCCTGAAGCATCTTTTAGTCCGATTACTAATTTCTCTTCCACCATTTTTGCAAATGTCTGCGGTTGCAGATTAGAAACCGTTCTCCCTGGAACGTTGTAAGCAATGATAGGAGTTGAAACTGAACTTTTTACTTCAGTAAAATGTGCCCTAATGCCATCTTGGGAGGGTTTATTATAAAAAGGAACCACTAATAATAAAGCTGAAGCACCGAGCTTCTCTGCCTCTTTTGCAATCTGAACTGCACGGCGAGAACTATTAGCATTAATCCCGGCAATAATAGGCAACTTCCCATTAACTTCTTTGATTACAAACTCGAGTAAGGAGCGATACTCATCATCCGTAAGAGTGGCTGCCTCACCTGTAGAACCAGCTACAACGAGCCCACTTACTCCTGCTTTATGTTGATAAGAGATCAGATTCTTTAGGCTTTGATAATCGATCTCTCCCTTGGCACTGACAAACGGGGTCACTATCGCAGGGTACGTTCCTCGCAAAGTCTCGGAAGTTAATGCATTCATCATCTCACCACGACCACTTCGCTTTGGGCCCCATTGTAAACTACTCTAACTAGCCTTTCGACCTCTGCTTCGATTCCGTTCTGGTTCACACCAATCAATCTATAAGCATATGTTTGCCCGGGATTCAGACCGGAATCTTTATAAGAGAAGGAAATTTGATCTATTGGAGCAGTCACCCTTCGTGGAGGTCGACCTTCTGCTCTTGCTTGCTTTTGAAGATCTAACAAAAGTGGCAGATGCTTATCTTCTATAGATGTAACCAATTCATATCCTTCTCTCTTGAAGAGACTCATGTCCTCTTCAGTCAAAAGTTTACGGTACAGCTTATATCCTTCAAGAGTTTGAAGTGGTTTTCCCCTTGCGTCCTTTTCACTTGATTGGAATGTAAATACAATTCCATCATCAGCAGATACTGCTGCGAAATTCCTGACTGGTTCTGGAGCCAACATTTCAGGCGGTACCGCTGGAACGTACCGTCCACAACCAATAAGGATAAATAGAACTGAGATAGCAGAAATTATTGAAAGGGATTTTTTCATACCGTAGGGCCTCTAAAATATGGACCCTACGGTAGCACAGATCTTTACTAGTGCGAATAGAAATGACTATTCACTAACAAAGCCTTTTAGCTTCTTACTTCTGCTTGGATGACGAAGCTTTCTAAGAGCTTTAGCTTCAATCTGTCGAATACGCTCCCTGGTAACGTCGAAATTCTGACCAACCTCTTCTAGAGTATGATCACTTCTCTCCCCGATTCCAAATCGCATTCTAAGTACTTTCTCTTCACGAGGAGTGAGAGTCGAAAGCACTCTACGAGTCTGCTCTTGTAGATTCATATTCACTACAGCATCAGCAGGAGAAAGGACTCTCTTATCTTCGATGAAATCACCTAATAGAGAATCTTCCTCTTCGCCGATAGGAGTCTCAAGTGAGATTGGCTCTTTGGCAATCTTCATCACCTTACGAACTTTATCAATTGAGATGTCCATTCTCTGGGCAATCTCTTCAGGAGTAGGTTCACGACCTAATTCCTGCACTAACTGACGTGAAGTTCGGAGTAACTTATTGATTGTCTCGATCATGTGCACAGGAATTCGGATTGTACGTGCCTGATCAGCAATCGCTCTTGTAATAGCCTGACGAATCCACCATGTGGCATAAGTTGAAAACTTATAACCACGTTGATACTCAAATTTATCAACAGCCTTCATCAAACCAATATTACCTTCTTGAATGAGATCCAAGAATTGAAGCCCACGATTTGTGTACTTCTTAGCTATAGAAACAACCAAGCGAAGGTTAGCTTCGATAAGCTCACGCTTAGCTTCTTTAGCTTTCATCTCTCCGTCTTTAAGTTTGTAGACGGAATCTTTAAATTCTTCGAAGTCGCGCATCACCTCAAGCTCAAGCGCTGACATCTTTTCTTTCAATGAGGCTAACTGCAGCCCAATACCCCTGGCATCACTTGCCTTTAACTTCAAACGACGGCAAGCGCGCTTAAATTCGAGTTGATTTTCACTAATTAGTTCTGGAGTGGCCTCAAGTAATTCAGCTCTGGTACGGCCAAATCTTCTCTCCATCTCCCTGAGACTAGATGATACGTGTACTACCTGATCGAAAACACCTTTGACGTATCCAGCCATTGCCTCCATCTGTTTAAGGCTCAAGTTAAGCTCTTTTATTTTAGAAGCATTCTTTTTGAGAATTTTCCTATATTTCTTCTCTAATTCAACATCATTCTTTTTGCCACGAACCTTCTGCCAATTTTCAAAGGCCAAGGCAGTATCCTTGAGGGCTCTGCGATAAACATTCCCCTTTTTGAGAAATTCGTTCTTGGCCTTCTCTTCTTCAATCTGCTTTTTAGTTTTGACTTCTTCTGCTGGCTCGCCACTGTCATCTTCGTCATCTATTGGGCGCGCAATCTCCTCCTCTTCTTCCTCTTCATCCTCAGGAGTTTCTTCCTCTTCAAATAGATCTCTTAAGCGCAGCTTGTCTTCTTTAACTGAATCAAAAAGAGATACGATGTAACGAACAGATACTGGCTGATGAAGTAATTGATCTTCGGCAACCATGGTTCCAGCTTCGATGCGCTTGGCTATCTCTACTTCACCCTCTCGAGTTAGCAAGCTAACACTTCCCATCTCACGCAAATACATCCTTACTGGATCTGCGCTTTTACCTAATGCAGATTCATCAAGAACTGGTTCAGCTACCGGGGCTTCGCTTTCAGACTCCTCAGCCTCAAATTGCTCTCCACCATCATCAACTATGTCGATATCAAGGTCATCAAAGGTTGAGATTACCTCTTCTAATTGATCAGGCGAGGAAATATCGGAAGGCAATCCTTCATTGAGATCTTCGAGAGTCAGATACCCCTTCTCTCTTCCCAAAGTGATAAGTCGATTAACTTCGCGGGAACGCTGCGCTGAATTAGCAGGTCCTTTTGTTAACTTTTCGCCTTCATCCTTCATGGAGGCAGTTTCGCCACGATTGATAGGGATCTCTTTTGATCCAGGTTGAGTTTTTGACAATGGCTCCTCTCGTCCAGAGCGACCACGCTTCTTAGAAGTGGCAGCTTCTGCGGCCTCACTCGCAGCAGCACGACCTCGTACAGCAGCTTTAGCTGCCTTTAGGTTGCTACGACTAAAGTCAACTTTTTTTCCTTTCGGCTTCGGTAGATTCTTTGTTTTGCCCTTCACAGGTTCTGGATCCTTGCTGATTAATTATGATTAGCCACCTACATCTTTAAACGCATCGCCTGAGCAAAAACCACACTCTCAGGCTTTAGATATAGGGACCTCCGCTGTTATGAAAAATCAAGGCGGGATGATGACATAGGTCAAGTTTCAACGCTACCCCAGCAAGCCCCAAAGTATAGGCTAAGTTAGAGAAATCTCTTTTAGTCGCCTATCCAACATGAGCTTCCTTTGGGCTAATTTTACCTTCTCATCCTCACTTAAATTTCCCGCTAATTCTGTACTAAGTAAGCTAACCTCCGATTTTAATTGACTTTTTTCATATGTAGAGAGGCATTCCTTATAAACCTTGGTTGGATTTGAACGCTTATCTTCCCCCATTTTAAAGGCAGATCTCCATAGATCTACCCAATCATCCCCTAAGGCTTGAAGGAACCCTTTTAAGGCCTGTTTTTTGTGTCCATCGTCATGTTCAGTCCCTAAAATTGCCGAAATGCCAGCTAAGAACCTAACAGTCATACTGTGCGCCGAAGAGCATACGATAGGACTACAAAGCGCCTCCTCTATTAGACTTCTCTCAGCAATAACTGCTCTAAGGAGTTCCTGATCTGCTTTTGGTAAAGAAGTTACAGTCACTAAGGCATTAGATACTGCCTCCTTAGAGTCACTAGTTGCGGGTAATTTAGGTTGATCGGTTGGAGCTCTTGCCACAAAAGAAGCAAGCTCTTCAGTTCTAATTTTTAACTTCATCGCCGCAGCATCCGTTAAGGATGCTCTCTCAATCTGATTCTCAATACGACTCAAATGTTTCTGAAGCTCGGCACCAATCTTACCTTTTGCGGCTGCTCCAATATTAGTTCCACCATATTCATCAATTAGGGACTCTACATAACATTCAAAGAGAGGAATTTTTTTGATCTCCTCAAGTACCTGTCCAGTCTTATCCCCATGTTTCTCAGCGAAGGTGTCTGGATCATCCTCTGGATCGAGGAAAATTGCGAAGACATCAAGACCACTATTTACAGTTAAAGGATACATTTTAGCAGCAGCAGCACGACCAGCTTGATCTCCATCAAAAAGCACGATCAAACGTTTAGCCAGATGTGAGATCCTCTTAATATGCTCTTCTGTAACTGCGGTTCCACAAGTTGCTACTACATTATGAACACCAACTCTCCACAGGCCAATTACATCAACGTATCCTTCCACAAGGTATACACTGCCGTTCTCTCGAACAGCTTTACTAGCCTGAGGCAAGCCAAAGAGAATTTTACTTTTCTTGTAGATTTCAGTTTCCGGTGAGTTCAAATACTTTGGTGATCTCTTTTCCCGATCGGCATCAAGAAGTCCAGGTAAAATCCTGCCACCAAAACCAGCTATCCTTTTTCCATCTACATAGATTGGAAAAATTACTCTGGCCCGAAAGCGATCCATCAGCTTTCCCATCTGATTTCGCTGCACTAAGCCTGCACGAATCATCGCTTCATCATCGATTTTTTTAGACCTTAAAAAATCTACGATCCCACCGCGCTCAGGAGCATATCCAACTCCAAAGGTTTGGGCGACTTCTCCTACCAGGTGTCTTTCTTCCGTGTATTTTTTAAATATCTGTGGAGCCTGCCGTGACTCCTCAGTAAAAAAAGACTGAGCTAAATGATTTATTTTATAAAGAAGTTCCCCTTCGCCAGGGGGTTTCTTCCCTTCTTTTGTGCCACTTTCATAAACGATCTCTACGCCATACCGGGAAGCCAACTCTTCAACTGCTTCGGGGAAAGAGAGTCCACGAGTTTGCATTACGTAACTAAGGACGTTGCCACTTGCTCCACAACCAAAGCAATAATAGCTCTCACCGCTATCACGAATCATAAATGAGGGAGATTTTTCGGAATGAAATGGACACAACCCAACAAGGTTACGACCCTGCCGACGAAGAGATACACTCTCCCCTATAATCTCTATTAGATTAGCCTTATCCTTAACTTTAGAAATCGTATCCTGCGATATCACGACTTGTTCTCGTACTTCCCGATAATAGGTCGTAGTTCATTTAATGTTTGTGAATCTACTGCGCGAAACTGAGTAACTATAGCATGCTTCAATGATTCTTTTGCTAAATTAGATGGGGCAGTTTTACCGATATTTGCAATGATATCTCTTACAACTTCCTGTGCCTTTGATGCGTTTTCTTGTAGAACTTTTATTACCTCAGCAGAATCAACGGCTTCATTACTATCTCGCCAACAATCGTAATCTGTTACCAAATTGAGAGAGGCATAAGCTATCTCTGCTTCCCGGGCTAGTTTTGCTTCTGGCATACTGGTCATTCCAATAATGGTGGCACCCCAACTACGATAAAGATGGGATTCGGCCCGCGAAGAAAATGTTGGACCTTCTATGCAGATAGCGGTCCCACTTTGATGCACTTTTGCCACACCAAGAATTTTTGTTGCCGAAGAAATTAAATTCTTACGTAGGACAGGACAAAACGGATCGGCCATACTGACATGAGCAACTATGCCCTCACCAAAAAATGAGCCTACCCTACCCTTGGTCCAATCAATCACTTGATCTGGAATTACCATGTGCCCAGGAGCACACTCTTCCTTTAAGCTTCCGACGGCACCGATGCCGATGCACCATTCTGCGCCGAGTTTTTTTAGGGCGTAAATATTAGCTCTGAAATTAATTTCACTTGGAAGAATTGTGTGTTTTTTCCCGTGTCTGGCTAAAAATATTACTTTGACACCGGCGATTTCACCAACAATCAATTCTTCAGAGGGATCACCAAATGGTGTAGTGATTTTCTCGACTGTTGTGTTTTTCAACCCAGGAAAATTATATAGGCCACTGCCTCCAATAACTGCGACTGTGGTCATAAACTTCTCCTGTTAGATTCGTTCTATCATTATTGCAATTCCCTGCCCGCCACCTACGCACAGAGTGGCAATACCTTTTTTCAGATTGCCTCTCTTAAGAATATGGATAAGGGACACCAAAACTCTAGCTCCACTTGCTCCGATTGGATGACCAAGAGCAATTGCTCCACCACAAATGTTTGTTTTGTTAGGATCTAGTTCTAAAGCGCGGCTAACAGCCAATGCTTGTGCGGCAAAAGCTTCGTTTGCTTCAATTGCATCGACATCGTTTAGCTTCACTCCTGTTTTACTACACAGCTGCTGTACTGCGCCAACCGGACCCATCCCCATGAATTCCGGCTCGACTCCAGCAGAGGCCCATCCAAGTACTCGTGCAATTGGTTTAAGAGCATGTTTCTTTACAGCGCTCTCACTAGCTAAGACAACAATCGCAGCTCCATCATTAATGCCTGAAGCATTTCCAGCTGTAACACTACCGTCTGACTTAAATGCAGGCTTCAATGATGAAAGGGATTCCATCGTAGTATCTGCTCGAGGGTGTTCATCAACTAAAAACTCGCCAACCTGCTTACCTCGCTTAAGAAGCGGCACAGGAATAATCTCCTCTTTGAAACTTCCAGCCTTTATTGCTTCAGCTGCACGCCGCTGACTTTCAAGAGCAAATGAATCTTGATCTTGTCTCGATATTTTATACTTTGAAGCGAGATTTTCGGCAGTAATTCCCATATGACAGGAATTAAAAACATCTGTTAAGCCATCCTGAAGTATTAGATCCTTTAATTCAGTGTGCCCTAGCTTGGCTCCCCATCTCGTGCCAGTTGAGACAAAAGGAGCTAATGACATGCTCTCAACGCCTCCTGCTACAACCAATTCACTATCACCCAAAGCTACGCTTTGACATCCTAGGGTTACGGCTTTTAATCCTGAGCCACAAACTTTATTGACTGTGAACGCTGGAACTGAAACAGGTAAACCTGACTTTAGACATACCTGTCGTGAAATATTCATTCCATGACCTGCGCCAAGAACATTTCCAATAATTACCTCTGAAATCTCTCCCTTCAGCGCATCAGATTTGCCTGTAGCTTCAAGTGCACCCTTAGTAACTATAGATCCTAATTCTGCTGGGGTAGAATCAAGCAAGGCTCCACCAAAACGACCGATTGCAGTTCTCTTCGCGGCAACTATATAAATACTATTTAAACTCATGATTCAACCTCCTCCTCTTCATACTCTACGAAAATTTCTACAATCTCATATTCAGCTCGACCACCAGGTAATTGAATAGTAACGATATCACCTTCAGCTTTTCCAATTAGGCTTTTCCCTATAGGGGATTCAAATGATACTCGACCTTTCTGAACATCTGACTCATCAGCTCCAACCAGCATGAAAACCTTCTTTTCCTCGGTATCAAGATTGGTAATTCTAACAGAGACACCAAACATGACCTTTTGTGGATCCGTAATTTGACGAGGATCGATCACCTGAGCATGAGCTAATTTAGCTTCGATATCTCGGATCTTCGCTTCTACCATTCCAGATTTTTCTTTAGCTGCATCATAGTCAGCATTTTCACTAATATCACCGTGCTCTCTGGCGACTTCAATTGCAGTAGCCAGTTCGGGCCTAGAGGCTTTTAACTTCTGTAATTCTTGCCGCAAAGAATTATAACTCCGCGGTGTCATCGGTACTTTTACACTCATAAATTCCGTATATTATGCTGCCTGTTGAACTGATACGCCAACCATCTCCAAATAATCTTGGAGAGACTTAACGCCAAATTTTTTACTGTTTTTTATAATACGCATGGCTTCTACAGAAGCTGATGCAGCTGCCATAGTAGTAAAGGTTGGAACTTTTAAATCATGGGCTGTCAATCGGATTGATTTTGAATCCATAAATGTTCCACTTCCCTCAGGAGTATTTATCACCATTGAGATCTCACCACTCCTAAGTAGATCTACCACATGAGGGGACCCTTCCCGTACTTTATTTACTGGATCACAGGCAATACCATTTTCCTTTAAAAACGAAGCAGTTCCTTTAGTTGCAATCAGGCTGAAACCCATTTGAAGTAATTTTGGTGCGATTACTAGCGCTTCAGATTTATCGTCATCCTTCAAACTGAGAAAAACTTTCCCGGAATCAGGTAGGTTATTATAGGCAGCAAATTGAGCACGACAAAAAGCGCCGCCAAAAGACATATCTATACCCATTACCTCGCCCGTAGATTTCATTTCAGGACCTAAAATTCTATCTACACCTTCAAATTTATGAAATGGGAAGACTACAGCTTTAACTGCAGTAAATGGCAAAGTTGGTGCAGAAGTAATTCCAAGGTCCTTCAATGTTCTTCCGATCATAAGTTTTGCAGCGACCTTAGCCCAAGGGATTCCAGTTGCTTTACTAATGTACGGAACAGTCCTCGATGCTCTCGGATTAACTTCAAGAACATAGATCAATCCATTAGAATCAACTGCAAACTGGATATTCATTAATCCACAAACATTTAACTCCCGAGCGATTAGGTCAGCTTGTCGGCACAACTCTTTTTGAATTTCAGGAGGTAAAGTTGGAGGTGGAGTAGCACAAGAGCTATCACCTGAGTGAATACCAGCTCTTTCTATATGTTCCATGACTCCAGCGATAACAACATCTTTCCCATCAGAAACTGCATCGACATCTACTTCTATTGCGTTTCGAAGATACCTATCTAAAAGCACAGGTCTAGAATTAGAAACCTCCACACCTTGCGTGAAGTACTCTATTAATTCCTGTTCATTATAAATAACGCGCATAGCTCGACCGCCTAAGACAAAGGACGGACGAATCATTAGGGGGAATCCTATAGCGCGACTCTTATCTACAGCTTCACCTACTGACCTTGCGGTAGCATTTTGAGGCTGTCTAAGCTTTAGGCGATTAATCAGATGAGTGAACAATTCTCTATCTTCAGCGATATCGATAGAAGCAACTGATGTTCCTACAATAGGAGCACCTCTGGCTTGAAGTTCACTTGCTAACTTAAGTGGAGTTTGGCCACCAAACTGAACGATAATGCCGTCGGGCTTCTCTCTTTCAACAATTGCCAGCACACTTTCTAATGTAAGTGGCTCAAAATAAAGTCTATCACTGATATCGTAGTCAGTAGAGACAGTTTCAGGATTACAATTTACCATTATTGCCTCGTATCCCTCTTCTTTGAGAGCAAAAACGGCGTGAACGCAGCAATAATCGAACTCTATCCCTTGACCGATTCGGTTTGGACCAGAACCTAAAATCATTACTTTCTTACGCTTTGATGGTGGAGATTCGCTCTCTTGATCGTAGCTAGAGTATAGGTAAGGAGTATTGGCAACAAATTCCGCTGCGCATGTATCTACAGTTTTATATATTGGAAGTAGAGATTGCCGTTTTCTTTCACTAGCAACCTCATCAAAAGTAAGGTTGGTAAGTTTTGCAATACGACTATCTGAGAACCCTTGTTCTTTCAAATTTCTAAATGAATCATTATCTCTGATTAATTCTCGGGTGATTGTTTTCTCCAAGTCGATTATGGATTTAACCTCTTCCAAGAACCAGGGATCAATCGCTGTAGCTTTGTAGAGATCTTCAACCGTTGCGCCAGCTCTGAATGCTTCTCCTACGATCCACAATCTTTCTGGAGAGGCCCGCTTAGCTTTCTCAACCATCTCAGAACAACTGAGTCCTTCAACTAGCTTATGTCGATCAAATCCAGAAGAATCCAACTCCAATGAATTCATCGCTTTCTGCAGTGCTTCCGAGAAATTTCTGCCGAATGCCATGGCTTCACCAACAGATTTCATCTGAGTACCCAAGGAATTATCAGCGCCTGGAAATTTCTCGAAGTTAAATCGAGGGATCTTAACCACTACATAATCTATTGATGGTTCAAAACATGATGGGGTTTCCTTGGTGATGTCATTTCTAATTTCATCAAGGCTGTAGCCTACGGCAAGTTTCGCAGCGATTTTGGCTATTGGAAATCCTGTAGCTTTAGAAGCTAGAGCTGAACTTCTTGAAACTCTCGGATTCATCTCTATAACAATAATCCGACCGTCTTTTGGATTAAGCGCGAACTGAACATTTGAGCCTCCAGAATCTACTCCGATTTTTCTCATTATCTTAATCGCAGCATCACGAAGCTTCTGATATTCCTTATCAGTCAGTGTTTGAATAGGAGCTACGGTTATAGAATCTCCTGTATGAACTCCCATTGGATCAAAGTTCTCGATGTGACAAACAATGACGACATTATCCTTTGCATCCCTCATCACTTCCAATTCAAACTCTTTCCAACCAAGCAGCGATTCCTCAACAAGGATTTCACTATTTGGACTAGCTGTAAGTGCAGCGATGACTCTCGGTTCAAACTCTTCAGCCGTACGAACAATACCACCTCCGCTACCGCCTAGCGTTCTGGAAGGTCTAATTACACAGGGCAAACCGATTTTTTTAACTACTTCTTTTGCTTCAGCTAAGGTATGCGCTATGCCACTTTTAGCAGATTCAAGTCCTATTTCATCCATGGCTTTACGAAAAAGATCTCTATCCTCAGCCATGCGGATAGAGTTGACGTTTGCCCCAATTAATTTGCAACCGTACTTTTCAAAAACTCCTCGCTCTTCTAAAGTCAGAGCTAGATTAAGCGCAGTTTGACCACCCATCGTGGTAAGAACTGCGTCAGGCTTTTCTTTGGCCAGGATCTCTTCAACAAATTCCGGCGTAAGAGGCTCGATATAAGTTCGATCAGCAAATTCAGGATCGGTCATGATCGTTGCTGGATTGGAATTAACCAAGATGACCTTATATCCCTCTTCCTTGAGAGCCTTAATGGCTTGTGTTCCTGAGTAATCAAATTCACAAGCCTGTCCAATCACAATCGGACCAGATCCAATTATTAGAATGCTTTTAATGTCATTACGTCGCGGCATGGTTCACCAGATCATAAAATCTTTTAAAGAGATACTCTGCATCATGAGGGCCTGGAGAAGATTCCGGGTGATACTGAACAGAAAAGGCTTTGTGCTTAGGCAGGTCAAGACCTTCTACAGTTCTATCATTCAAATTTATATGACTGACTCCGGCATCACGTGGCAAGCTTGAAGGATCCACAGCGTAGCCGTGATTTTGAACGGAGATTTCAATCACGTTTGTTAAGTCGTTTCTGACTGGATGATTACCACCACGGTGACCAAATCTTAACTTAAAGGTTTTGCCACCAAGAGCTTGGCCCATAATTTGATGACCAAGACATATTCCAAACATTGGGACTTTACCCAAAAGCTCCTTAGTCATAGCAACCAGACCACTCAATTTTGCAGGATCTCCCGGTCCGTTCGATAAAAATACCCCTCGAGGCTTCAATTCTAGAATTTGCTTGGCATTATAGGAGCTAGGAACAACGGTTACTCTAAAACCAACTGAGGTTAAAAGTCGCAAGATATTATATTTGATCCCACAATCAACAGCTACAACGTGTGGTCTTGCAAGAAGTGTCTTCTCATCTACTTTTGAATATTCATTCCGTTTACTATTCCAAGGCAATTCAGACCAGACATATGGCTTAGTACACGAAACAGCCTTTACAAAATCAACGGCACCATAATCTTTCGATGCAGCAAATTCTTTTAATTTAGTAACTTCCTCTTTTCCACCGACAGCTAAGGCGCCAACTTGAGCTCCATTATCTCTAAGATATCTAACAAGGGCACGAGTATCTATTCCGTAAATTCCCATGCGCTTCTCATTCTTAAGATATTCTTCTAAAGATTGTTCTGATCTGAAATTAGAAACTCGTTTACTCAACTCTCTGATGACTAAACCTTCTGCATGCATCTTGCTGCTTTCAACATCAAGGGAATTGCAGCCAACATTACCGATATGTGGATTAGTGAAACACATTATCTGACCGGCATAACTTGGATCGGTAAGAATTTCTTGATAACCAAGCATGGAGGTATTGAAGACAACCTCACCCCAAGTAGGAGAAGTAACATCTCGGAGAGCACCAAACCCATATCCATGGAATTCTCTACCATCCGCCAGGACCAGAACTGCCTTTTCTTTCTTTGTCCTTATTAGACCTGACACAATTTCCCCCCTTTTACTTTCTGACTTCCACTAACCCAAACTTCTCTGGCCATTCCGGTCATCGTTTGCCCGATAAACGGAGAGTTATGACTTTTAGAAACTATATTACCCACATCAAGATTCCAGCTAGCTTCAGGATCTATGATGGTAATATCAGCGCTCGCTCCTTTTCCCAGAGTTCCTGCACTTAATCCGAAAGCTCGTGCTGGGCCTGTGGAAAGTAACTCAATTAGTCTTATCCGAGAAATTGTTCGATTCCGTACAAACTCAAGAGAAAGTGGAAGATTTGTTTGCAGTCCTAAGATACCCATTGTGGCTTTGCAGAATTCAACAATCTTACTATCTGCCTCATGAGGAGCATGATCGCTCGCTATAGCATCGATCGTACCATCCTGAAGTCCCTCTCGTAGCGCCATAACATCTTCATCAAAACGAAGAGGCGGATTCATCTTTGCATTAGTATCGTATTCCCCAACGGCACTCTCCGTTAAATGGAGGTGATGTGGGGTCACTTCGCATGTAATCTTAATACCATCATTCTTCGCACGCCGTATTAACTCTAGTCCACGTGCAGTTGATACATGGCAAATATGGACACGGGAGTCGGTATATCTAGCTAATTCGATATCACGAGCAATCATTACTTCTTCAGCAATGCTTGGAATACCTTGTATTCCAAGCTTTAGAGCGGTTGGCCCTTCATTCATTGCGCCACCACGACAGAGGCACTTATCCTCTTCATGACACGAGATTACTCTACCAAGCATCGATGACCACTCAAGTGCTCGGCGCATAAGTCCAGAGTCATAAATGGGCTCGCCATCATCTGAGAATGCTGCACATCCGGCCTCAGCCAACTCTGTAAGAGGCGCCATCTCCTTTCCTTGAGAACTTTTTGTTACCGCACCTATTGGCAAAACTTTGCAAAGATTTGCTTCCCGCGCTCGCTCGAGGATGTACCGCGTAACAAAGGAGGAATCGTTAACTGGATTGGTATTTGGCATACAGCAAACCGTCGTGTAGCCCCCTAATACTGCTGCTCTTGAACCAGTCAGAACGGTCTCCTTCTTCTCAAATCCAGGCTCACGGAAATGGACGTGTATATCTATCAGACCTGGCACCACCCAAAGTCCGGAAGCATCAATTGTCTCATCGAATTTATCTTTGCTGAAACCGCCGATACTGCGAACATCCTCTATAATTCCATCACGAATAGAAAGATCTCCTTCTCCATCACGATTTGTCGAAGGATCGATTATGGTTCCACGCGAAATAAGAATTCTCATCCTTCAACTCCTCTGCCACCAGTTGCTGCATAAAAAAGCACTGCCATTCTGACCGCAACACCATTAGATACCTGCTTATTCACAAGCGAGCGTGAACCATAGGCAACTTCCCCAGCCACCTCAACGCCTCTATTAACCGGGCCAGGATGTAAAACTATAGCTTTAGGGCAGCATTCATTTAAAACTTGCTCAGTCAAACCAAAGTTTCGTGCATACTCTCTAAGGGAAGGCACAAAGAAACCTTCCTGTCTTTCAAGCTGCATCCTGAGGCAAATAATTGCATCAACACCTGCAATCCCCTCTCTCAAGTTGTGATGTATCGATAACTTTTCATTTCCAAAGGCCTGCTCACTAGAGAAAGACTTTGGCAATAAAGTAGGTGGGCCTACTAATCTTACTGAATTACCCAATAATCTATGAGCGTATATATTACTCCTAGCGACTCTTGAATGGAGAATGTCACCAACTATTGCGACTGTTAATTTACCATTAAATTTCTGCTCGAATTTCTGCCTTAGAGTCAAACAATCAAGAAGTGCTTGAGTTGGATGTTCATGCATCCCATCCCCAGCGTTTACCACTGCGGTCTTATGTAGTCGATTAGCTAGATATCTAGCCGCACCGCTCTCCTTGTGTCTCATTACTAAAACATCAGGAGCCATGGCTTCTAGTGTTTGAGCGGTATCCCAAAGGGTCTCGCCCTTAACTAAAGAACTTTCATTCACAGCTACACTAACCCAATCGGCAGATAATCTTTGTGCCGCAATTTCAAAACTTATTCTTGTGCGGGTACTTGGTTCACTAAAAAGCGTAACGATCGTTCGACCTCTTAGAGAAGGAACTTTCTTTACATCTCTTTCTGAAACTTCGACGAAAGCCTGCGCACTATCCAGATATGAAATCAGATCTTCTTTAGTCAGGTTTTCTATTCCAACAAGGTGTCGTGGCATATTTATGGACGAGCCTCCCGTTTTTTATCTTCGGAGTGTCTAACCTTCTTTTCAAGATAAACACCATCCTGATATCCCTGCTCACTAAGTCTCAGGTGCACAGACTCAGTAGAATTACTTGGTATATTCTTACCAATATAATCTGGCCTGATCGGCAGTTCTCTGTGGCCTCTATCGACAAGGATAGCTAACTGGACTGATTTTGGCCGACCAAAATCAATTAGAGCATCTAGTGCGGCCCTTACGGTGCGACCAGTGTAAAGCACATCATCCACCAAAACTATCGTTTTGCCATCGATAGAGAATGGCAGATCTGTACCACGTAACATCGGCTGAGAATCAAAGGATGAAAGATCGTCCCGGTATAAAGTGATATCAATTACACCAAATGGAACTTTAACCTTCTCAATCTTTTCAATGCGCTCTTGAATTCTTCGACCTAGATATTCCCCACCAGTTCGCACACCGACTAGTGCTACCTGGGACAGGTCATGATTCCGCTCTATTATTTCGTAACTGATCCGAGAGATGCAGCGATTGATTGTCTCGCTATCTACAACTAGTTTCCAAGTTTCAGGTATTTTTATTTCATTCATTTTCAAATCTTCGCTGCAAAAATTTCAGTCTGTAAGCCAGAGTCTCAACTGACTAAAAACGCGAAATTAGTTTCGGGTAGGCGAAGAATGCAGACTCGGTGAAACGATGATGTAATTAGAAATACACCAAACAGTTCTCGGTCTCACCTTCGCGAACTCTCAGTTTCGCACTTAAAGGGAGCTCATTTGCTCCACGGACCTTATCCTAAGAGGCTCAGATTGATCAATACCGAGTTACTATATCAATTTTAAAGGGAAAGACGTGAATCGTGTGGTACTTACCCTTGTACCTTATGTAAAATTCTTCCTCATACTTAATCGCGATCCTAATGTCTTCTGTGTTTCTTTCTATAATTAGGGACTCTGGATCCGCAGGAATTTCTAGCTCTTTAATCCGTTGTAGTATCTTCTGGCGAATCTCATCATCAGTATACTGATCTGCCACAACAGAAACTGAATAGATATCGTTATCCAGCTCGTAGTAATAGTAATAAAAAGGTAAAATCTCAGAGGCGCAGTAGACAACTACCGCCAGAAGAGTACCAAAAACTAGGAGTGTTAATTTGCCTAAACCGGCTTCTAATCTACGCTTCACATGCCTAATATTAGGCAGAGTTTTTATTCACGCCAGGGCCTATGAGTAATCAAAGCACAAACATTCGCCGATTTACCTTAGGAGCAGGATTAGGACTTATTATTTTGGGCACTGGAAATATCATTTATGGTGAATTTAAAACCTCGGAATACCTACAGGTTCTAGCAAATTCGTCCTCTAGCTTACCCCAGAACCCTGAAGTCTCATCCCTTCCCTCAATTAATCGATATATATCAACAGATTCTTACCGCACTCAGATAGCACGTGTCCGAAGTAGAGTTGATTTTTATGAGGTTGTAATTGTCGGTGGACAATATCTAGCTGGAGCTGGGGGTCTTCTTTTGTTTGTTTGGTTAGTTATATCAAGTAGAGCTTGGCGAGGAGTCGGGCAATGAGTACCCTAAAATCAAGCGGACAATTATCTCAAGCGATCAAAATTCCTGCAGAAGTGATCGGCGCTTTCGGCGAAATTGTTATCTCACCAAAGCTCTGGGCTTACCTATTGCCACAATACATCGTTGGGCTCGGCAGCGGGTATCTAATTTTCACCGTTCTTTGGGAAATTTTGTTTCCGATCTTTTCAAATTACTTCACCTTTGAACTCACAAATTGGCCAGGATTCATTATCTCCGTAATCAGCTGGCTCGGTGGTGGCTTAGCTTATCTGGCAACTCTTATTATTTCTGGGCTCGGTTCCGTAATCGGTGCCTACACTGCGATAATGGTACTGACAGGGTTCTTCGTCGAGCTCTTCATCGAACAAGCATTAAGAAAAAGGGGTCAGACCCCTTTTCACTCTCCGTCTTTTGTAAACAGCTTAATGAGAAGCCTTAAGGATGAATCAAGAAAATTAATTCTGTTCACTATCCTAGGGGTAATCATTATTATTACAGCTTTTATTCCCCTACTTACTCCAATTTCATTCCTTTTAGGTTCCTTACTCCTTGGTTTTGAAATTTTCGATCTTCCACTGACTCTAATTGGCTTAAGATTTACTGAACGTTTCAAAATAATTCGTCAACACTTTCTACCAGTAATTACACTTGGAGCACTCGGCTCCATTGTAGCAATCATTCCATTCCTACCTATACTACTTTTGCCAATCGGATATCTGGCTGCACTAAGAAGCGCAATTAATTGGAAAGAGGTAAAAGATTTCTACTCTTCAAAATCCTCTTCATCTAACGGTATAGGCATCCATTCCCGCTCGTAAACATGGAATCCTGATTCTAAATCTTCTCGTCTCTTCTTTAGACTAGTGACAATATTTGGATTTTTACCAGCAATATTTCTCTTTTCATGAATATCTGTGCGTAGATTATAAAGATACTGTTTCCCTTTCCGACTAGATTCTATTAAGCGGTGGTCTCCTTCAGCTAAAGATTTAATCTCTAGTATCCATCCAGCTTTCTGCTTCTTCCAAAGATGGTTATAAACGTCTCGATTCTCTTCGGCTCTAGTTTTCTCCAAAAGTGGTTTTAAACTTATGCCTTGTACACTATCTGCGACATCCACTCCTACAAAGCTAGCTATAGTAGGAACGATATCCACCCCACTTACATACTCAGCAACTCTAGCAGGTTTAACTTTGCTTCCTGGATAATGAATAATTAAAGGGGTTCTTACAACTTCACTGTATAAAGTTTTGCCATGTCCAGCGGATCCATGCTCTCCGAATTCTTCTCCATGATCTGCGGTAACAATTACGATTGTATTATTATCCCATCCGAATTCTTTATATAACTCTTCTATCTTAGTATCAGTAAAACTTATCTCACTTCGATAAGCACTTGATGCTCTTTTAATCCCTCGTTCATTTTCCCCTTTAAACCAGGGCTTATGCTCTTCGTAAGGATGGTGTGGATCCATGTACTGCATATACAAAAAGTAGTTCTTTGATTTTTTTATTTTAGAAGCCCAACTTTTTATTTGCTTATTTAAATTCTCTCCGCCTTTATTCTGAAATGTCACAAAATGATCGAAACCCTGAGCAAACCCGCCATCCTCTCTAATATTCCCATTATCAGCCGCACCAAACGTGACATATCCGGCACGTTTCATTATTTCGCCGATTGTTTCAACTGATTGTGGAAGTTTATTAAGCTTCATCTCTGAATCTCGGCCGACTAACTTCTTGGTTGATCGTCGCCCCATCAAAACACCATGCTGCAATGGATACAGTCCTGTTAGAATAGAAGCAGTTCCAGGAGCCGTCCAAGACGATGTTGAAAATGAATTTTCAAAAACCACCCCCTCATTTGCTAATTTAGTAATAAAGGGGGCTTCAGTATTCTTGCTTCCATACACAGGAAGATAATCAGCTCGTAATGTGTCTATCACTAAAAGAACAACATTCGGCTTCTCAGATTTAGTACAACCAGACAAACAAAAAAGTAATATAATTGTAAAAGCAGAATGAAAAAAAGAAATCCGAGTCGACATTTTAGTCTTTGATAAATAGATAATAAGTTACCTTAACTTATTATCAGGACAAGCTAAGACCCGCAACTTTCCCAGCATCACTCCCCCTGCACTGCCTCTAGGTCCTCGGCCCGCTGCTGGGCATCTTTAAAGAAGGATTTAATCCGACGCTTTAACAATGATCGTGCTCGATGTAGCCGGGATTTTACGGCTGGGGTGGAGAGGTTCAGTAACTTCCCTACTTCGCGATTGGTGAATCCATCGATATCACGAAGTACGAAGACTCCTCGGTAATCATCTGGCAATGTGCGAATATGCTTCTCTAGTAAAGTTCGAACCTCTGATTTAAATGTCTCATCAAGCGCAGAAACTTGCTCTGTGTCTTCAGCTATCCAGGTTTCTCTATCAGCAGGTGGCATATCCTCAATAAACACGGTGCGAGAACGACGACGCTTTCGCAATTTCATAAAGCTTGAGTTAACAGTAACTCTGTATACCCAACTTGAAAACGCGGCCTTACCCTCAAATTTATTTACTTTTTTAAATACTGTGGTGAAGACATCCTGCAAAACCTCTTCGGCATCTTCATGATTCTTGGTCAAACGGAAAGCAAGGTTGAAGACTTTTGTGCTATACCGACTTAAAATTTCTTCGAAGCTCTGGGTATCACCCTTCAGGAAATCCTGAATTAACTGATCATCTGTTTTTAATTCCTGGCCCATTGCTTACAACCTCCGTCAACTGACAAAACCACTTAGATCCAGCGGCTAAAATTGCCGTGGATCGGTCAGTTACTATGGCTATAGCTAGAATCCTGCCAACTTCTTTAGTTGGAAGGATTCAGAAAGTTCTTCTGTTGTGTCAAAAGCTTGGCGCTTAATTTGGGCTAACCGTCAAATATATAGTTGTAGTCGAATCAGACGATCTGTTGTCCAATCTTCGAACGAGAACCATAAATGGCTCTTTTTGCTTAATTTTCTTAATTACCTCATGAAATTCATTGCTCTTAGTTACAGTATTTAGTCTGCCACCCTTTAGTTGGATCCCTTCAATAATGTCTCCTCTGGAAAATCCGGATTTTTCTGCCAAAGAGCCCGGTTTAATGGCTTGAATAAGAGCTCCCTTTGTAACAGGTATCTTAAAAATGGCTGCCAAATCACTTGTTAGATCTTTAAGGTTTAAGCCTAATTCATCAAAGCTCTCTTCTCCTGTTGGCTCCTCAAGCTTTGCACCCAATTTATCATCAAGCTTCTCTATCGTCGCTTTCGTAGTAAGCGTCTTTCCTTCTCTTATGAATTCAATAGTAACAGAGTCACCAATTTTTGTTTCTGCCACCATCAAGGGCAACTCATCGTTCTCCTTTATCTGATGGTCATTATATTTCACGATGATATCACCTTTCTGGAATCCAACTTTTCCAGCTGGGCTTGCCGGCATTACATCAGAAACTAGTGCTCCATATGGGGCAGAGAGTCCCATGACTTGTGCCACTTCTGGGGTTACTGGCTGTATGATAACCCCCAACCAACCACGAGTAACTTTTCCTGCTTCACGGAGTTGCACCAAAACACTTTTAGCTAGGTTGATCGGCACAGAGAAGCCAATGCCGATATTGAATCCAGTACCACCAAACTGAGATTTTCCAGGGCTAAAAATAGCTGTGTTAATTCCAACTACCTGACCTTGTGTGTTGAATAATGGCCCTCCAGAGCTACCTGGATTGATCGAAGCATCAGTCTGAATAAAATGATCGTAAGGCCCGCCTCTTGGAACTCGCCTGGATTTAGCTGAAACTATTCCAGCGGTAACTGTTTGGCCTAATTGAAACTGATTTCCAATAGCCATAACCCAATCACCAACTTCTATTGAATCTGAATCACCGAGATAAACTGGCTTAAATTCATGATCGGCATCTACCTTTAAAAGCGCGAGGTCAGTCTTAGGATCTACTCCAACAACTGTTGCAGTATATTCATTTTTGTCATCAACAAATCGAACAATTACCCTGCCAGCTTTCTCGATCACATGGTTATTAGTAACTATGTACCCATCCTTACTCAGCACGAAACCGGAACCGAGAGACGACAGATCTCCCCCACCCTTAAATTTGAATGGCAACCCAGGAATAACCTCTTCTTCTTCAGTTTGAGGCTCCTTTTCTTTTGATTCTACAGAGATATTAACAACTGATTCGCCAACAAATTTTGCCAGCTCAGAGAAGCTCGGCATGGCCACAGTATTCATTGAATAGTTCGGTTTTCCCTCAAGGTAAGGAGGCTCCTTTGCCAAAACTGTTTGGCTAGAAAAAACAACCGCACATAATAGGGCAACGCTATGAACAGAATATATTTTCATTATTTTCCTACTTCTTTCCCTGAGTAACATTTACAAAAGCTATACGTAGATTATGGAGGATGTCCTCAATTAGAGCGGCTTCTCTCTGATCAAGATTCCCTTTAGTTTTAGTTTCAAGCATCTGGAGTATATCAATAGTTTGCTTGGCAGCGCGAACATCCTTAGGGATGCTCACCCCAGGGGGTGGATCCATCTGCCCTAACTGCATTAGCGCTTGCGTAGCAAATGACATGACGAATTCACTGAATCCGATCGCTCCCATGTCCGCATTCTGCTTAGGTGATTCAGTCGGGGGAGTCTTACTTACAGGTTTTGACGCTGGCTTTGTCTCTCGCTCCTCGGCACCGCGGTCATTACCTTCAGAATCAATCCGACGCCTATCTACGACCTTAAATCCGCCTTCCTTTTCATCTGACATCTGGTGCTCCTTAAATTCTGGCTAATCTGCTCTTCTACTATTAGCCCTACCGATGGTAGTTTTGTACCTTAGCTCACGTCAATACGATTATTAGCCCAAATGCTAACTAACCAGAGGCTAACTTAGATGATTCTTAAGATTTTAGGATGCGGAACATCAACTGGGGTGCCTTTACCAGGATGTAATTGCCCAGTTTGCCTCTCTGGAAAAGGGAAAAATCAACGATCCAGAACCTCTGCCGTGATTATGAAAGACTTGGCAGAGAATATCCTGATTGATGCTTCAACCGATCTCCGTTCTCAGTGTCTTACTCATAATATTAGGCGTATTGATGCCGTTTTATTTACCCATGCTCATGCTGACCATATTTTGGGAACAGATGACTTACGGTGTTTTAATTACGTCTCAAGAAACATAATCCCTTGTTACGGATCAGCCACAACATTTAAGCGACTCATACATTTTTTTGATTATATATTTGAACCTGACCCAGATTATATGGGTGGGCTTCTAGCGCAGCTAACACTGCATGAGATCGATGAAGTCACCCCATTTACTATTTGTGGAATTAAAATACGACCATTTAAGTTGATGCATGGGGTTACTGCGGTCACTGGCTTTAGAATAGGTGATGTCGCATACGCAACAGATTGCAAAGAGATCCCTGAAGCCTCTCGGAGTGTAATTCGCGGAGTTAAATTCCTAGTCCTTGACGGACTAAGAAATAAACCCCACCGCACCCATCTGACTATTGATGAAGCTGTAGCCCTGGCCACAGAATTAGGTGCCGAGAAAACATACCTCACCCACATGACCCACGATTTAGATTATGATGAATTAAAGAGCAGGCTTCCAGCCCATATAGAACCGGCCTATGACGGACTAGAGATACCGATTACGATCTAATTGGTACCACGAGATTTCAATATCTGTGCTGCCAGTAATAGATCCAAGGGTCTTGTCACTTTGATGTTTTCAGGATCTCCATTCACTATAGTAACTGGATGAAGCGGTTCTACCAAAGAAGCATCATCAGTAGCCCCAGGAGAACCGTTTGTATGTGCGCGAGAAATTAAATCATAAGTAAAAATCTGTGGAGTCTGTACTGCCCATAATTTCTCACGTGGCAAAGACTTCTCAATATTAAGTGTAGAACTAACTTCTACTATAGAATCAACCACTGGGATGGCTGCGGTTATGGCACCATTTTCTTGAGCCGACTCAATACAGAGCTGAATTAATTCAGCCGTTACTAAACATCTGGCCGCATCATGAATAAGCACAAGATCAGGAACTGTCTTACGTTGTCCAATGAGTTCTACCCCAAGTTTAACTGACTCCTGTCGTGTGCTGCCTCCGATAGCTATTTCCACGTTTGAGAAACCATTAAGGGATTCCTTAAACGCTGAAATATTACTAGCCGGAACCATGACAACTATGTCAGTAACCAAGCCGCTTTTAGTTATGGAATCTAACGTCCAATGAAGTATCGGCCTACCACAGACTTCTATAAGAGGCTTGGGTACACTCAACCCCATGCGCGTGCTCGTTCCTGCAGCCGGAATTATGGCTGTGACGCGTGGGTTGCTCATATACTCAACTATTAAGCTGCAATGATGTCTGCAAGCTCAACTAGGATCTTATCCTGAGTACGAGACTTTGCAATTGCGATCTCTGATACGAGAAGATCTCGCACAGTATCAAACATCTTCTTCTCACCGAAGGAGAGATCCTTGCCTTTTCCAAGAACAGTAAGATCACGAAGTACTTCTGCCATCTCGTAAACAGAGCCAGTCTTAATCTTCTGGGTATACTCACGGTATCTACGATTCCAGGTCTGCGTATCAACCTTTACGTTTCTCTGTCCAAGGATCTTGTAGATCTTCTGGATTGTAATCTTATCAATCACTTTTCTTAAGCCTACAGTATCAGCCTGGCCTGTTGGGACCATTATGCGCATACCGGACTCAAGAATGTTAATTTCATAGAACTTATGATCTTCTGTACCGATTCTCTTAACTCTAACTTCGGTAATCTCGCCAACACCATGTGCTGGATATACAATCTTATCACCTGCCTTAAAGTTTACTGGCTTAAGAGTAGGAACAATCGTCTTAAGGGGCATAACTGCCAC
>CAZYRE010000015.1:0-27946 GCA_964650155.1 uncultured Bdellovibrionales bacterium
AGATCTCGCGTCTGTACCCGAAATCTACGTCACGTTTTACGATCTATTTTTATTGGAAGTTTATGGAGTTATAGGAGGCAGTCACAAATAATTTATTTTCTCACGGCCATGTTCACAAAAAACGGTGTCAATATAGAAAGCCTGAAATAATTATTTATTTTAAAAAATATTTTCTGCGAATATCTTCCGATTTAATTCTGCCACTTCCTACTTCCAACGTTGAAAGTAGTTTTTCTGAGTATGCAAATACGGTAACTTTTTTATTAATAAGTGATTCTAAGGATGAGGCCTTTAAGGTATTCACCTTCTGGATGATAGATGCTGGTCGGATGATCTTCTGATTGAGCAAGGTGGTGTAGTATCTGGACTTGACGACCAGCCTGAGCCGCAGCAGAGAATACTGACTCTTTAAACATTTCGCGGGACACTAATTGAGAGCATGAGAAAGTCGCAAGCAGGCCACCTGGTGGCAAGGCTTTAATGGCTAATCTATTTATATCGCGGTATCCAGAAAGAGCCCCATCAATTGCGTTTTTATGTTTGGCAAATGCTGGTGGATCAAGGACCACTAAATCGTACCGATGATTGATATCACGGAGGAAGGTAAGGCAGTCAGCTTTAACTGAACGATGATTAGTAAACTCACCATTGATGGCTATATTTTTTTCACAGAGTTGAATTGCTTTGTCAGAGCTGTCCACGGAATCAACCTGAGTAGCACCATTTTTTAAAGCATATACTGAAAAACCTCCAGAATATGAGAAGGCATTTAGTACCCGTTTTCCTTTTGAAAGAGATCCTATTAGCTGTCTATTAGATCTCTGATCTATAAAGAATCCAGTTTTTTGTCCGCTAACCCAATCAATCAAAAATGAATGACCGTGTTCATAGCATTTGTGCTCAGCCGGCCTCTCTCCTTTTACATAAATGCCAGATTCAGATTCTCCCCCGACATTTTTCCAGAAGATGATTTCTGGTGTTCTGGGCAGTGCCAAAGAGATTGCTTTAACGATCTGTTCTTGTAGCGCTTCAAATCCACGATGATGGCAGTGTATTACTGTGGCATCGCCGTATACGTCGACTATAAGTCCAGGTAGTCCGTCACCTTCGGCGTTAATAAGCCGATACATAGTAGTATCAGGATTACCGATTAATCCGAGATCTTTTCTAAGATTGGCCGCAGTTTTAATCTTTTCTAACCAAAGCTCAGCGGAAGGTGGATTATCTCCGAAGGAGCAAAGTTTAACGGCGATGGAAGTTGTCCCGAAAAATCCGTATCCTAGAACTTCATCTTCAGCTGATACAACTTTAACTATCTCGCCCTCGACAAGATTTTTTGGCGCGCGAGCTATAGCTCCAGAGAAAATCCAAGGATGAAAACGTTTGGCGGAACGTTCTTTGCCGGGTCCTAATACGATTGTTTGTGTCATGTTTATCTCTGTGGAACGAGGAAGCGAAGCTCAGCTACTGACCAGGGCTTTTCTTTATTTAAACCGGTCTGCTTAATTAAGATACACTTTGCCTTAATTGGCTGGGGGAATATTACCTTGGCTACGGATCTTGATCCATAGAATGGGTATCCATTTTTTGAGTGGAGTATAGGTCCTAACCACGGGTTAGCCAGATATAGGGAGTTATAACTGTTCCGTGCGTCTTGTTGAGAAGGGGAGGAGCAGTCTTCCTTACCTAAGATTTCAAGTCCTCTAGGCCAATCTGTCGTATTTGAGCCCAAATTCAGGGATATTCCCTCAAATTCCTGAGGATTCTCTAGTTTTATATGGATCCACTCTTCGCCATTTTGGTTGCTTAATTTCGTACTCCAGAAAGTATTTTTATTCTTATCAAGCATCTGTGGAATGTTTCCAGATTGGTGAGAGGTGGTAACTAACGCCCCCCAGCGGAGCGGGTTAATAGAGCGCCTTGGTTTAAGAACCCAGTCCTTATTTATGGAGTGCGCTCCCTCATGGCGGATGAGGTAGTAGGAAGGAGAAATTATTACTGCCTCATTATTAGAATTTAAAAAAGACAAAGCTTGTTGTTGATCAGATAAGGCTGTTAACGGCAGGGAGTGGTTGTTGCCATTAAAAATAAAAATTGTGAGAGGAACTATAATCGTAACAAATAATTTTTCCTTGACCGAGGCTCGACATTCAACGAGAAGGATTGAAAGTAATACGTAACAAAGAGACGCAATAATTAACGGAAGTGGTACTAAGAAGTGCCCTGGAAGAATTCTAGACAGGGAAGCAAGCGGAGAGATAACGGAGAGTTGCGCTGGCAATATAATTTGTAAAAAAACAAGAATCAGACATGCCGCGAGAGAGTTTCTATAATTCTCTGAAACCTGATGTTTTTTTATAAGATACAATCCAAGTAGAGAAATTAAGATTAAAAGTGGAAGTGTAGAAATAAGAAAACTTGAATAATCTATAAACTGAATAGGGGAGGAGGGACCAAAGAGAGCTTGAATATGACCTGGCATTCCATCATCAGGAACTAGAGATCCCTTACTAATTGGATAATCTGGAAATTGAAGTAATGGGATCGAGAAAAGTCGATAGAGCACCGGAGTAAACAGTATTGCAGCGGCTACTAATAACCTTTCCTTCGTTACGAATTTAAATGGCGCACCTAAATAAAACGCCAAAATAGCAGGAATTAGAGAGAGGTAGAGTCCGGCAGAAGAGAGACGAAGACTAAGAAAAGCTAGAATCAACCCGGTTAGAATACTTTGCCGGGTTTGCCAGCAAAAAAAGTATACGCCTAAGATTACAGCGGGAAACCAAGCCAGCATTCCAGCAATTGAGATATCTAAGCCAAAAATTAAGATAACTCCCAAAAAAGTTCCTAATGAGAGAAAGAATGCAGAAATACTTTTGCTGCTCTTAAAGATGAGCAAAACATAGAGAGCAATAGAGAAGATGCCGTAGTGAAGAAGGGTATACTTGACAGCGGAGAGGTGCAGACCAAACCTTAACCAAATAGGATCGATCTTCCATGGGAAGTAGGCATTACTGCTAAAATTTAGAAGATATATCCAGCTGTCACTCAAAGGGATATCTCTGGCCGATGCAGATTCAGTGGCTAGGAAGGACATATCTTTAATCAGAAATGAGAGAGCAAGTAACGTTGCTACTAAAGCGATCGTGCCCCAGAAATATCGCCCCTTGTTACTCGACATACTTTTTAACCCTCATCCATGGACCGATAGATTTAAGCTTAATCTCTTGATTAACAGGACAACCTGAAAGCTTTGTAAATATAACTCCTGGAGCGGCTTCAAATGGAGCAACCTGACAACCTGGAGCCTCGAGAAAATCGTAATAATGAAACTTAATAACAGCATCGGGCTGTTCAAGCTTCATTAACACGCCATCAGTTGGCTGAGATAGAATTTTTCCAGAGCCTTCGATAAAATAAGAAGAATTAAACCCAATTCTTTTGAATAGCTGGAAGTTTTCAAAACTCCAAATTAGTTCGTATTTATCTGGTAGTGATTTGAAATATCTCTTCCAGAATTTTTCATGTGCTCCAACGACCGAGACGTTATACAAATTTAAAAACTCTGAAATCCCTTCTTCGCCACGACTTCTAAAGCTTTCTGGGATAACATCAGTATACCACCAGGCGGTATGATAAAATGCGGCTGTAACTAGTGGATGATTGGTCCAGCCCGCGAGTGGAGAGATGTGTCCTCCACTAAATTCCTGTAGAACAAATCCAGAAAATAGCACTCTCCCTTCACCCGCATGAAGTTTTATCTGCTCAGCCATTTGCCCGGGCATATCTGAGGCGAAATAAAATATTTCTGGGGAACGATTCCTGGTAATAACGCTGGTGCTCCAGGGGATGGCAAAAAGAAAACCAGCAACTAGGGAAGCAAGTATAGCTCTCAATTTATTGTCGAGGTTTTCGGTCAACAAGCGTTCGATAGCAATTCCCGCAGGAATTATGCTTGTTAAAAATAATACCACTAGCATTCTATCAAGCTCTAGTTGTGGCTTGAGAGGATACAGGATGCCACCTGCTATAATGAACCAGAGACTTTGAAGCAAAAGAAGATTTCTGACTTTTGTATGTTTAACAAAGAATAGAAATGGAATTCCTAAGAACATTAAAAGAGGGTTGGCGGATACCGAGTGCTCTCGTAAATGCTTTATCTCTTCGTTTATGGAGATGGATCTAACCTTGGATTTAAATACTTTTTTACTCGATGATGAAATTTCATTAGTTAAGTTTGGATTCTGGGTACCGGAGGTAGGAAGAGTCTGTGCCGCGGAGCCCAGGAACTTATCTATCTTTGTAACAGCGATAAAGGGACCGAGCCAAAGAGAGTGGCAAAAGATAAACCCAACCAACCAAATTAAGCGTTTTCTATCCTTTAATATTAATGGCAGCGATGCGACCATAAATAAAATAAGCGGCACTAGCATGGTAGCAGAACCAGGCCATAAGAGGGTTATGGAGAGTGTGAAGAAATAAAGAAGGAGAAACTTACTTGATAGCTCCTCTTTAAACTCAAGAAATTTACCAGTTAGCACAATATTAAGCGGCATAAGCCCAACTGCTACAGTGAATCCAAGAGTTCCGTATTTAAGGGCCCAGCGATACCAAAATAGACTTATACCGACTGAGAGAATGGCAGATATCAATCTGGCCTTTTTGTTGCTGCCCGCTACCGTTGCCGCTGCATATGCTGCTATGGGTGGAACAAGAAAGAGAGATAAACAAACTATTAAGTTGTAGGTAGATTCAACTTTAAAAAATTCAATTAGCGGATAATAGAGTAGGTAGATTGCAACGGAACCGGTTGCAAAAAAGTCCCTGGCATCGAAACCAGCATTCCAGAGCGGATTAAAAAAAGGAATATTTGGGAAATGCTCCTTAAGCATGTTGAGCCTAAAGCCAAAGGAGGCATGGTCATCTGAAAATAAAAGCCTTCCGGCGCTCTCTTCAATGAATGAGAACCAAGGAACAAGAACAGTGAGGAATAAAAGAATAGATAAAAATACTGTTAACCGCTTTCTCAGAAACCAAAACAGTAAGCCGCCGAGAATTATCTCTCCTCTAATCGTTGGGCCTTGTAGAAGGTTGTATCCTCTATTCATCCAATCAGATAGAAAAACAATAAGCATACCCATGGCTAACCCACTTGGGCTTAGTAGCTCTCTAGGTGACCAGTTGGAAGTTTTGGATAATCCAAGAACCATTAAAAGAGTGCCGATGATTAAACTACTTCTAAAAGAAGAGAGGAATTCAAATCCTCCGGCAGACCAAAAATGAGATGTTCCGGATAGTAGTCCAAAAATTGAGAGAGCTAGACCAAAAGAGAAAGTGAAAGAGGATCGATCTTCTCTGTCATGGGAAGAGAAGTCGAAAAAAACAGGTATGCGTAGTTTCGATAGTATGGTCATGAGCAAGCGTATCTTAATCCAGGTTCGATAATGTTGCCACTCGGGTTACCTTTATTATTTAGCTTTTCTTAGCACTAGTAAGCATTTTTAAGTCGATAATAGAATCTGCTCCCCGCCTAGCTACTATTGATTCAGGATGTTCATTTACTAAGCTAAGAATACCATCAAGCGAAGATTGATTATAAAAATTATCAATTACTACTGAGGTTAATAAAAGGTACCTAAATCCGTAATTTTCTAATTTTGCTACTAACTCTATTGGTGAGGAGTATTTAGTAAGATCGTTAGATATAACTGAAGAATCCCATATGCGTACGGCACCACTTGGTAATAAATAATAAAGAGCGGTCTCGTATGTAAGAAGGATTCGCTCATTAGCACGTGGCTCAATATTTTCCGATATAAATCCAATCGAGGATTCCCTTACTGGTCTATTTGGATCATATGAGTTGATTCCACCATAAATGTTCCTCCAAGGCGTTTCAGAAAACCCGATAAGATAGATAACAAAGCAGAGCTTAAGTATTTTCTCGGGAAGTATTCTTATAATCGGCTGAGTTTTTAAAAGAAACAGTGCATAAACAGAGAGTCCAGATACTAAGAGAGAGGTTATACCGACAAGCCTAAGCTCTGTCCTTGCTCCACTAATTAATGTGAAGAGAATGTAACTGCCCACAAGAAAGATAAAGAGTGATTTACTAATATTATTATCTGAGATTCTTTTCCAAGACTTCGGGATAAGGACTAAGTAAGTTGTAAGTTGAGTAAGTGGAAATAATGAAAACCAGCCATTAACAAAATATTTAAGATTGAATCTATTGATTTCAGTGTACGAAGTAAGTGCTGTTTCCCAAACTTGAGGGAGGTAGGAAGAGGGAAATACTGAATTAAATACGGGGAATAATGGATTCCCGGTCCAGACAAAGTTTCTAAGACATACGATCGAGATTGGTAGGAGAATACATAGGCCGTAAGTAATTGCAGCGTTGAGATTCGGTGTCGCTAGGAGGAATAGCACAGAGAAAACTAAAGTTGGAACTGCATAACTAAATTTAGCTGCTGTTGCTAGCCCTATCATAAAAGCCCCTGTCTTTCTTGATTTATGGAGAGCAAAGAGGGCTCCACCACTAAACCAAAGGGCTACTCCCCAATCATTTTTAGGAGTCGGCATTGAGGTTGAAAGTTCTGATGTGGTCATTAGTGCAAGGCTTAATAAAGCTATCCAGGAATCGTTGATTTGTATCGGAATAATTTTTCTGAACAGCTTTATAAGTATGGCTATAGTACCTGCAACACCAATAAATAAGGTTATCCACTGTGAAAAGAGATGGATAGCGATAAGTGCCGACCTAGTTAAGTCTCCAAATATTGTAACTGGCCACAGATGAAGGAGATCCCAAAAAGAGGCTTGAGTTAATTGAATAGCATTAGGGTTAAAGAAGAACCCATTTTGTTGATACCAAAACTCTGGAGCTGTGAGGTGATACCAGAGCGCATCTGGGTGCATATCTGGTGTAAGAGATTGTATAAATCTTAAACAAAAGTAGGAAGCTATAAGGATATAAATAGCCATAGAATCTTTGGCAGAGCGAAGAAAAGCTGAGAATTCTCTAGCAGTTGTGGTGACTATGGTTACTCCGTAAGGGATGCCAAGGAAAATAATACTGAGAATCAGCCATTTGCTTCTTAAGAGGTGGCAAGAGCCAAGTGTCCCAATAAGAATTGAATAAAAAACTGATCCCAGAAGTAAGCTGGAGGAGAGTTCAACTGTATAGAACCTAAATCGCCTTAGAATAAGGTGTCCATATCCAACCAGCGATATGAACCAGGAAAGAAATACTACAAATAGTGGGAATACTTCATGGTTAGAAAAGGTTTCTGAATTAAAATGCTCTGCACACAGGAAAACTGCCACCAAAAAGGCAAGAAGTACGAGCCCAGCAAGTGCTGTGTTTGATCTTAGGTGGTGGCGGTTATCTAGAATGAGCATTCCGTTAGTTTTTAGTTATGATTTAATATTTTTGTTTATTCTTTGAGTGAGCCTGTGTTACGGTGGGACGTCAAGGGTGGAGTTAAGCTTTAGTTGTTCCACCGATCTTTAACATTGAAATAAGAGGGAGGGCAGCCATGGGATATGAGCAGGGACATTCATTGGCCGAACTATCAGAGACAGTAGCCTGTCGATTACGTGCACAGGGCTTGCCGAACTCCCCTAAACTTCTTGAGACCCCCATAGGTGAATTCTTTAAGGCTCGTTTTGTTCCCTGTGGTCCAAATACCTGTCTTGGTAGTGGTCTTTCCAAGCTAAGCAAGAACAATTCCCAGTGCCTACTTATTCATGAGGGGCCCGATGTAGTCATTGGGGCTGTAACAAAGGCATACCTTGAGCAGATCCTGATGTCAGAAAGGGGAGCTGAATTATGGATGCTCCCTAGGATAATGGACCGGAGTATTGCCTTTGAACCAGAGTCAACCACTCTTGGTGAGCTCATAGTAAGAGCAGTTAATAGTAGAAATCGTTTTTATATCATTATTGATCGCAGCGGAAACATTTCAGGAGTTGTTCCTGTCGATGATATCTTGGCGGTTGGGATCAGAATAACAGAAGGATTAGAACTGAGCTCCGATATTAAAGTGGAGTCGCACTGAAGATTCTCCTTGGCGCTCATCTAGAGGAAATCCTAGATCTAAACTAATTGCCCCAAGGGGAGTAAGCACTCTTGTCGCAACACCGGCACTTTCCCTAATGTCATGGATCGATGAGCTCTGACTTTTAATGGTGGTAGTACCGGCATCAAAAAATGTGGCGAGTTGCAGATAGTCAGTTACAAGATATTGAAGCTCGATATTTGTGTAACCTAATAGGTCTCCTCCAGTAGGTGTTCCATCTTCACCACGAGGCCCAACAGAGTTTTCCCTGAAACCACGTACCGTATTGTGTCCACCGAGGAAGAATCTCTGACTTATAGGGATCTCTTTTGTGTCTCCAATAGGAAAAAGAGCACCTAATCGCAAATTCTGGGCAAATGTAAGAGTTGAATCGTGGTTAAGCGGTACGTAAATGGACGCTCTTCCTCCAATGCCGGCATAACGGGCATCGGATCCTAAGTATTTCTCGGAAAGAGAAGCCTCGGTTGCGACTAAATATCCCTTGGATGGGATTAGTGCATCATTGCGTTTATCTTTTGTAATCGAGCCAGAAATAATACTTAACAGGTTACTTCCACTATCAAGTGGAGATAATACTGCATCAGCTTCAACATCAGAGAGGTCTTCAGACATTAAGGTATGACCAAGAGCTGTTTTTAGAGTAGGCGTAAGAGTTAGATCTAGGAATGAGAGTAGGGAAAGCCTATCTACATCAAATGGTAGTACCCCATTTTTCAACTTTTGAAATCTTGCCTCTTCTGTCCAGCGCAGTCCTTTCTCTGTAAGAAGTGGATCTATAAATCTAAGACTTATTGTTCCCTTGGAAACGTCACCTGAGCTTGTATCTTGATAGGTATCAACTCGTAGTCCTAGACTTCTGCCATCAGCAAAAAGTTTACGATCTATATACTCTCCAAAGAGATGCACACCATAAGCCGAATTATATCCGATTCCTAAATCAAGAGGTCGAAGTCCACGTTCCTCTACCCGAACCATAATGGGTTCAGAGGTGCCATCTAAATTTCCGTCTGCAGGCAGTATGTCAACTCTAGAAAATAATCCGAGTCTAAGAAGTTGTCGTTTAGCTAAGTTAAGTGACTCTTCTGTCCAGATATTACCAACGCTAAGACCCAAATGGTCTCGAATGACATCGTCTGACACGTTTGCTGAGCCGATGATATATATTTCACTTATGGTAGTAGGTTCAGCGGAGGTAACAATGATTGAGATCTCCGTAGCAGTTGGTTCCGTAGTTACGGAACTCATGAAGTATCCAGATCGCTTAAGGGAGGTCTGTACTTCATCTACCAGACGATTGATATACGGAACCGAGTAAGGTGGTTGTGTGATAGTAGGGGGAGGGAGATTCCCTGGCCAGCCGAGAATATTTACCTTATCAAAGACAAGTCTCTGATTCGGCATAAATTCATAGGCGATATCTACGGTATTATCGCTTACTGGAATAATTGAACCAACAACATTAGCATCTGGATAGCCACGATCCTTCAGTAAGGAAACCATTGCAGCAGCAAAGTAATCAATGTCTTCTTGTAGTGCGTATTCTGGTTTAGTAAATCTCTTCTCTATTAGTTCTTTCTGATAGCTTAAGCTCTTTGTGTATTCTTCAAGGCTAAAAGGCGAGGTTCCATTTAATACTATTGAGCGCACTTTGACTTTACTACCTTCATCAATAGCTATCCGATGAATTATTCTTCCTTCATCTTCAGATTCAATTTCATTTCTATCGATTGTTACGTATAGGTACCCAGCTTCGCGGTAAAGGCGTTCTATGTTTTCAAGTAGTATGAAGATTGTGTTTTTGCCAAAGGGTTGTGTGCGATTAAAAAGATTAATTGTGTTCAGAAAATCTTCCGCAGAAAATGCTTTGTTACCAGAGAATATAAATGTGACCGGTGCACCCAATGTCGAGGTCAAAATTAGCTCTGCATTATTAGAATTTGGGGTGTGGTTATAAGTAGCCTTGATTGATGCACCTATAAATCCATCAGAACGAAGAGCATCTGTTAGACTTTTATCTAGGCTAGTAAGTAGACTTTTTTTAGCGATCGCTCCAATAGATGGCAGTTTTGCCTTTTTAATATATCTAGAGATGTCATCGCCCTGTTTTGTAATTACAGATATTGTACTAACGGTCCCTTCGTTGATGTCGATATTGAGACTTCGACAAAACTCCCCATCATCTTCGCAGTGGATAGAGACAATAATATCGAAGTATCCTTGCTTTTTGTAGATCGACTTTATCTCTTTAATGATAGTGTTTGATTGCTGCCAGGGTATCCTAGAGTCAGAAGAAAGACGCAATGATTCAAGGATCTCTCGCGTTGCGATATTTTTATTACCAGTCACGGTAATATCTAGTAATCGACTCTCTTCTTTCTTCACCGCGTATTGTAAATCAATTGAGTATGCGGCTACATCTTCAAGGGGAAGATTTTCAAATCCCGACACTACATTTAATGATGGAGTCAGATCCAATGAAGCAAAGATTCCTGATTGTCTTGATTCCGCCGCAAAAGAGTTGCGTCCTATAATTTTTAACCGAGAGGTTAAGTTCTTTTCGGCAATTAATATTGGTTCTACAATACCAGACCTTTCGTTATATCCAGGCTCAAATCCAAAGTTGTCAATTTGAGTAAGTCGGTGAAGGAATCTAAGGAAAGAGCTAGTTGCAGAATCTCCAACTAGTTTCTCATCTACGGTCATAACATCTAGTAGGGAACCAGAAACTGCAAATCCGCCTTTAGTAATTAGTTTCGTTAACTCTTGTTCAGGTAATCCGGAATCAGAAGTGAATTTAATTCGAGGATTTGAAAGCGGCCCGCTTACATCAAGCATCACTAGTACGCTCTCTCCACCAACAGATGGTACTTGTGTCTCCGCCGTAAGATCAATTATAGGCTCTTGAGTCGGGTATCCGACACTAAGCTTTCCGGATGAGATACTAAAGCGTCGAGATCTCAAGCCGAACCAGCCACTCAGCGCTTCGATTTGGCCCTTGATAATAGGCTCTTTGATCGTTCCACCGATCAGCACATTGCCCATCATCTCTACGTCGGACCAATTGGATAAAAGAAAAAGATTTCGAGGTGCTTGTACAGATATATTTAGTTTTATGCCATCAAAAGCTGAAGAACCCACAGAAGAAGATTCAGAAGGTTGAGTAGAGGAAATAAAACTTTGCAACAAAGATCTTAAAGTAAGAGATCTTTGGATCTCGCCATAATTTACTACAAGGGTACCTGACAAACCTAATGATGAATCATCTTCAGGTTGAAGAATTATCTCTCCAGATGTTCTAGCAATTGCATCCTGCATCGGTTGAAAACCAATATCAGTAATTCTTAATATGATGGATGTGCCAGTAGAATTTTTTAAGTCAATGGATCCGTTTACCTCTATCAAGCCATCATTGGCTTGGCCGTGAAAGTTAGAGAGAGTGATCTTGTCTTCTGAAAGATCTAAGGTGCCAGAGACATCATCAATTGAGAGATCAGCTGATTGTAGAACTAGTGAACCAGAAGTGAGAGTTGTCTTGCCAGCTATAATCGGTTTTGAAACTTTACCACTAATATTTAATTTAAGTGATACATCACCCTTTAGATCGTCAATCGCAGGGATTAAAGGTGCGAGTGAAATTAAATTAAGCGATCCTTCAGCAATAATATCGTAACCCTTTTTAAGTCCTATAGAACCGCGGACATTAAGAACATTATCTCTCCCTAGAAGGCGGAGTTGTCCTAATTCAATATTATTATCTGAGATTTTAAATTTTCTAGGCTGATCTATGTTAAGCGTGTAAGGATCGCATCCGAGGCTGACAGATTGAAGTGCAAGCTCTCCAGTAGAGGAACTCTCGGTAAAGGTGTAATTTAATGATCCGGTAACGTGAGCACAAGTGACTTGCGAATCTATCTCCTGAGGAGAAAAATCGTTCAAAGTGACCTTGATGGTCCCACTTTTAGAAATTAAATTTGATTCGATATTGGCAAGTAAATTGTTCGAGGAAGTAGAAGCGTTAGCAGTTACTCGTCCATTATCGAGCGAACCCTTTACCGTAATAACAGAATCTTGCGAGGAGATTTGAATAGCTTCGGCGTGAATGGCACCACGTAATGTTTCGATCTCAGTATATCCAGTGAAGTCAGCTTCTGCTGTAAGTGCTAACGGTGATGGAATTGCTTCCCCAAGAATATCTTTTCTGACAAGTGGTACTGAGTTTGCGCGGAAGCTCATTTCTTCAATACGACTCTTCCCATTTTCAGGAGGAGAAAATTTGGATGAAATTTTGAAACTGCCGTCTTCATTTTGTAGGTTAAGCTTAATTCCTTTCTGGGCATATTGAGCTTGACCACTGACGCTTCTAATGTAATTGCCAAATGTGCCAAGAAATTGTGCGTTTAGTGTTGCAGACAGGGAAGGTTCTTGTGGTGTGCCCTGAATTAACAGAATGGCTTTGATATTATCCGCAGATATACCGGCTAATGAAAGAGTGCCGATATTAGTAGAAATTTGACCGCTTAATTGACTAGGGGATATTGACATTGGCTCGATGGAGTTCAATTCAAATCCAGGACCCGTCGCATTAGTTGAAGTATGGATCAAGAGACTTCCATCTTTAGTGATTATCTCAAAAGAAGTAGCTATGTTTTCGATTGTTATCTGGGGAGTCTCCCATTTTAAATTCGCTTCTCCTTTTTGCAATGAGCCTGCAATTGTCACATTTGATTCGTTGCTAGAAATTTTAGCCGATCCTTGGAGAGTTGCTTCTTTATTGACAGGCAAACCGAAATCGTTCAGGGAGAGAATCGTTTCAAGGGAGCCACTTAACTTTTGCTCAGGTTTAAGTTTAAGGTCGGCAGCTCCTGTAATCCGACTTTGGTTGGAATTAACTGAAATATCGCGAAAATTTACCTCTTCATCTAAAAGACCTATTTTTGAAGATAGATTAGAAATCGCAAGGAGAGAGTTTTTATCGTTAGCAAAGCTAATTTTGCCAATTGAGGGAGCAAGATAAAAGTTGTTCTCTGGAGTTCTAGATAAATCTAAATTTACATCTTCTCCGCGGATGTTTGTCGTTCCAATCTTTTCGGTAAAGGAACCTTTTCTGATCTTGAGATTATATAGACGTAATTTCCACCTGCCTGGATAGTCTTTACTGGCATCTAGGGGGGCTACTAGGAAGTCGATAAATTTATAAGTGGGGCTTTCTGATGTTGCACCAACTGAATATCCGTCTCTAAGAGTCAGCTCTGTGAGCATCACTTCGTGCTCATTAATTCTATCGAGAGAAAAGCGGGCCCGAAGATTCTCAAACCCAAACATGCCCTTACCGTCACAGACAATTCTTGGGTTAACGGCTCTGGCCGTTAGAGTCAGTAGGGAAATAGAAACGCGATCGTATTCAAATGAGCAACCGGCTCCCCGCCGAGCCATGTCATCAAGCATCTCGACTAAATTGTTGCGAATGACAGATTTAATACCAAGAATAGAAACCCCAATGATAGCTCCAAGCAGGAGACTAACAAGGACTATGGTCAGATTCTTTTTTTTCACACGTGGTTAGGCACTATGCTTCCATGCGTGGTACGAGCTGCGTACTAATGGGCCCGATTCCACGTACCGGAAGCCTTTTTGTAGGCCTATCCGTTTATATTCTTCGAATTGTTCAGGCGTAACAAATTCTTTCACCGGCATCTGTTTCTCTGAGGGACGAAGATACTGGCCGATGGTCATGATATCTACGTTATGGTAGCGGAGATCGTCCATGAGGCTATAGACTTCTTCCGGGCTTTCCCCGAGGCCAACCATAATCCCAGATTTAGTGAGTGATTGAGGAGACAACTTTTTTGCTTCCCCGAGGATCATGAGAGAGCGAATATAGCCGGAGTATGGACGAACTCTTCTGTATAGCCTAGGAACGGTCTCTACGTTGTGATTAAGAACCTCTACCTTTGCATCTAAGATAAGTTTTAATCTCTCAGGATCTCCGGCCAGATCGCCAATAAGAATTTCAACTCTGCAATCAGGTGCATGGCGGTGAATCATCTCCACAGTTTTTGCAAAATGTCCCGCTCCAAAATCTGGAAGATCGTCTCTATCTACGGAGGTAATGACAATATGTTTGAGGCCGAGTTCTTTTACGGCGATCCCGATTCGGTAAGGTTCAAGTTGATCGAGAGGTTGCAGAGTATCAGCTGTTCCTTTCTTAACCGAACAAAAGTTGCACCGACGAGTACAGAGGTCTCCCATGATCATAAAGGTGGCGGTATGATGTGTCCAGCACTCACCAATATTAGGGCAACGGGCCTCTTCACATACAGTGTTTAGTTTAAGTCTTTTTACTAGTGCCTGTGTTTCTATGAATTCTGGAGATCCTGGAGCGCGCACTTTTAACCAGGGGGGTTTTGAAACCCGCACTTCTCGTTTACGAGTTAGGTTTATTAACTCAGGATTTGAATTTTCCATATTTACGCCTACAGCATAAGAAGAGCAGGAACTTCCAAGGCTTGTTTAAAGTGTTTCAAAAAGTTTCCGGCCATTACTCCATCAATCACTCTGTGATCTACTGAGATAGTTGCTTTCATGGTCAAGCCTGGAACTACTGCTCCTTGGTAAACTACAGGCTCCTCTTTGATCGCGCTAACAGCTAATACTCCGCCTTGTCCTGGATTAATGATGGCAGTAAATGAGTCAACATCAAACATTCCCATGTTTGAGATGCTGAATGTGCCACCTGACAGATCTTGAGCTGTTGGTCTGCCAGCGCGTGCTCTTTCGACTGCCGCACGTGCTTCAAATACTAAATCTTTCAGAGGTAGTTTATCTGCGCTGTGCAGCACTGGGATTATTAGACCATCCTCTATGGCGGTGATGATCCCGATATTGATACCCTCAGGCTCAAATACCATTCCATCTTTGATAGCTCTGTTTACCCTTGGCTCCTTGCTTAGACCGTAAGCCACAGCTTTTATGATTAGATGGTTGTAACTAATTCCTTCGAATCCGCCTGTTTCCTTAAGAGTTTCTCGAAGCTTCTTAGCTTCCAACATATTGATAGTAGAAGTTACGTAAAAATGGGGTTGTTGAGTGACGCTTTCCTGCATCCTTCTGGCAATTGTTTCCCGCATCTTTGTCAGAGGAGTAAGTTTACCACCAGAAGTAGGCGTAGATGTCACCATAGCTGGTCGAGATACCTGTGGAGGAGGTGAGTACGAAGGTGCCGCAGAGCTTTGAGTTACTGGCATCATTGTAGGTTTAGCCGTAGCTACGGAAGCAGCTTCTATATCTCTACGAATAATTCGTCCAGCCGGTCCAGTGCCAGCAATTAATGTTAGATCGATGTTTCTATCCCGAGCAATTTTTCTGGCAAGAGGAGAAGCCTTAATCCGACCAGACGCATCTACGGAGGTTGACGCCATAGCAGGAGAAAATGTGGAAGGGGACTCGTGTCGTTGAGTTTGGCCAGAGACCGTCGTAATTGAAACTGGCTTTGGGGAGGTGTTTCCATTTTGAGAAGGTGCGGAGACCTCAATTTTGTCTCCTGCTTGACCTATGAAAGCGATCACTTCACCAACTTTTGCTGTCGATCCAGCTGGCACTGATATCTTGAGTAATACGCCCTGTCCGAACGACTCGATTTCTAGATTGGCTTTATCTGTTTCAACTTCAGCAAGGATGTCACCTCTAGAAACAGTTTCCCCTTCTTTTTTCTTCCAGGCTAATATTTTACCGGAACTCATCGTGTCACTGAGCTGGGGCATCTTAATTTCGGTTGCCATTGCGCACTCTCTTGTTTGGCTAAATAGCTGATTGTCTTCAAAAATAAAGAAGTCAGTAGGGCCAGAGAATATCGTCAAATGGCCTACAATGGCAACATCATAGGCGTTATTTTACAGGGCTAAGCAGTTGTTATGAGTGTTTATTTTTGCATAGAGAATCTGGTTGGGGTAACAGTGTCAATCGCGAGGCAGTACCTATTTCAGAGTGGTCATGACCGAATCGAGTTCTGACATCGTTTCTGTACATCCATCCCCAGGGGATGAAGTTTTATTTATCGAAGAGATCTTTAACCGCTTAGATGAAATTGACTCAGCCTCTCCGCAATCCGTTCGCCAATTAGCCAGAGAACTTCTCCTAAAAATTATAAGATACGAATCAGGCGTCGTAGATATCGGTGTTGGTCGGCGAGCATTGATCAATAGGCTACATTTGCCTAATCCAGCCATTTCTACCCTAGACCGACTTTTGGGTCGTGTCGGAGTTCTAATTTTAGATGGTGGAACCGTTGCTTTGACCGCTGAGACGGCTAGTGCATTAGAGGAGCCCGTTTCGATAAGCGAGCTTCGTGAATTTGTAAACATTTATTCTGGTCGTAAGTTTATCGCAATAAGTATCTTCGGTTTCGGATACTTTCCTTCCGTCAGTGTTGGTTCTTCCGTTCGTCTTTTCTCACCACTAGTAGATTCAGTGGTTAAGGATGAGAGGGGAATTCATGTCTCCATGACTCTTGGAGTTCTTGTATCAGGGATGAAGGGACAACAGGTCGAATTAAAAGCCAGATTAAAGGCGAGATCTAATAGTGAGTCTGGCATTAATAGTTCCGTAACTGGAATTTACCGCGCCATTTCTTCCCTTCGAATCGTAGATAATTTCTTTTTAGAAGAATCACGTCGAGTTGATTTTAGCTTGCCTGCGCTTGGCTCAGCTAATGAATCTTTTGATCTTGAATTGATCATGGTTACGTCTGTAGGCGAAATATTAGATAAGGTTTCCTTGCCGTTGCCAACAGAACTTCGAGCTGTGAGTGTAGGACTTATAGCTGACTTACAAAAGAAAACCAGCTTAGAATCTGATAAACTTAGATCTAAAAATCAAACTGAAGGATCGAGCAATCCCCCTTCTCAGATCGAGAGCATTTCTTTGCGCGCAGAGGGCTCCGAAGTGGTGGTAACTTATCAACTTCATCTCCGCGAAGGTAATGGCGTGGGGTATTATGTAGTAGTGGATCTTCTTGATGATGAGGGCCGCATCTTAACGGTTAGTCGTTGGCCATTCGGATTGTTGAGATTTACTACCCAACGTCATGAACAAACTCGAGAAGGAAAGCTTTCCTTTCGACGATTTATTCCAGTTTCTAGAGGAACTGATGCCATTTTGGCTGAAGACCTTGTTATCCCTCGAAGGGCTCTCGGTCTTGGTTTCGGCAGCAGGGAGATCGTCGTCAGTCTTTTCCTTTTTAATTCGAGTGAGGAGAAGATTGATGAAGTTGAGCAAGGATTTCTTATAACTATAAAACCGAGATTCTTTCGTGCCGTCGGTAGATTCTTCCAGCAACTTTTCTCCTTCAACCGTACTGCTGGTAATTAATTGAAATCGGGCTCTATTGCAGGCGGGGCAACAATCAAATTCAGTCAATATTATTGAGGTCAACAGCGAGCATGACCGGCAAGGAGCCATGTAGTGGTTCTTTATTGGCCTAAGAGTTAACAATAGTAGGCCTGAGCACAGCAAATAAGATAATAGACTCAGGTTAGATTGATTGTGGTTTGCAAGACAAATTGCCGCAATTAGTGGAAATGCTCTTGCTAAAATCATTGGTACAATTGAAACCACAAACAATTCCCGATTTGCTCTCTCGATAATTAGTATCGGGTCTTTCTCTTGAGCTAGTTTGATCTCTCTTCCCTTAAATGATTCGCGCAGCATTCCAAAGATACTTAAAATTACTAAAGTACAAACGAAAAGAGGTCCGAAATCTGTCTCTGTATGAAACAAGTGTAATAAGAGATCCACTACTGGTAAGACTGCTAATACGATAGCTGCTACCCAATAGGATTTTGAATTGGTCAAACTACTCAATTTATTTTGGAGACGACGAAGGAGTAGATATCCCTTTCCTAAATCAAAAAATAAAAATGTAATTAGTCCTAGAGATAATACAATCATAAAAAAGCTATCTGGACTGAGAAGTGATTCGTTCCCTAGACCAGCGCCTTTGGGAAGTAATTCAAAAATTATTAAATCAACTGGAAGAGAAAAAAATAGCCATTGCCACAGCGTAGTAGCACGACGAAAAGAGTCTGTACTTCGGTAAGTTATGTTCCTTACCGGGATAAGGTGATTCGCAGAGAACATGCTAATATTATTACGTTTTATCGTGTTTACGTGACTTAGCCATTTATGGCAGGTTAAAGCGATTTAAGTAGGCGGTAAGGTTAGCTAAGACCGAATCAGGTACCTCTTCTTCATCAAAATACATCGGTTCAAGTTTTATTTTATCTCGATAATCTGGAAACGTTCTATTTAGTTTAGGTCCGTGGCAACCATCACACATCGAGTTGTAGTAGTTTTTGCCAACATCAATATTTGCTGACAGAGAACTTGGAATACCAAAGTTTAATTTTCCTTGGTCAGTTACGTTTCCTAAAAGATCAAAGTTGCCAACTGAAGGATTAGAAGGTGGAGGAGGTGAGTCGTCAACACAGAGAGCCTCTCCCTCGCTTTTTTTTGTTTTTAGCTTCTTAATTTTCGCTTTAAGACTTGGTTTGGGAGTCTTTTTGTTTTTTGCTTTTAAAGTTTTTAGCTCTGCTAGGCAGCTTAGAAATGTTGTGCCATCGCTTAACATGCGCCCGGGAATAAATTCATCACTGACAAATGCGCATGTTACAGGTCCCAAAGATGTATCAACTTCGAAAGATGAAGAGCTATCGACTTCAATGGCGCCAGGAGGTAATGCCAGTACAAGCGTTGCTATTATCTGTTGTAGCAGTAATAGTTGAAAGAAACGGCTCATATTTTGTCACAATATTTGTTTTTACAAACCTAAGTTTGTGTATGCTGTATTCGTAAATGGTTCAGGGAAAATTTTCCCTAAATCGAATGTGCCCATCTTCTGGACAAGCTCTTTGAACGGTTGACGGAAATCGACGTGTATTGAGCTGTCATCGAACCAATCCTGCTGCAGTGATTGAATCAGTCCAGCTGTTGGTGGAGGAGTTTTAATACCACCGTTAATACTTCCACCGAAGACGAACATCGGCGCAGCATGTCCATGATCTGTCCCTTGAGTACCATTCTCAAAAGTCCTTGAGAACTCACTCATTGTCACTACCATTACTCTATCCCAAAGGTTTAACGCTTTAAGATTAGCGATAAAGCCAGCCAGCGCGGCATTTAGCTCATTCAGTAGATTGGTTAAGGAATTTTCTTCTCCATTATGAGTGTCGTATCCACCTTGTTGTACAAATATCTGATGAGTTCCAAGAACAGGTGCTGCTATTAGCTTGAGCGCATCCCGCAGTTGGTTGCCGATGCCGCTATTTGGCATTGCTACAGGAAGAGTGATGTTAGTGTTTGCTTCAATTTGCGCCAGCAGCGCTTGTAAATTAACCATTGCTGATTGGACAAAGACCCCGTTTGAATTACTTGGAGTTTGACCTTGAGCAATCACGTTGTTTCTTACATCTTGGAACCAGTTTGTATGATAAGAGCCCCAGAATCCCTTTTCACCTAGCGAATCTAGGTTGTTTAATGCTTTGCCGGGGTTAGATCCTCCTTGTATGATCAAGCTTGATCCGTTGAGGGATACAGTATTTAAAAAACCTCCCATTTCGGCAGAGGCTCTAGCTAGCCAGCCAGAAGCCATACCAGCATTGCCATTGATCATGGCACTAAATCTCATATCTGTAGAATCATCATGAGAACGATTTTCATTTGCATGACCAGCTAAATTTATGAGGGCTAGCCTTCCTTCATCAAAGATAGTCTTTAAAGCTGTCAGAGATGGATGAAGCCCCTGTTCAGAATTTAGAGTTAATGGATTACTTGGAAAGATTGTTGGCATTTTTGCCATATAAGCAGCGTTAAAAGGTGGTGCAATGTTGTATGAGCAGCCGCCCGAAAGATTTACGACAACAAGTACTTTGTCGTTCACAGCTCCAAGTGTGATTGGTCCGGTACTAGCAAAAGCCATCATACCGCCAATTGGGGATAGAACGTTGTGAATTGCGGCTCCACAAGTTCCTGCCGAAATCATTTTAAGAAAGTCACGCCGAGTACACATAATATACTTCCTACTTCATTCTATAATCTGGCAGCATTACTAATGTTCCAATCACACCTCGAATTTTCCACCAATTATCCGAAGCTGCATCTGGATCGAAAAGATCTTTATCAAGATAGTCCTGACCAAGACCTTGGTAGCTTTGACCAGCGGCACATTCACTTTGATGTCCCCAATCGCAATCCTCAAGGTTGTAGTTCATATACTGAACTAGAGAAGCAACTTGAGCGTCATTAAGGGAGACATTAAAGCGATCCGCAGTTCTTCTAATTAGTTGATCAGTTGCGGGAGGATTACTTAAGAATTGTGCGTGAAGGTTGTATCCCTTTTCTATTAAATCTTCGTCGCCCCATTGAACGAAATCTAGGGCTACGTTACGCCATTCCATTACGTAACCTTCTCCGGCGAGGTGCACTTCATCCCAACCGAATACTGTTGGAGCGCGGAGTGGACGTTGATCTAATCTTGATAGATAATAATCGACACCGTGAACATCTTCAGGAAACCCAGTCTGTCTGAGAAAGCCTAAGAAGAGATCGATAGGTTGTTTGATCAAGCTCTTTCTTGATTTGTCATCAAATAATGCCTTTGAAACCATGATTTTTTTGATAACTGGGAGAATGTTGTATCCATTTGCTCGGATCTCTTCTGCTACTTCTTTGATGATAGCTGGAGTTGCATATGGGTTTACAAACTCTTTCCAGATATCTTCGGCTAAATGTTCTGCTGTACGAGGATGATTAAATGTAGCTTCTATTACGTCATCATCATCATAAACCACGGCTTGATAAGGTGTTCCAGCAAAAATTGTTTTTGGACCACCGGCGTGCTGACTAGGTGTGAAAGAGGCATCACAGTAGCCGTGATCAAAAGCATTTTCAAAATAATTTACATCCCATCCAGACATCGCTAGAGCAGAGTTGGCGATATCGAGACTCGAGTAAACAGGAAGCCCCTTTAGGTCTTTTGGGCCTACTGTTCCAAGTTCCCAGAATTCTCTGGCCCAGTTTTCATTTGGATTACTGCCAGGATAAGCACCATCCAACCAAACAAATCTCATAAAGAGACTTGTTTGTAGATCCTTCATGTACTGCAAGTAATTACCGGTTCGAGCAGCGTTTCGAACAGCAGACATATAATTAAATAAGCTGTGTTGTTCACACCAGCCCAATTTCGAAGTTGAGATTGATAATCGTTCGTCATGAAGAAACATGAACATCTTTTCAAAGAAGCGATTCTGAGTGTTCATCATCCTATAGATTTGACCCTTTCTGACCCCAGTCTGAGAGAAGTCATTAGGATCGTTTGGATCGCAAGTTTCATTATTGGGATCATCTGGAAGTCTGCCGTCACATTCTAGGTCTTTAACTACAGCATCTAATCCAGGTTCAGAAACAAATGTCATTAAGGAGTTTACTGTTCCTTTCAATCCTTTTGCTACTGCAGCATCGATCTCTCCCGGAGTTGCCGAGAAGGCGAATCGATCATAGAGCATTCTAGCTTCAGCAAATCCAAAAGGTCCTTTGTATTCATCAAGAGAGAGAAATATTGGATTTTTGCAGGCGTCTTTGCCGAGTTTTGCTAGTTTTTTAAACTTATCTCTCTTCTTACCGGAGGCTTTTTTTGCCAACTTAGGAAAAGAGTTGAAGAACATTCCTTTGCCTGTAACTTTGGTTTGGCCTGGAGTATTCCCCATGCATTGAATTTTCACCTTCCCGGACCCTTTGCCACCCGGGCTAACCTCTGCATCGAAGAATTGGGATTCATCTACTGCTACACCAGGGCTTTTACCCTTTTTTTTCTTGGCATAAGCATGATGTGGTAAAGCAATAACCAAACCACAGATTATTACGGCGGAAAATATCTGGCGATAACGACCTAACATTAGAACCTTTCTTTTCAAATACACAGGAAACAGATCTCATCGCCCACTAAAGTGAGTTAGAGCAAAGTTCGTACCTGTAAAGACCAAGTTGAATATTTTCAGGATCTTCCCATCCTGAAAGCCATGCCATGGACATAGCAGCAACTTCCGTGCCGTTGCATATCCCTATGCAGATTAAGTCACTGTCATGGAAATCAAAAAACATAGAAGAATCAGAGTAGATGACCTAATAAATGACCAGTGCTACACTCCCTAATCATGCAAGAGGCCTTAGCCGTAGAGGCGCCATATATAACTGTCACCGAACTAAATAATCTGCTTAAAGCCGCAGTAGAATCTGAGTTTCCCCGAGTCCAATTTCAAGGCGAGATTTCAGGATTAAAAAAAGCAAGTAGCGGGCATATCTACCTGACTTTAAAAGATGAAAATTCTCAGATTCCTGCTGTTATCTGGCGGGGAGGTGCCAGGATCAATTTTGAACTTGAGGATGGGGTGGCTGTAAATTGTGTTGGTAAAGTCACAATTTATCCTGCGCAGGGAAGACTACAGGTAGTAATCGTTTCAATTTCTCCTGTAGGAGAAGGATTACTTCAGAAGAAACTTCTGGAATTAAAGAAGAAGCTAGAAAAGGAAGGTCTTTTTTCTCCTGAGCGAAAACGACGAATTCCTTATCTTCCAAAGGCAGTTGGAGTAGTGACTTCACATACTGGCGCAGTAATACAAGACATAATGGTAAAAATCCGCGAGCGATTACCAGCGATGAGTATTTATTTAGCTCCGGTAAGAGTTCAAGGAAAAGGATCAGCTGAAGAGATAGCTAACGGCATTAGACTTCTCAACCGTTCGAAACAAGTAGATGTCATAATTGTCGGTAGAGGTGGTGGATCCAAAGAGGACCTCTGGGCTTTTAACGAGGAGGTAGTTGTTAGAGCTATAGTTGCATCCGCTATCCCAGTAATCTCCGCAGTCGGTCATGAAGTTGATACTACACTGAGTGATTTGGTTGCTGATGCGCGCGCTCCAACTCCGACTGCTGCTGCCGAAATGGCAGTGCCAAAACGGAGCGATCTCTTAGCCAGAATCTCCGAGCTGTGGGAAAGAGTGTTGGATTATGAGAGAAGGTTTGAGCCGTTAAGACAGGGCGTGGATGAGCTAGAGCTTAGGATGGCTCAGGCGATAAAAAATTATCTTAGAAATAAAAATCTGGAGATTAGAGCGTTAGAAGGGAAGGTTCAGCTCCTAGAGCCACGCAAAATAATTGAACTTCTTAAAGTAAAGTTAGATGGCGCTGAGCAAAGATTGAGTAGGGGAATCGCTCGAAGTAATGAGCGATTCAGCATGTCCCTCAAAGCTTTACATCAAAGACTTGAAGGTGTTAATCCGACGAAAGTTTTGCAGCGCGGATATGCGATACTGGAGAGGGCAGGGAGCGTAGTAACGCAAGTAGGAGTGCTCTCTGTTAATGATGAAATTTCAGTTCGCATGGCAACTGGTAAGGTTGGAGCAACAGTCAAAGATATTAAAAAGGATACTATATGACCGAACCTAAAATTACAGCAGAGCAACTTCTAGGCAAAAAAGATATTAAGAAAACTCTCTCTAAGCTAAAGTTCGAGGAGGGCATGGAATTACTCGAGGATCTAGTTGGAAAGGTAGAGAGTGGCAGATTACCATTGGATCGTTCTCTAGAAGCTTATGAATTAGCCTCGGAGCTTGTCACCTTTCTAAGGAGTCTCCTAAGCGACGCTGAAGGAAAGCTAAAACTCCTTCAGGAAAACTCCGCTGGTGAGATCTCTACAAAAGAAGCCTAGATATTGCTTAAAACAGATATAGATTTAGGGTCTTCGCAGCGACTTATCGGCTTTCAGGAGCGGAGAAGACCCTAAATCTATATCTGTTAAAACATAAGTTCCAGGGCTTTAATTTCTTTAGAGCTTGCATTAGACTACCGACTTCTCTTACGAGGCCCGATCGCCAAGTGGTAAGGCAACGGTTTGCAAAACCGTCATACGCCGGTTCAAATCCGGCTCGGGCCTCCAATCTTTCCTTACGCTAGATAGTCGACATCGTTTCATAATTCGGGAGTTAGCGGTCGAAAGACCGCTTCCCTCGAAGCCCGAAAAAAACGGTTTATCCGTAAATCATCCGTAAATGACTTTTGAGCCCTCGGCGGTTCGAAACCATTTCCGAGTTCTTCAGAGCCATCACCGGATACGAGGCTCTGATTGAATCGGATGGTCTAACACGCCGACCGAGGACTAAGGGCGGGCTGAAACTATGGGCACGATCAACGAGAAAAAGACTAAACGAGGTAAGGTCGTTTTTGACGCCGAAGTGCGGCGCACTGGCCAGCGTTCCCTTTATAAACGATTCAATAGACTGACCGATGCTAAAGCTTGGGTTCAAGATACTGAATCAAGCCTACGATCAGGCCGCGCATTTGCACAAACAGAAGCGCAGCGTCATACGCTCACCGAAGCCATTGAAAGATACATTTTAGAAGAGGTCCACAAAAAGCCAAAGGTGCTTCAGGATCATCTTCGATGTTTAGCCTGGTTCAAAGAACAGGCAGGCTCAAAATACCTGAGTGAAGTTACCCCGGCTCTTCTATCCCAGCTTAAGGGACTCTTCCTAAGAGGGATTACTCGCTTCAATGCACCACGAAAGCCGCAGACATGGAACCGCTACCTATCGGTGCTTAGCTGCGTTCTCCAATTATGTGCTCAAGACTGGGAATGGATGGAGTTCAATACCGCCCGACGAGTCAGGCGCGAGCGGGAAGCTCCAGGGCGTGTACGCTTTCTTTCAAATGAAGAGCGAGAGAAGTTACTCGAAGTTTGCCAAAAAAGTTCCTCTGCAAATTTATACCCAATTGTGGTGTTAGCGTTATCTACCGGCATGCGACGCGGCGAGATGCTCTCACTTACTTGGGATCAGATTGACCTTGGCAGTGGTGTTCTGATCCTCGAAGAGACAAAAAATGGAGAGCGTCGTCGAGTTAGTATTCGAGGCCGAGCTCTTGAGGTGCTCAGGAAACATGCAAAGGTCAGGCGAATTGACACCAATCTGGTTTTTCCTAGCGAAACCAAAGATAGCCATTTCTCGCTTGATAAGCCTTGGTATCGGGCACTCCGTGACGCGGGTATCCCCAATTTCCGCTTCCACGATTTGAGGCACTCGGCAGCCTCTTATCTCGCTATGAACGGTGCCACCATGCTTCAGATATCAGAAGTTCTAGGTCATAAGACCCTACAGATGGTAAAACGGTACTCGCACTTTGCTGAGAGCGAGATAGCCGACGTTGTGGAACGGATGAATAAAAAGATCTTCGGTGATTAATGCAGTTAGGGAAGAAAGAAACAATCGTCTTTGGACTCTGCATGACAGTGATCCCACTGATGATCACCTCATGGTCGATTAAGGCCGGACTACTTTTTGCTGTGGGCTACCCCCTTATTGCCCTTCTGCCATGGCCAAAGTCATTGACGATGATCACATGGGTGTGTGTTTGGATTTACATCTGGTTTGGCTTTAGCGTCTCTTACTATCATGCGTTGATCCGTGATGTTGATTTAGTGACCAAGGGAATCAATCTAATACTTCCTACGGTATTCGGATATTTTATGTTTGGGTGGTGCCGCTACGGTGCTCCCTACTACTCAATCGGTAGAAGCCAGAGATATCCCTGGCCAAAGCTAAAGGATATGCCACCACCGGAGCCCGAACCTGAACCATTTCAGACAGAGGTGCAATCTCCAGTATTTGACCCCTACAAAGTTCTTGGACTCTCGCCCTTAGCGACGAAAGTTGAAATTGATTCGAGCTACAGAAAAGAGATCGCGCTCTACCATCCTGATAAGGTCGCTCACCTTGGTGATGACCTAAAGAAAGTCGCTCACGAGCGAACCCTTCAGATTCAACGGGCCTACCAGGCTCTTACCCGCCACTAACTGTCCTTTACTAATCCGATTCACCTTCAGGTTGGAAATCATCGGGGGAACCATGTCCCGCTGATTCCAGTTACTTTCTTACGCATGAAAGGCGAAGAGATACCGCACCTGATTAGTAATCGGAATGAGGAGGCAACAATGGCCGAAGAAGAAAGCCAATCGGATGTGAGAATACGAAGATTGATCCCAATACCGGAGTTTAACAAATACCACCCTGACCCCACCCCAGCAGCCATCCGTTGGATGATCTTTAAAAACAAAAATGGGTTTAAGCGTTGCGTCGTAAGACGTGGCCACAGAGTTCTAATTGATGAGCTTGAATACTTCCGTTGGCTCGAAGAACAGAACGGTACTGACTGCGATTAAAGATTTTAACTAACAAGGAGTAAACCATGCCAAAGCTATCTCAATTTGTTGATGTAACCGTCGCCGATGACGGCGAGGGAAGCGGAAAGCGAAAGCTTACCATCTCGATCGAAGCCTCACGGGATCTATTTATGCTCTCAGATCTTTTGGCCCGTGAAGGTGCAATTAAGAACATCGAACAGAGCTTAAAACATTCAACTCGGAAAGCTGTCGCGGAGTACCTAAGCAGCGGCAGAGAATTTCTAAGAGGCGTGAACAATAGAAAGAAGGGACATGAGGGAGTAGCGGTTGATTAGGGAGGGCAAGATAAAAGGAGAGCCATACTTTATTTGTAACTTCACGGCAGGACTCACGAAATCCTGCCATACAAATCAACCGCTGCCATACGAATTCTTGTAAGTATTTTTCACGATTGGAGAAAACATGCCGTACAAATTTAGAAATTTATCCAAACGACCAGATAAGCCAAGTGATGTTGAAGAGATACCATTCAAGGTGCGTATCCGACGGGGGAAAGAGTTGAGATTAAAACCAAAGCACTTAACTTACCTTGATAAGATAAGAAATTTACAGCGTGGTGGTGCCAAACCGCCACAGCGGAGAGGTAAGTTTCGGGGTGATATAAGTGTTATTCGTGAGCCACTAAAATTCTCTCAAAGAGTGCTCGTAAAATCGCGTGTAGTTCATCACAAGATTGATGCTGGAGAAGCATTACGGAAGCACATTACGTACCTTCAGCGAGACGGTGTCGGGGTGCGTGGAGATGAGCCCACTCCATTTGATGAATATCGTGATCTTGAACGGCGCGAGGTAGTTAGTTGGGCAGAAGATTGGTCTGAAGATCGGCACCATTTTCGATTCATAATCTCACCTGAAAACGGTAGCGAACTAGACCTCAAGAAATACGCAAGAGAGCTTGTCTCACGGATGGAACGCGACCTATCGACTAAGCTTGAATGGGTCGGAGTAACACACCACAACACAGACCAGCCGCATGTCCATTTACTGATACGGGGCAAGGACGATCTAGGCTCCGATCTCGTCATCGCTCGTGATTACATATCGAACGGTCTTAGGAATCGCGCCCAAGAGGTTGCAACGCGGGAATTAGGTTTTAGAAATGAGCAAGACATGGCTAAAGAGCTTGAGCGAAGCATTACCCAAGCTCGCCCAAGTCGGATAGACCGAGTCCTACTTGATGATGCTGCACGGGATAAGCGGCACCTAATAGATTCATCCCGAATGACAGACCGTACTGCCACCAACTTTGACCGTCAGAAGCTTCGTCGCTTGGGGTATCTTGAGGAGATAGGGCTAGCAAAACGAGTCAATTACGGACTCTGGAAACTAGAAGATGATCTAATTGGAAAGCTCCGCTTAAAGGCTACTAAAGGAGATATCGTAAAGACCATGCATCTTAGGATGAGAGGCATCGATCCGAATGCTGAACTTACAATCTTAGATGTCGATAAAGGATTCACCGGAAGTATCAAGGGGACAGTGCTTCATAAGGGATTAAGTGATGAACTATTTGATGTGAAATACCTGATCGTTCGCACCGAAAACCAACGCGCCTACTACGTACCACTAACCAAATATT
>CAZYRE010000016.1:0-8469 GCA_964650155.1 uncultured Bdellovibrionales bacterium
CTGCGAAAGGTCTTTGCGATGCCATACAATCTCCAGATGCAGAAAAGAAATCAAAAGCGATAAAAAGACTCATGTCTCATGCTTCGATGAAAGCATTTGCTGATGCTTGTAAAGTATTAGGAGTAATAGAATGTCCATCCGAATGCGATGAAGATAGCGGTTGTAGTGCTAATCATATATGTGCGCTAACTAGCGAGGCTGACATAAGCGCTACCGATGGTGCCGCCATAAGCGTAACTTGCACCAAGTCTCCAAACGGCTCTGAATACACTTTCAATTTTACCTGCAGTAATATGATATCTTGTAGTTGTTTACTCCCAATAGATACTGGAAAATTTTAGCTTTCGCACATGCCTTCATGAGGGAAATGCCACTATGCCAATACTTGAAGAACATTATAAAATCATGAGAATTTTGAGACAGAATATTACTAAACTGACGTTGGCTACGCTATTTATAGTATCACCGATACCTGTCTATGGATTTGATTGTGAATGTACTGGGAATGTGTGTGCCGTCTTTTCGGACAAAAGCTCCAAGGTAATTAAGAAAACTAGCGAAATCGACTCGAAAGATAAAGCAATCGCAGCAGCAACTAACAATTCGCAGGAATCTTGTAACAATACATCACTTAATTGCACTAATCCTCCACCAGGGACGCCGACATGCAAGAAAGCAGGTCCGTTTTATACAGGCCCTGGATGTACCGCCACTGAACAATCTTTCCCGCCACGTGAAAAGGAGATCGAGGAACAGGTGTGTGTAGATGTAGATTTTGTGGATGAAGTTGGAGAAACTGAGACAACCCAAATCTGTTTCACAGTAAAAAGAAAAGTTACGATACCAGGATTTACAGCATATACTGTGACCTGCGATCAATCATGCGCGGCTAGCTGCACTCCGTTTGTAAAGTTCTAACTCAGCATGTTTTTGTTATTGAAGGACTAAAGAAGATGCGAATGGTAGAAAACATCAAAAGATTTGGAGGTATAGCACTTTTCTTATCAGTGCTATCTCTCGCTTACAGTAATCTAGCTATGGCAGCTCCAACAAGCTGTACCTGTTCAAGCCCAAATGGTGGACCTGTTAGTTGCCCATATAATGGGGGGACTTATTCTTTGGAAAGTGCGCCGAGTACCTCTCGACAGAAGGGCAAAGCCATAGCTAAAGTCATGAAGCACATACTTCAGGAAAACCAGTGCTTTCAAGACGCAATTAGCAACACTCCCGGAGGAGAAGGTGGGTGCACGATCTGCCCTATAAAAACAGATGTTAAGGAAGCATCAGATGAAAACCCAGGTGGTGCTACTTTTAATGGCAATACTGTTACAATCCCCGCTGGAACCGTTACTGTAAATTACAAAGATCCAATAAGTAAGAATTGACCAAGCAATTTTAATTTTGCAGAGCTGTCAGGCATCAGATTTTAGCCGAGAAGACCTGCTCAAAGCGTGTGCTCTTCTAAAAGAACACCCCCTCTAATCACCAGGTGCTGCAATCATCATAAGCCAACGCAGTTAAATATTTACGAATGCTCCTATCAACTCTTCCTACTCTCTCCTATCAAATAATCCATTAAGAATTTTATTCGATACTCTCTAACTGGATAAGAAACGTTCCAAGGTTCATAGCCATCGTCAGAGATAAATTCCAAAAGTTTATGTCCAGCTATTTTCTTCCCCTCAATCACGTAATCTTTTGAGAATAACTTTTTAGGATCAGAGAGCGCGGGATCAGCTTTCAACTCATCAATTAGCATTCTTACCCCTTGAGTTCGTATGCGAATACGCTCATTTACAAATTCAGGAGAGCCAAGAGCTGTTAACAACTCTTCCCTAGTCCTCTCATCAGGATTTCCATGACATCTATAGTGATAAATCAAATCATTTAATTCGACAGATAGGCCACCAAGCTCAACATTTCGTTCTAGGATCTGCTTATTTGTAAGCCAAGGATCCTCAACGCTACGGATTAGTTTGCCAAGCTTGGAATCTAACGGCTCCTCCCCTTTAGTCAGATACAAAGTAAAGTAATCTAATGCCAAGAGGTCTGGAATTTCTGATTGAGTAGCCCGGGCTACGGTTACCAACCTTTCAATTTTTGTACCTTCTTGGGTTATTCCATAGAACTGCTCCATCAAGGATAACGTATCCTCAAATCCAGCTTTATTAATTTTACCCAACGTGCCTTCAAGAGTAATTGTCTCAGAAAATTCACCTAGATTAGGAGTTCTTGCTGCTGCTAGCTTTTGAATTATCCCCTGCGGGTTTTCATATTTACACGTTAAGTACTGCAACAAATTAGCGCTTGGTTCATAACTATTTCTCTGATCTTCTTCCGAAGGCAGGACAACTTTAACCTCATGTTCTGGTCCTTCTTTTCCTAAGATTTGATTTTTGAAATCGTCAAATGAATTCTCATCGTAAATATTATAGTACGTGGTAATCGATTCGCCCAGAAATCCTGATACAATTAACTTATTAAAATCAGCCAATGTAATTGCTTCAAAATGATTAATCTTCTTTAATTCGACATCTAACTCCCCGCTCCGTTCAAATATCGATATATTTTGGCCTTCTCTGTATAAGATAACAAACTTTTTAGTCTTATTTTCTGAGCCAAAAGCTTCCTCAGCAACAACTTTCAATGCTTTTAGGTATTCTTCCTGTGTATTTAAATCTCCAGGCTCCCTACCTAATCGCGATAGAGTTCCCTCTATTAACTCTCTAAATGTTACATCAACTACTATGTCACTGCGAGACCAGGTAGGTTCTTTGCCCCTGGTAAATCTTGATGGTGGCTCTATATAAGAAATTCTTGCTGGAAATTTTTCATCTAAGACTTCAGGATAAGGAATCCTTTGGGTTTCAAGTAGGTTTGCTTCGAGCCGTGATTTTGCGCATGTTCTAGAAGCAGACTTCCTTAGTGCTTCGTCCATTTTTTCATGCCCAAATATTTCACCGCAAAATTTCAGAACTGTATCATTCGAGATAGAGAAACTCGCATCTCCTTTAACATTCCGGTGATACTGTAAAATCAAGCTTTTAAAGGTTCCGTAAAAATGATCATCTATAAGGAACTTACTTAGCCATTCTGATTTTTTTTCTGTGGCTATAACTTCGGGCGTTATCTCATTTCTATCTAAAATGGTTCTAATTTTATCTATCGTGGAAATAGCATTTAGCGCCGGGTCTTGTTCTAATTTGGAAAGAACCTCGCTTCTTCCTTGCATGAATTCAGCAAATGCTACGACATCAGAAATGACTGAGATTCCTTCTACGGTAATACTCTCTTGAATTTCCTTAACTAAGTTATCGCTCTCTTCTATAAAGGTAGAATCTTTTGCCATCGCCTTTGGTAAAACCATGACCCCGCCTAACACATCAGGAACGAGAATTGGCCGGTCGCCGTCTGCTTTTTTTGATTTATATGTGTCAACTAATTCAAAAATTAGGCAATATTTCTTATCTCCATCTTCCCATAGTCTTAGCCCTCGTCCGGGACGTTGGCCTGCCATTACTGGGGAGGTAGTAGCCCTATCTATAATTAATGCTTTTGTTCGAGGAGAATCCCAACCTTCAGCTAAAGCATCAACCGAAACCATTACTTTAACTTGACCTGATTCATAACGAGCTCTGTTCGCTATTCTATCGGCATCACTCATTTCAGAGTGGTCAACTGCGATTTCGATCCCGCGTTCTTTGGCCTTTTCAATAAAATTATTCACCCTACTTATACTTGTTAAGTAAACAGCGGTGCTGAGTCCTTTCATCGCAGAGCTTTGTAGCACCTGTAAGATAACTTCATCTCTCGCAGCAATATTTACCGACTTTTCAAAACTTGCTTCATTAAAATTTCCATTCTGATTTATTTTTACATTTGAAATGTCTGTATTCGTTCTAAGACCAATCCATCGGGCGCCTGTTAGCAAACCCTCTTCTATCCCCTCTGTCACGGGAACTTTATGACATGGGGCTCCAAAGAAATGGCGCACTCCCTTCATTTCATTAAAATCACCGGTTGCAGAAAGGGCCAAATAAAATGGAGATCCTGGCACTTGATTTAATGTAGTTTGTAGTCTTGGTGTCAGTGAACGATGAGCTTCATCAGCTATTACAATCCCAAACCTAATTCCGGCCTTTTCTGCCTCAGCTACAACTTTTGGCAAGCTTGCATAAGTAGTAAGGATGATGTCCCCTTCTAAACTTTTTCGTTCAGAGTAATAGGTAGAACTTGTCTGATTGGTATGTTTAGCGATGGCTCTCTCCCATTGCGGGATTAGAGATTTCATCGGCATTACTACTAGTGTCTTTTGTCCTACGGAGGGGAGCGTAGCAGCTTGGCAGAGAACTGCGCTTAAAACTGTTTTTCCATATCCAGTACAAACTTCCAAGAAGGCTCTGTCTTTTCCAGCCTCTAACTCCTTATGAATAGCCTCAAGACTGACCAACTGTTTCGGCCTAGATTGAAGTGCTGTAGTAACAGAACCTTCTGCTAATCCTTGACGAAATAAATCAAGCTTTCCCGCAATTTGTAATTTCGTCCGTAGCTTTTCACGATCAGCTTCTGGAAGAGCATCTTTTAATTCCTGCCCGATTGATTCCCTTACCAAATCGTACCGAAAAGGGTAATCCGCCCTTAAAGCCTTTCTGTCTTCTAGTGTAAGACCAGTTATGCTTTTGGCAGGAAGAATTACTTCCTGGCCAAGATTAAGCTCTTGGCCGATTTGTTTGGCGAATTCAGTTAATGTGGCAACGTCACGTTTGGAATACATTCGTTTCCGCTCCCTTAATTATTAAGGATCGGCGGAATATTTCTTATCCCATCAAACGACAAAGCCTCGCCCCAAACTTGAAGTACTCCCCACAAACAATCAGGACATACTAAACATCCCAACCCAGGGCACCAATCGTCGTGCTCCTCTTTCTCAGGTTTTGTCTTTGCTGGAGGCGTAGGAGTAGGGGTTGCCGTCGGGGTAGGCGTGGGAGGAGGTATAATGACCGGTTTTCCTACTTTTGGCTGCTCAGAATCAACCTCTCCATCCATATCAAGGTCTACCGGATTAACAAGCTGACCTGGCTTTGGATCGGTATAGCTATAATCATCCCCGAATAATGGATCAGTAGATTCCGCAATCACAATGTTATGAATTGCTGTGATCTGAAGAAAAGAAATCGCAAAGAACAATGCAAATCGTACTCGGAATAACATACTAAAACCTCGCCTATTCCGACCAGGCTCATGCTCTGCAACAGTTATTAGTTTTATGCGAAATCCGTGATTTATCCAAAAGCAACCTTTGCTGTATAAAATCTACAGCTAGACTACAAATACCCTACCAAATCAATAATCACTGAATAACGTCCGAATTAATTGCTATAATTGGGTCTATCATTTCGGCGACTTCATAGTATACGCATAGCCCTTCCTCAACTAACTGAAATAACTAGCCATATTGCAAGTAGCCTTTTAGGCAAAGATCTTAAGCCCACGCCACCACCTACATTTAATGTATAATTATTACACTTATATCACGCGCCGTTCAGTTTCCGATATAACGATCACCGGAAGCACGATTCTCATGTTTAAACGGAAAGAATTTGCTCCATTTTTTATTATGGAGGTTATAGATAATGAAACGTTCACAATTAAGGTTTGGTAGCTGTCTTATATTGGCAGCCCTTTCGATGCTACCAAGCTCAAGTCATGCAGATGGATTAGATATTATATTGGATAAAGCAGGTGGCATTCTACCTTGGAACTGGGACAACATAGAAGGCGAAACGACAACCTGTGAAGCAGAAACTAGCATACCAGAGGGAAGTCCATTCGTAGGGTGCGGCAATTCTACAGGCGTCTATGTAATTCCTGGCGAAACAATGACATTTAAGACCATGAGCCAGGGCTTCGATGTAACAGAGCAGATGTGCGATGACCTCGGTGAAATCACATCCGACTCAGATGCCGAATGCGCAGAACATTGCGCTAGTCTGCCAAAATGTCCTTACATGGCCAGCAACTCAGTTGTTGATGAAGAGTATGTTATTTCAATGATATCTAGTGACAAAAACGGCTATACAGTTCAGGGTTTCGTTGTAGCAACCCTGACTTGTAAGTGCTCAGCAACAAAACCCCCACCAGATGTTGAAGGTCCTCCCAATGGGGATGGAGCAAACACAGGAGGTGGAGCTCCAACTACAGGCGCAGGAAAGGAACCTAGCACAGGCGGTAACGGAAGTGGCCCAACGACAGGAGGGAACGGCAGTGGTCCAACGACAGGTGGCGGAACTGGAGGTCCAACAACAGGAGCTACTGGAATCGGCAAAGCTAAGCCGGAGAAGGGTAAAACTGTAGATCCAGGGGATCCTATCAATCCTAATCCTAACGGCAAGCCTGGTAAGAAGAAAACAAAAGTAACAGGTAGCGTCACATTACCAGTTCCCATACCGGGTATTGGAACCGGCAGGGTAAAAATTGGTGGCACAAGTTACGACGGATAATTATACAACCATCAGGTGTATATACCAACAAAGAAGGGGGCTGAGGCCCCCTTCTTTGTTCAAGAGTCACAAATTATGGAATGATGAAACTCTACTCTACCAGTGCATCAACCACCCTAGTAAGTTCTGCCTCAGAGAAATACTCGATTTCAATGCGGCCACGACCGGAGGCTTGATGACGAATCATTACCTTAGTACCGAGCTTTCGACGGAGCTTTTCTACAATCTCAGGGAAGGCAGTAATTCCACGTTTTGCCCCAGAAATGCCCACATCTAGGCCGTGGAGTGCGGCTCGCTTACTGCCATCAAGAGGCGCAGATTGCGAAATTAATGTTTCTAGGGCTCGAACAGAAAGACCCTCATCAACTGTTTTCTTAGCTAGGCTTATCTGGGCTCGTGGGTCCTTTACTGAAAGAAGAGCCTTGGCGTGTCCAAGTGAGATTGAACCATTTCGGATTAAGGATTGAACTTCACCAGCCAATTTTACTATTCGAATAATGTTGGCAACGGTGGCTCTGTCCTTGCCTACTCTGTCAGCAACATCTTGTTGGCTGAGCGAGTACTGGTCCATTAATTTTTGATATCCTTCTGCCTCTTCAATTGGATTTAGATTTGCTCGTTGAACGTTTTCTACTAAGGCTATTTCAAGGGACTCCCAATCACTCAATTCCTTAATAATTACAGGAACTTGCGCTAATCCCGCAAGTTCCGATGCTCTCCATCTTCGCTCCCCTGCTACTATCTCGAATTTTCCTTCTGTGGATCCTTTCCCTGGTCGCACGATCACTGGCTGAAGAACACCCATGTTCTTAATTGAATCAGCTAATTCTTTTAGGTCCTGCTCATCAAAAGTTTTTCTTGGCTGAGATGGATTTGGAACTACCTTCGATCTCTCCATGTACTTAACGCCTGCACCTGCAGATGGTGAAACTATTGAGTCATTCATCGGTTCAATAACAATTGCTGCCGAGCCATCAAATGGGGAGGAAGAGGCTTTAACTTCTGTCTTTGGATTCAATGGAACTACTGGGCTAGAAATCAGTGCGCTTAATCCCCTGCCTAATGCCATTCTTCCCTTCTTCTGTACTCCGTTCATCTCCGTATCTCCGTTTCTTAATATCTATAATTTTTAATTTGTTAAAATGTTCCACGTGGAACATTTTGTATTATGCGTTTGCTACCATTGGTGCGGATCCGTAAATCCTTTCATCTAGTTCCTCTGCGAGCCTGTGATATGCCATCGAACCAGGAGAAGCTGGATCATATAAGCATATAGGCTTACCGTGGCTCGGGGCTTCTGAAAGCCGTATGTTCCTAGGAACTACCGTCTTAAACATGGTCTCCCCGAAATATCCTCTAGCTTCCTGCTCAACCTGGACAGAGAGTTTAGTTCTTGAATCATACATAGTCAAAAATACACCAAGTATTCGAAGACTTGGATTAAAAGTATGAGTTACAAAGTTAACTGTCTCTAGTAAAGCCGATACCCCCTCTAACGCATAGTACTCAGATTGAAGTGGGATTAGAACGGAATCAGCTGCTCCTAAAGCATTCAATGTCAGAAGTCCCAACGATGGTGGGCAGTCGATTAGGACGTAATCAAACTCATTTTTCAGTGTCTTAAGTTGCGATTTTAGAATCAACTCCCTGCCTGGGGCCTTTCCAAGTTCTACCTCTACACCGATAAGGTCCTTTGTTGAGGCAGCTACTCTTAGTGTTGCTAGTTCTGGAAATGGAACTTCTCTTAAGATACTGGCAAGGGTTACTCGACTAAAGAACACATCGTAGAGGTCTTCTCCTTCTGCGTTCTTCTCAACCCCAATCCCACTTGTAGTGTTGCCTTGTGGATCAAAGTCGATAAGCAGAACCTTTCTACCCATCATTGATAGTTCAGCAGCAAGGTTAACTGATGTCGTAGTCTTACCTACTCCACCTTTTTGATTTGAGATTGCAATAACTTGACCCATTC
>CAZYRE010000016.1:8569-10253 GCA_964650155.1 uncultured Bdellovibrionales bacterium
AAAGCTCGGGCTTCAGGAAACAAACTCTGAAAGGAGTAATATGCTAACGGCCCCTGGAATCAGATACGAACCGCTCAAGTGTCTGGAGTGGATCCCCAACTGGGTCCTCTGGACTGTGAGCGGGGCATCTCTGCTGTTCCTCTTGGGTTCCGACCTTTTCGGACTCTTCGAGGAAACGCGCTGGCCGATGCTCGCTGTCATGCCGTTCGTGATGAGCACGATCGAAGCGATCGCGCGTGTCGCTCCCAAGCAGAAGGACCAGGTCTAGCAGAAGATCGACTAGGGTCCATATTCAAGCGCGGGAGTAGGGAACTGAAGCAGTCCCAACTTACCCGCCGGTTCTTCAAAGGTTCAAAACCCTGAAGCCCGCGCTTGGATTCGTTTAACAAGGATACCAAGATAAGGTCATAGTGATACTGGAACTAGCATCTATCGGACCAGAAAGACGGCACGAGTATGGATCTTCCTCGGTGCCGCTTCCAGTAATAGGAGCCTCATTACCGTAAGCGCTAACAGTACCGTCGCTAGAAATAGAAATGCTTGCAGTGCTGTCTCCAACGGCACCTGTCACTGTGCTTCCATTTGACCTATGAGAAACGATATATCCGCCGATAGAGTTACCCTCTGAATCATTAATCGAGCCTGAGGTATGATTCGAATTAGGGTCGAGAGTAAAACCACCATCCATATTGATATCAATATCAGGTAGATATGGAAGATCCTTTTTGTAGTTCAAAGAGATAGTAAAACAGACATCGTCCCACCAAAAATCAAAATATGGATTCCTTGGTAGAACCGGTGTCTCTGGTGTTTCAAAGACATAAGCATCCAAAACCCAAAACGGCACACCGCCTTTATCGCCAAATGATTTATTCTTAGAGGTATCGGCTGATGAGGTAGATTCTGTTCGATCTTTTGCTAACGCTAATAGAGAACTACCTGTTGCGGTATAGGCGCATAGAATCATTCCTAATAGAATACTAAACCTGAACATAAAAACTCCCCTACAAAACCATACTAATAATTACTGAGCTTCTTTCCTTATTGTTATTAGAGGTGAGGGGTAAACGACTCTTAATGATTTGAAAGGTAGGCCAGTAACGAAGTTAAATTAGCCAGCGATACTAAATAGTTAGCCAAGAGCACGATTGAGGGGTCTAAGATTATTTTTGATTTCTGTATTTTTTATACATTTTATGAAGCACTTTTCCTTGGCGGGCAGATAACACTTATGCAAACCCCAAATGCTCCGGAGGCAAACCACGACCAAGCCATGCCTCTGACCACGACCCCTCCGGAGCGTTCTTTTTCAAACCAAACGAGTAGAGAAGCTAAGTAAGGTTTAAGCCTTTAAAAGGGTCGTTTTGAACGGTTTCAATACCTTTCAGATCGGCCCTTTATCCAGCATGTGTTGGAATCAAAGGCATCGTTTTCCCCAGTTCTGCAAACCCAAGGAGGGAATCATGCAGAAGCTCACTCAGTTGTTCGTCATCATCCTCGCATCCGTCGTCGGATTCGGCTGCAAGGGCATGGTGCCGCAGCGGCCCATCACCGAGAAGGACACGGAGTTCCTCTTCCCGGCGGCAGCCGAGAAGGGAGCAGGGATCAACCAGGTCTCCTGGTCGGGTGACAACACCCAGGCGGAGGCTCCGAGTCTACGCCACGTAATGATGGTCAAGATGGA
>CAZYRE010000016.1:10353-21565 GCA_964650155.1 uncultured Bdellovibrionales bacterium
GAAGATGCGGGATGCGCGAGCGCGCTTCCTGTATACCTACTTCCCCTGGGCCCTCTCGGATGCCCAGCGCATTCGGCTGGAGTCCGAGGATATCCTTCGGGACATCCTCCAGGATGACAATATCAGGGATCTTCAGGAGACGCTCAAGGTCTACGGGTTCACCCCCGTAACGATACCTATCGCGACGCGGGCAGGGCAACTTGCGATGGATTCGTACTACGAAACCATCGCGCAGCGTCTTCGTGATTGCGACGATCAGGCGTGCCAGCTCGCCCTGATCCAGGAACTCGAGTACGCCAGTAAAGCCCGCCAATTGGCCTACACGACTCCGGATCAAGGAACGAGCTTGTCAAACGACCAGACCGCAGCGCTGACCCTTCCGTGACAACGGCAGACCCCGTGGGGCATAAGGACGGCCTTATCCCCACGGGTGTCGCTTGTGTGAGCAGATACTTTATTAAAGGTTTCATCCTTAGCTTCTCTTGCTCACCCTAATCTAAATTAAGAAATAACCGTATTTTTTATACATTAGATCACAGAGCTGAGAGGCGAGCCCATAACTATCCCTGCAAGTATCATTAACGGTGAGAATGCACGGTATTAAAGGTACGGACAGGAAATTCATGAAGAAATATAATCGCGCAATATATGTGGCTATTTTATTGGTAACAGCTTCGGCACAAGCATTAGAATTTACTCCGGATCCATTACCAACGACACCAGGGGAGTATCAGGACACGTTAAACGATCCAAGCCCAGCAAATGACAGTGATGGCAAAAATCCATTCACAGCAGGATGTTACTACCTCTACGACGCAATGACTATTACCATCGATAGAGAATCAGTAAATGACGAACTAGATTACAAGTGTAAAGGCCCAGCAAGAACATCCTACGGAGAATATTGTGTACATTCCGGCGCCGTTCAGGAATTCTATACAAACGCGCCAAATGCCCTACAATGCGGATTCGGCGGCGCAGCGCTATTTCAGTGCGAAGATGAGTGCAAAAAAATAGGTCACGACCATGGCAAATGCGTAACGGTTAAAGGTGTCTGTCTTCACGGAAGAAACTCAGCAAAATGCGAGTGCTCTGATGACACGGAAACAAATCTTACGGGTGAACCAGACCCAGTTAGCAGCTCAATCACGACAATTATGAATAACCAAGAACAGTCTAATAAAATAATACAAATTCAAGACTAAGCATATGAAATATGATAACCACCAAACTCACGCAAATCGCGTAGCTGAAATAAACGCTACAGGCGCTGAAATCAGTCTGGCTAAACAAACATTTAGAAAAGCGTTGGATCTAGATTCAGATATCTTGGCTAATCATCCAGAATTACGATGTCCGGGAAGAATTGCTTTAACATTTTGTACAACTGAGTATTGGGAAAGAAACAAAGAGGACTTTTCAGCGGAATTACATAAAACGGCCTCTAAGCCTTTGGAAAACGGCCTTAATATAGAGATAAAGCCTTCCGCAGGATTGGATGATGACCCTTACATAGTAATCAGAGAAGCGGCTTCTCGTAGATATCAAGCTATCGTGATTGGAGATGGGATTCTTGACGAATTATCTGAACAGAAACGGGGCTTAGAGAAAGTTAGAATTGCAATTTTCCTTCATGAACATGGATTATCTGAAATCTCTATTTTTAAGCAGATAATGAGCGACTTTAGGATAGGGGACGGAACACGATCCTATCAAGAAGCTGCTGACCAAATAACAAAAGCAAACTTCGAGCAACACCGTGGCAGAGAGATGGATAAAATTGACTTTGGTAGTACCATGACCTTAGATGAACAGATTGTTTTTGGCTTAGCCTCAGCACTGCCAAAGGGAAGACAAGGGTGCAGAGCAATTTTACAAATACTTAAAGATCAACCTGACTTCGGTAAATACTTTTTGTCCGATGATAATATGATAGATTTCGTAAATGGCGCGGAAAGGACCTTAAGAACGCTAGCTCACGAACGACCACATTAAGCATATAACGTAGTGGATTCATATACCCACCCAAGTTGCTCAATCATTGAGTATTGTTACTTAACCAGCTAGCAAGCTTAACAATATAGAATTATTAGTAATAATATCTCCGTTAATTTTCATGTACAAAATATCCATCCCTGGCAAAAATCTGCCGATAGGGGTATAGAGGCTGTTAATTGAGGAAGGTGGGCGGGGGCCCGTTCTTTCGATAACACATCCTTTAAGTCGATTTTGGATATTGTATATGTCGGAACAATTGCGGAATGTCCTTAGGCCAGCGGTTAGACACTGTTTAAAGAGTGCCTTGGGGGTTCAAGAGCTCCTAGAAGCCGCCAGGTGGGCCTTTGTAGAGGAAGCGGCTAATGAGCTAGAGGCAGCAGGGGAAAAGATAAATGTAAGCCGCCTATCCGTTGTAACCGGTCTTCAGCGTCCAGTTGTTAAGGAATGCCTAGAAAATAGGCCCGAAAAGGACCCTTCTAGGTTCTCGGTCAGGGTTATATCTACCTGGCGAAACAGCAAACGATTCCTCGGCAAAAACAAGCAACCAAAAGTTCTCTCCTATGATGGTGATAACAGCCAATTTGCTTCCCTAGTAAGATCTGTCAGTAAGGATCTGCACCCTGGGACTATTCTCTTTGATCTTGTCCGCCTCAACCTGGTGGAAGTTTCTGAAGAGGGAGTAAAGCTCAAGAGTAAGGGATACATCACCCGTCGCGATGTGAAGCAAGGATATGAGCAGTTAGCAGCTGATACCGAAGATCTGATGATGGCCGTAATGGGGAACCTTGAATCAGAGAAAGGGGAGTTACCGAATTATCACGGAACGACTTCATTTGATAACATCGATGAAGAAGACCTAAAACTAATCAGGGATTGGATTTTTGAGCGTTTTTCACGATTCCATAAGGACGTTGAAAAGTACCTAGCGAGCTTTGACCTAGACATGCACCCAGATGACAAAAAGAAGGGTGGAAAGCGGGTAATGGTGGGGTTATTCTCACGAACTACTTAAGTGCTACACGACTAAACTGCAAATTCTAGTTATTAGAATTTATCAGATTACGTGGTCGCCATTGACCAGTTTCCTGATCAACATCGAACGGCTCTGGACCTCTCCCGAAAAGATGTTGCCGGAAGGAAGGATCTGCGCCGACTAAATATGGCGCTAAAATTGCTCCGTAATAATCAGTCAATCTCTGTGCTTCAGCCTGCCAAGGATCTAGGATTTTGGCCACGTATAAAGCTTCTATTTGCTTCTCATCATTTCCTACTGAGGCACAGAAATCACTATATTTTTGGCGATTCTCTTCTACAGTTGCAATTGCCTTTTCTCTATACGCCCTAAATTCAGGAACAAACCTCTCCCAGTAATCTCCCTCTGCTGGAAGATTTTCTAATTTCAAGCCTGAAACTGTGAGGAAATCCTTTAACCAGGACTGAAGCTCTGGTTCACTAGACAGGCTAAGATACCGCTCATCGTGGGCAAATGGGTCAGGCAGCATGTCCTGAAGACATCTCTTCTCTGCCTCGAGCTGTGCTATCTGATTACGAAGATCGGTAATGGTCAGGTCACGGGCATCAAGCAAAGTCTTCATGTCTGCCATATCAGTTCCAGCATCACTACTCGCTTCTACTTCCTGTCTAATTGGGGGTGCTGCGACCTCACCAATAATTTCCGGTTGAGTAGGGTTGGGATCCATTGGCAGGTTTAGGGACGTTATATTGGAATTGGCTTGGGTACTCCCATCCTCTGAAGTACTAAACTTAGTAAAAACTCCGGCTCCAAAGGCAAGACTGCTCAAACACAAAGCGCCGGCGGCTAACTCTGCCTTACTAAACTGTAAGATTGCACTCATGTGCCTCCCAACTATCAAAACATAAAACAGTGTTGACTATCCTAATATAATGGAATACTTTTCCATTCGCAAATCAATTCCCTTTAAGGAGGCCACCGTGAATTCCCATAGAGTACTTAAGTCTCTGTCATTGGCTTTACTAACCACCCCGCTTATCGGCAGTTTAAATATCGCTCAAGCAGCTTCGTGCTCAGCTAAGTGTACTACCGGATATAGCTATACAAGTGGGAAATGTGAATTTACCAAAGACGAAAACAAAGTTAAGTGTGGTGGCCACATCACATGTACTAAGTGGGTTTGGGAAAAGGATCATTGGGAGCAAGACGGTGTTGATACTGTTGCATGTGATGGCACCAAGACAAAGAGCGATGCTGTAAGTGCCACACATGCCAAAGCAACATGTCAAAGTGAATGTCCTCACGATTATGAATACTCTTCTGGTAAATGTTCTGAATCAGTCACTTCAGCATCGACTGGTGAATTCGCCTGTAAAGAGACCACCGCAGTGATGTGCAAGAAAGAAACTCCAGCGACTGGACCAACTACAGCTACTGGCGGTACTGGCGGTCCAGCAAAAGACCCTCTAGGTCCTCCTCCTGGCGGAGGTTCTTCAGGCACTCCAGCTAAAACAGACACAAAAGGCGGTGATTGCGTCTGGAGAGTAGCGGGCACTTAAAATCGCTATTACTAATGAACCGATATCTCTTTGGTGCAAGGCAAGAAGCCTAGTTATTTCTTGTTGCTCTTAGCCCCTACAGAGAAAGAGGTTGGCGAAGTATCAGGAGCATTACTTACAGCAACTGAGCTGCCTTCAGGTGAACTAGCTGTATTAGCAACAGCTCCTGTATCAACTACTGCATCTCCAGCGATTGTTACACCTTGCTCACTCGCATCTTGTGCATCATTGTTCACTACAAGACTAATATCAGATGCAGTATCTGGTGTAATTTTAGTAGATTCTGGTTTTTGAAAATCGAATTTCTGCACATTACTTTGTGAGGCAACTTCTCCAGCATTAATTGGATTTTCTTCAGTACCAATCTGAACCTGAGCATTGTCGGTATTTATATCAGCCGGATCAATATACTGAGGAGGAAGCTTTTTCCCTTTATTTTTCTTGTGGTTCTCTGGAGTACTATCATCGTTATCATCTGAATTACTATAATCTTGCCTTAATGGATCTGACAAAGTCTCAGTTTCATTTTGATGTTCTGAATTTACTGAGCCTGTAGCATCAGATACTTCTACCTCTAGACTTCCGTCTGATGTAATTGTAAGAGCTAGGCTTATATATTGAAAATCAGGAGTTGGGATAGAAGCAGCATACTCTTGTTCGGAAAACTCTACGAATAAATTGGTGTTTTCTTGAACGGCAACATCCGAGAAGGAAAAGTTACCAGATTCGTCGGTTTCAGATTGAACGAACGGTTCAACGATAGAAACTCTTGCCCCAACAATTGGATTGCCAGCTTCATCCGATAGGGATCCGATAAACGATCGCTCACCAAGAGCAGAGGTTCCCTTTGAACCGCCACCGCAGCCAATTAGAGATAGGCCTAAGATAGAAATTGTAAGAATTTTTGCCCAAATTTTCATATCCAACCCTATGAACCCTTACCGGACAAAAAATAGTATACAGCCCGGTTACACTCTCTTATCTGTAAAAGACTGACACCTGCTTCTAATCTCTCGAAATACTTATAAGATCGAGTATATTTAGTAGTTTTCTCTCTGACCTTCCGTAGTCTAACTACGAAGTTTGCCTACAAAAGACACAAAGAATATGATTGCTTACGGGCTCGGGGTACCACTTAAGGTATAATCACTATGACATCACAAGAACCCGTATCAGCAAAAAAACTCTGGCAAGAAACTCCTCGAATAGATGATGGCAATCTTACAACTATACTAAGCAAAGCCGGGTTCGATACAAATACGATTAGCGGAACGGACTACTGGCAAGGAATGCGCCTGATTGGTAAAAATATATTTCCCAATTCAACTGCTAAAGATGGCCTTGGGGTTTACATAGCTGGTCCAGTTTGGTTAGGAGTCCATGGCCAAAATGGTGAAGGATTAATTACTGATCATAGAAAGCCGCCACTTCCTGACTGCATAGTTTACCGGGAAGGGACAAAAGTTAAAGCCTTCTCTCCTACGCAGGCTTTTTTAGATGGTGGCGTTCCTAACGTCCTGTCTATGCAATGCGCTAACCTGAATATTCATGGCTTAGTGTCAGATTTTGCCAATTATGCCCACCATGGTCTTACAATGCATTTAACTAAGGCAAAATTAGTGCTTGTTGAAGACATAACCGATGCTGATGGCAATGTGCATCCTGGCCAACCCTGTGTAAACAAGGTCGGACATGTAATTAATTTAGAAGTAGATTGTATCGATGATGCTCCACCTCCAGAATCTCCGAATAAACGATGGGAGCTACGAACTTTAAGTTATGACATTGGCAATATATTTTTAGGAAACGCTGACAGTACCACGCCTAAATTATTCACAGTTGAACGATCCAAGAACAACCTGTGATGCAACTCTGAGTTCTGAATAGATTTACAATTTAAAACTCTAGAAAATCCGTGCGGGAGAGTCGCACTAGTTTCTGGTACGACCTTATCTCCGTAAGAATACAGTAAAGAGCTTCCTTCCGACTGCAACCAGAGTGGTAGCTCCTGTTTGTAAAAGACAAGTGAATCTTCTGAAGATAATCTTACAGCGCGAGAGATAGTTTCATGCCCTTTTCCGATGATATTTATGCAGGGAATATTAATATTATCTCCAATAGAATCAGCATTAATAAGTCTACTAAAACGATTGGCTCTAACGAGAATGTCATTGAGAAACTTTTCCCGAGCTTTTTTATCACCAGTAGATAACACCCCCCAACCATTTCTTTGGTAAAACCCAAAATCATAAATCGGGCTTGGTAAAATATGCCCTTGTGTGGTGACAACTGTTGAATCATCAGGATGTGGCAAAAGGTAATAGGTTGAAGGGAATGACGATACAGCCTCAGCGCTTAAAAGAGATCTATTTAATCCGGTTCTGATTCCAGCGTGCATATCATTGAAAATTGTAAGCGCACCGCGGAATGGGGTTCCGGCAAACACAACTCCTTTTACAGATTTTGCACCTAACCAATTTTCCTTTGCAGACTCAAATTTTGAAATTCCGTACCTAAGATAATAGGCAACGATGAGCCCGCCCATGCTGTGACCAACAAGAATCACTTCATTTCCTACAGAGATTTCAGCCTTTACAGCTTGATTCAGTAACCGAATAGGTTCCATTAAATCTTGTCGCCAGTCATAGGGGAGGGGTTTTACAGTGCATCCCTTTCCGCATGCTGCTCTCAAGGCTTTAAGGGTGGCCCCGTATGCATCAACCTCTAAGTAGTCAGGTATTATTGAAACACCATTAAGAATATTCCCTGCACGTAGTTTAAGGGAATTAGAAAAGCCTACCTCTGGATCATTTATTGTTAATGATGAGCGATTTCTAATTACCTCTCCGAAGCGAGCCCATACTTTCTTGCCGGTTGTAACATCAATAAGCTCCGTGCCTTTCCAGCCGGGGACGAAGATAACTACCTTCTCTGCTCTCACGATAATTGGGAATATTAAAACGATTATCAGAAATAAAAACGTCAATCTCATGCTTATTTATGGTTGATTGAACAATAAAATATCAAGTGCATTTTTGAATTCATAACTTTTTTGCTCGGCTATATTATCTACCTTTAGGCCGCAATTATTCTTGTGAAATGAAGCTATCTGATCAAACGCAGCAATCAGATTTTTCCCCTTAATTTGCACGGGGACGTTAAGTTTAAGAACTGGCTGAGGCACGTATTTTTTTAAGTATAAGGGAACGACAACGACAGTATTGATTACTTCTGAAAGAAGATCTGACTGAACATTTAGTAGATACGGAATCTCATTCTTTGCTCTACCAATATTTTCAAGAACATCAAATTGCTTCATCTGTGGCACGAACTAAAACTTCCGCTGATCTTCGCCAAAGAGTCCGATCTTTTTTCTAAGCTCCTCCATGTGCTTATTGTATTCCTTTGCTGATTCTCTAATCATTGAGCGCTCATGTTCTGACACCATCTGTTTAAGGAGATTAGTGACTGTCTCAGAGAGATTATCTGTTACTGCTTTTGCTTGTTCGACGACAGCGGGGTCTAACGTCAAAGTGTATTTCTTCTTGGCCATATACATATATGTTATATGTATACTTTATATTGTCAATTACTACATAGAAAGAAGCCCGAGTTGAAGTGTATCAACTCGGGCTTCTTTTGAAATATCAGCTAATTAAAGCTTATTACTAAGACCCAGATCCTACACACTGACTCTCGTTAGGTATGGAGGAAAGTAGCTCTGCATTCTGTTTTGCTAAATCTGTAGCCTTCTTTTTATAGAACTTAATGCGCTTCTTCTCAGATGCATTCTTTGGCTTTAAGCCTTGCAGTGCTGAGAAGGTTAACGACTTAAGGCCGTCAGAATTATTTAGATACTGTCCTTCGAAAGCTTGGTTATTTACAGCCTGACAAAACTGAACATTGGCGCAGGTAGTAATGAACTCAGGCAAGCTCCAGGCTAACGTCCATGCTTCGGTGTAAAATGCTGTACCAGTAGCAACCAAAGTTTCGCCAAATTTAGGATCGCCAGTTACATTACGACGGAACTTAACTGCCTTCTTAAGATTTTTTAACTGCGCCAAGGACGTTCCATCTAACTGGAATCTAGAACTTAGCGTGTCGAAATCGTTACAGTCGTAACAAGAATTACTTCCGTTACATACTCCACAATTATCAGGTCTAGCAGGCCCATTTAACTCACCTAGGCAATCAAAAGTACATCCACCAACGCTAACAGCAGTCTGGCAACTAGCTTGTTGACCAAAAGAATCTGTTACGATCAATGTTACAGTGCAAGATGTAGGCTGCCCGTTTGCAAGAGAATCAAAGGTCAAGGTTGGAGCAACCGCTGTTGCATCACTGAAGGAAGCATTTGGACAGTTAGAACCCCAGATAAACTGTAGCCCTTTAGATTTAGCATCTACTGAAGCAGAGCCATCTAGTTGAATAGTCGTAGTAGAAGCACCACACGTAAGATTCTCATAACTGACACCATCTTGTGCTGGTACGCATTGAGGTATTGAATCGTAATTGTATTTCACGAACATTGAGGCATACGCGTTTGTATTAAATCCCGAAACGAGATTTCCAGCACCACTTACATATGAAGTTGCCGTCGCGGTTACAGGAAAAGTAATGGTGCCAACTCCAGTATAAAAAGCATTGTCTACTGAGTATGGCCCCATGGCATCACTCTCCTCAGCATTAACACCAGCGTGTGTAGCACCGGAAGGTCCTGCAAAGTCGATGGTTCCATCAAAAGCAGGAACTTGATAAACCCCTTGATAGGCCGGAGTTACTTGAAGAATTGTGCTTAAGTCTGGTTTAAAAACAGTTACTATCGCGGATAATTCCTCGGTGATTGTAGTTCCTTTATTATCAGTATTTTCATACCGAGTCGTTCCAATGACGCCACCAGTAAATCCAACTTCAACTGAAATTAATGTTCCAAGTGCAGGATCAAACTTGGGAATGGTCATAGTCCTATTCCAGTTTGTTATTGTTAGAGGAACAGTGTCTGTATAGACAAGCTGTTCGGCATAAGCACTGAGCGTCACACAGAAAGACGCACACAAGGCGAACGTCCTCGCCAATATTCGACTATGCATATAAAAGTCCCCCGACTATTTTGTTACCTAACTTTGCTGGTGCTTACAAAGATGTAAACAGAAACCAGCCTATTGCTTCCTCACCTAGTGATATGGAGCTCCGCCTAAGAATAGTGGAAGAAAATGCATAAATCGCAAATAATTACTGCCAAGTTAGACCCTATACCTTCAGCCGAATAAAACTATTGGAATAATTGAACAAAAACCTACTAGCGTCGTCTACCTATTCAGTTAGGGTAGGTAAAAGGAGAGTATGACAAGACTATTTGTAGGACTTATTCTGTCAGGACTTTTACATAATCAGTTAGCATTTGCTAAAGATGACACCATGACCACCCCTAAATCCTTATATGAGCTGGAAACTACCGACCTTGATGGAAACAAAATTCCACTGTCTAACTTCAGGGGCAAAGTAGCCCTTGTTGTTAATGTTGCCTCCAAATGCGGGTTTACGTCACAGTATGAGGGCTTAGAGGCTCTCTACCGAAAATACAAGGACAAAGGATTCGTTGTTTTAGGTTTTCCAAGTAATGACTTCATGAGTCAGGAACCTGGTACAAATTCCGACATTAAAACATTCTGTAAAACCAAATACGACGTAACTTTTCCAATGTTTAGTAAAGGACCGGTCACCGGCGAAGAGAAGCAACCCATCTACAAATTCCTAACCGAACAGGGCCCTGAAGACTTAAATAGTGAGATAAGGTGGAACTTCGAGAAGATCCTAGTAGATCAAAATGGTCAGGTGGTGGATAGATGGAGATCTATTACAGGCCCATCCAGCTCCAAGATATCAAAAGAAATCGAACAATTACTGGGGTTAGACAAGAGATAGCCCGGGACAAAAATAATTAATGTAAAACTCTTACATTAAAATTTCATTTTCAGTATACTGCCCCTCTTCCGTTTGCGAGTAGAAGAATGATTTGGTCTTGGTCAGACTGGTTTAGGAAGCACTATTCCAGCCTGACTGAGATTTGAGGTTAAACTAGGTGTGGCTGATTCACGACGACGTTCCCATTTGCACCTCCATATGCAAATGAAATATCCTGAGGCTCTCCTTCAGAACGGGATCCCTGGGTCCGCCGATCTAACCCGCGATCCTGAAACTCTTCGCGTTCAGCCACACCTACTCTCTGCTAGCGAATCCTCCTCCTACAGCCCGAACATAGAAACCCAAGCCTTACCAGTTCAAGTCATATGCTCGGGCTGCCTTACACTCTTTTCGCCAATAAATGTTATAACTACGCAACCGGAAGAACCCCATTTCACATCTACTCTTTCTAATGTTAGATAACTTCCTCTCAGATGGTATTTAGCTCATTTCTCTTCTTATTCTTATTCTTGCCGATTACCTGCATCGTTTACTTTTTAGCGCCCAATAAATTTAGAAATTACATTCTCCTATTCTCGAGCATAATATTCTACGGCTGGGGCGCACCGAACATGATAGCCTTGGTAATCATTAGCTGCGCTGCTGATTACTGGTTTAGTAAGCACCTTGCTACCGGTGCACTAAGTAAACGCTGGAATCTTCTTGTAGTAATTGTCGGAATAGATTTAGCCCTTCTTGGTTATTATAAATACGCAAA
>CAZYRE010000016.1:21665-26472 GCA_964650155.1 uncultured Bdellovibrionales bacterium
TAGCTTACAGCTTTCAGATATACTTTGATTTCTCCGGATACTCCGATATGGCCATCGGCCTTGGCTGGATGTTCGGATTTCACTTTAAAGAAAATTTCAATCGTCCGTATCTTGCAACGACAATCACTGAATTTTGGAGAAGGTGGCATATCTCACTCTCATCGTTCATGAGGGAATACCTTTACTATCCGCTAGGAGGAAACAAAGGATCTACATGGATGACCTACCGAAACCTTTGGCTAGTATTTCTATTGTCTGGACTTTGGCACGGTGCAGCTTGGAATTTTATTGCCTGGGGCGCATTTCACGGACTATTCCTTGTATTAGACCGCATATTTTGGAGTAAGTTAGCAAAAAGACTACCTGCATTAATAAATGTTGGAATAACCTTTATTATTGTTGCATTTGGATGGGTGTTATTTAGATCGCCGACTTTAAATAGTGCACTTCAGTACATCACAACACTTATTGGACTTACCACACCAACACATGAACTATTAATTCCTGCCGGTCTTATAATTGATAATCGGTCTATCGCCATGATGATAGTGGCAGCGATGCTATCTTTTGTTCCAGCGCTTAAGATCGAACCGATAGAAAAGAATGTTCCAAAGAGTGTTCCTGGACTAACCGTGTATGCAATGTCAATCATATTACTAGTAGTATTTTCCGCTGCATTCTTTACTTCACGCGGCTACACGCCATTTTTATATTTTAGGTTTTGACGATGATTCATAGAACCAAAATCATAATAATTGGCTTAATATCTGCGATATTTGTACTTCCAATTACGAAAGTAACAATCAATCTTTTTAGTAAAAGGGAGCAAAAATCGTCCTTAAGTGGAGTTGAGGTTTCCACTGCGGATACAGTATTAAGTTGGCAGAACCTAATCAGTCAGAAATTTCAATCTGCCTTTGAAAGCAAATATCAAAAACTTTCTGGGGTACCACCTTTTCTAATTAGAACAGATAATCAATTAAGTTACTCAGTATTTAATCAGGTCTCATCTAATCCGAGAGCAAACGTTCTACTTGGAAACAACGATCATCTAATTGAACGACTTTATCTCCGGGATGCCAATAGGACGATTAAGGCTCCACCACAAAAACTATCTGAAACTGTCTCTTTGCTTTATAAATTTCAGCAATATCTAGCTAATAAAAAAATAGGGTTTTTACTAATAATTAGCCCAAATAAGCCTAGTTTTTATCCAGAATCAGTTCCGACAAGATTACGAGTTCCTGGATACGAAGACAGGTTTTCTCAGCTTCAATTCTTTACTCAGGAACTTTCAAAGCTGGGGGTCAACTTTATTAATTCTCCAGCAGTTCTAAAAGATCAGGAGAAAAACTTTCCGTATCCGATGTTTCCAACAACAGGAACTCACTGGAGTGAGCTTGGTGGTTGCCTAGCAGCGAAAGAGATTATGACTCGCGCAGAAAAGATCTTAGGAAAACCTATTCGACAATTTGATTGCAGAATAGAAGGTGAAAGGGATCGACCTGTGTATCAAGATGCGGACCTCTTACGTCTTACTAATCTGTGGTTCCCTAATTCTCTAAATAGACCGGCTCCAAAAATAAGGCGCGTCAGAACTAGCGCCGATGAGGCACTACGGCCAAGAATCCTTATCGTTGGATCTAGTTTTTGCTGGGAATTATTGAGGAATTTCGAAAAGGTGAATGCTACTACAGAGAATGATTTCCTATATTATTTTAAACGACATGTTCAACATTCAAGCTCCGAAGGGCACAAAATTAATCGGGCCACATTTGATTTTGACAGGTACCTTAATACGAAGGATTTGGTGGTAATCGAAATTAATCAGGCCTTTCTAAAAAAATCTGGATTTGGGTTTATGGAGGCAGTCCTTGCTCAGGAGGCAAATAGCTTAACCCAGGCATTTTAGTTTGGAGTGCCAACTAATATTTTGTGTCTTCATACTCGAAAAGTACTTCCTACGATTCCAAAATTAAGACTATGTTCGCATACTAGGAACAGAGTCCTACAGAGAGTGGATCGCAAAGCTATACAGTTATGCCAACGAGAGCCAAACTTTTAGTCCAGAAAGATAGTAAGATTTGGCAGGAATTCTTAGATGCTATTCCAGATCTAATTCTCATTAACGATGATGATTCAAGAATAGTTTGGGCCAATAAAGCATTCCTTGATTACTATGGCCTGGGATTAGAAGAGCTGAGGAATAAAGTAGATTCTGAATTCAGCGATCCACATTTAAAAAAAAATATCGAGAAGACGATCGAAAGGTTTTCTCTACTGCTCAACCCATATTGGTATCCAAAGAACCTATCACCAGATACGATGGTACTGTTAGATATTTTGAAACGATAAAGTCACCGGTCAAAGATTCGCTCGGAAATGTGGTTCTTTCGATTGGAATCAGTAGAGACCTAACCGACAGAGAATCTGTGATCAATCGACTTAAGGTTACAGAGGAACGTCTAGCACTAGCAGTCAAAGGTTCTGATCTCGGCTTGTGGGATTGGGATATACCAAGCGGCCAAGTTATATTCAATGACCGCTGGGCAGAGATGCTCGGATATAAGAAAGAGGAGCTGCCCCACGATATTTCAACCTGGGAAAAACTTGTACATCCCGATGACAAGCTCATCGTATTACCAATTCTAGAAGCACATCTAAAGGGAGAAAACCCTATATATGAAACAGAGCACAGGATGCTACATAAGAGTGGGGAATGGATCTGGATTTTGGATCGAGGAAAAGTAGTAAAGCGTGACGAGAATAACAATCCACTACGTGCTGTAGGAACTCATCATGACATAACGACTAAAAAATTAATCGAGATTGAGCAGAATAGGGCAAAAGAAATAGCTGAAAAGAATCTAAAAATAAGAGAACAGTTCCTAGCCAATATTAGTCATGAAATAAGAACACCGATGAACGGTATAATCGGAATGGCCGAATTAGCCCTAAAAACTCAACTTACTGAGGAAGCAAGGGATTGCATAAATACAATAAGAGAATCGTCAAATCACCTTTTAGTGATCATAAATGACCTATTAGACTTTTCTAAAATAGAGGCAAATAAACTTAATTTTAATTTTGATGAAATCAATTTAGAAAACTTCTTGAAAAAAACTTTCGATTTTTTGAGCACTAAATTTAATGAGAAAGATTTAGAAAATTCATTTATCATAGATACAGATGTTCCACAGAATATAGTGATCGATGAGGTTAGACTAAGGCAGGTTTTATTAAACTTACTTGGAAATTCAGTTAAGTTTAGCAAAGCACATGGCATGGTGCTTCTTAAAGTGGCAAAGGTTCAGGAGCCTTCGGAAACATTAAGACTACATTTTTCTATATCTGATACGGGGATTGGAATTCATGCTCATTCAATTGAGGAAATATTTTCACCATTTGCTCAAGCAGATGGAAGCATAACTAGAAGATACGGAGGAACTGGGCTTGGCCTAAGTATCGCAAAACGGCTCATAGAGCTTATGGGAGGAAGCATCTGGGTAAACAGTATTCCGGATCGGGGAACAACATTTCATTTTACAATTTCGACTAACAACATCAACGAGAAGAAACTAAACAAAGCTATTCCCTTGCCAATACCACCTGCTAAATTAGTTAAGTCTCTACAAATATTGTTGGTAGAAGATAACCTGATAAATCAGAAGGTCGCTGCAAAAATGTTAGTAAATGCGGGACACCAAGTGGACATTGCCTGCAACGGCAAAGAGTGCCTCGAAAAATTATTCGCGCCGAACGCAAAACAATACGACCTCATCTTAATGGACTGCCAGATGCCAATTATGAGTGGGTATGAAGCAACTATGGCTATTAGGGAACATGAGAAAGTCTCGGGAGCACACACCCCGATCATTGCTTTTACCGCGCATGCCATGAAAGAAGATCAGGAAAAATGTCTTAACGCCGGCATGGATGACTACGTAACAAAACCAGTGACGATAGAAGGATTAACTGCGGTAATTAATCGAGTTATTTTGAAGTAATCAGAAACTACCAGCAAACACTCACCTACATTAAGATACTGAAATGACTAGATATATCTTATAAGACACTTAAGGCTGACTTGACTAGTCTGGTCTGATTGTATACAATAGAAATGTGAAACAAAGAATCGGAATTTATCAAGTAAAAGCAACTCTCAGTAAGCTTTTAAAGGCCGTAAGAGAGAATAATGTCTCCTATGAGATAACAGATCGAGGAGTGCCTGTCGCGCTCCTAACACCGATTACAAAAGAAGAATCATTTAATGAACGACTAAATGAGATGATCAACTCTGGAATCATCTGTTTGCCTAAAGTGGAGAGTCAGATAAATTCGATTGCGAAACGAAAAGGTGCGGTTAGTCGATTCCTAGAAGAGAGAGAATGAGTTGGGCCTATATTGATTCTAGTGTCCTAATTGCTACTCTCTTAGAAGACCACCCAAAGCCTCAACTTGATAAGTTTTGGGGAAGCGCGGAGCGGTTCATATCAAGCTATCTTCTTCAAGCCGAAGTTTTCAGTGCTGTCAAAAGAGAGAAAGCTGATATGCAACTTGCAGCATTAGAGATTAAGAAAATCGGATTTGTCAGAACGGACTCTCTTGCAGAAGAATTGATGGAGATTTTCAAGGCAGGATATGTCCGAGGAGCAGACGCTTTTCATTTAGCAACAGCACTTTGGATTCGAGGAAAGCACAAAGACTTGAAATTTATTACACTTGATGAAAAGCAGAAAGAGATAGCAAAACATCTAGATTTTATAGTTATTTGAAAGTTGTAACTATGACTTTATTAATCGGCACA
>CAZYRE010000016.1:26572-27652 GCA_964650155.1 uncultured Bdellovibrionales bacterium
TGGCAGCCACTTGATTATGTGGCCGTAGGACTGATGATTATAAGTATCATTGGTGAAAGCTTGGCAGATCATCAACTCGCGAAATGGCGTAAAAACCCCGTAAATAAAGGCAAAACTTGCAGGGCCGGACTTTGGAACTATTCCCGTCATCCAAATTATTTTTTTGAGTGGCTTCACTGGTGGTTCTATGTTGCCTTGGCAATTACATTACCTTACGGGTGGGCTACAATTGCAGCACCACTGGTCATGCTTTATTTCTTACTAAGAGTAACAGGGATTCCTTACACAGAGATGCAGGCAGTAAAAAGTCGGGGCCAGGACTACAAAGAGTATCAGCGCACAACTAGCGCGTTCGTGCCGTGGTTTCCTAAAAACAAAGGGGCCTGACCCCATTATCTATCAAAGACGTGGATGTTTTTACCTTCGATTTTTAGAGACCCTTCTTGCTCTAATACTTTTAAAGCTCTGGTAACTATCTCTCTTGAAGTTCCAACCATGGAGGCAAGTTCCTGATGAGTAGGTCTATCCTCTACCATTAATAAAACTTTTCCTGGACCGACTTCGAATTTTTTAGCTAGTTTTCGTACGGTTTTAGCAAGTCTTTGAGTAACATCAAGAAGTGCAAAATCCCCGATAGTATCAGAAGCAATCCGTAGGCGGTTAGCTAATTCTCTTAATAGAACAACAGAAAAACCAGAATATTCCTTAAAATGTTTATCTAGGTCAGACTTACTTAACACTAAGATTTCACAATCGGCTACTGCCACCACGTTAGCTGAGCGTGACTGACCAGTAAGAACAGAGATCTCACCAAAAAAATCCCCTGCATTTAGTCGAGTAAGAATTACCTCCTTACCCTTGGCGCTATCACGACTAATATTTACCTTACCCTTTGCCAAGAACATCATCTCTGCTCCGCTCTGATCAGAGAGAATAATATGGGAGCCCTTCTTACAACTCTGCGGCTTAACTAACTTTCCTAAATTGGCCAGCTCCTTAGCTTCTAGTTTTTGAAGTATAGGAATCGATTTTAATAAGTTCTCTGTCATTTTGCTCATGCCTAATAAAGGGGCTTAGTTG
>CAZYRE010000017.1:0-1084 GCA_964650155.1 uncultured Bdellovibrionales bacterium
TCATGTTGAACGGAGCAACTAATAAATTTTGATACTCTCTTTTTAATGATTTTCCTGTAAGGAAATTGAATACCTCTGACAGGTCGTGAGTAATGGTAGGACTAGCTGTAAAAAGTCCAAGGTCCGTGTAAGCATTTGCTGTTTGAGAATGATAATTACCGGTGCCAATATGACCGTAGCAACGCATACCGTCAGCTTCTTCCCGCACAACCATTAAAACTTTTGCGTGAGTTTTAAGCCCTAAAAGGCCATAAATTACATGCACTCCAGCATTTTCCATTGCCCGGGCCCATTTAATATTTCTAGCTTCATCAAAGTGGGCCTTTAATTCGATTACGCAAACAACTTGTTTCCCCGCTTCTGCCGCACGAAGGAGCCATGGAACGATTGAGCTATCTTCCCCTGTCCTGTAAAGGGTAGCCTTTATAGCCACTACTCTCGGATCTTCTGCGGCTGAACGAACAAATTTTTCTACACTTGAAGCAAAACTCTCAAAGGGATGATGCACTAAGACATCATGGTGACGGATGGAGGCGAAGATGTTGGTTTCCTCATCACCAAGTGCAGAGACAGGTACAGGGATCCAAGGATCAAATTTCAATTTTGGAAAATTAAGTTCGCTAATACCTTTTAGAATAGCGGCATCCTCTAGCGGCAAAGTTTCATAAATATCACTTTCAGCAAGTTCTAATTCTCCGGCCAAAATATTTATCATCCAGGGATCTGGATTTGGTCCGTGCTCAAGTCGAAGTACCTTGGCAAATTTTCTCTCTCGAAGTTCTTCTTGAATAAGGTCTAAAAGATCATCAGCATCAAGTGCATCAAGTTCAACCTCAGCATTTCGGGTAATTCTAAATGGGGTAGCTTTATCTACAACCATTCCTGGGAATAATGCGTGAAGATGGTGAATTATAATCTCGACCAGGCTTATACAACGATACTCTACTGATTCAGTAGGCTCATTGACCCTAACCAGCTGTGGCAAGATCTCTGGAATTTTGACCCTGGCAAAGATTTTCTCGGCCTTGTTATCTGGATGGTACAGAACGATGCCCAGAGAGGTGGAAAGATTAGAAAGAAACGG
>CAZYRE010000017.1:1184-26310 GCA_964650155.1 uncultured Bdellovibrionales bacterium
GAGAGAAAAATGGAGAGGAATTTGACTCTTTCTAGTAAAGGATGAATGCCTTCTACCGCCTCGGATAAAACGCGTCGGTTAAATTCGAGCCAACTAAGTTCACGATTCACGAAATGGGAAGGCAGTGCCCCAACCACATCTGCCTGGCGTCGCTTAATTAGTTTTTTCCGTTTTGGGTTAGAAATCATAAGTTAGAACACTCTCCTATTATGATTATCGGCAGAGTAAAATCGATGCCCTAGTAATGATTCAGAGTGATTGTTCGAGTCTAAAAACATCATTTCATTAATTTTATTAGGGCTTCTCTCAAGCGGTCTAAATCATGGTGCGTGTTATACGCTTGTACAGAAATCCTAAGCAGTGGGGTCTCGTGCCATTTATAAACAGGAACCTCTATCCGAAATTTATTTAGAAGTTCCTCTTTTAATCTCACTACATCAGTATCCTTTGGTAATGAAACAGTGGCCATCTGAGAATATTGTGTATCCGATGAATAGATTGATGGAAGTCGAGTAATTTTTCTTATGTCAGACTCGATTTGAGAGAGTAGCATATGACAATGTTTTCTGACCTTTGGCCAATCGTGATCACTCTGAAATTCAATAGCTGAAGGTGTGACTAAGAACTGAGAAAGATCTCGCGTCCCCATGAATTCGATATAATCAAGGAATTGATTATTTGTTGGCTCTTCAGCTTCATATCCCCAACTAACGACAAAAGGTTTTATCAATCTTCTCATCTCTGGTCGAACATAAAGAAAAGCGGAACCTTTAGGGGCACATAACCATTTATGAAGGTTTCCTGTATAAAAATCTGGGGAGATTAAACTTAGATCTAGATCGATCTGTCCTGGCGCATGCGCTCCATCAATAACTGTAATAATTCCTTCTGAGCGAGCTCGCTTACAAACTTCTATGACTGGAAAAATCGTAGCCGTTGGTGAGGTAATATGCGAGATGGAGATAACACGAGTATTTTTTGTAACACCTTGCCAGAGTAAATCACAAAATTTTGATGATTCATGAGCAAGTGGAATAGGTTGTATTTTGTATGTAAAGCCACGCTCTTTGGCATTGAATCGCCAAGCGCGATCTACTGCACCATACTCATGATTAGTTGCTAAAACCTCATCCCCAGCTTTCAGATTCAAACTATGAGTAACTATATTCATGCCTGTTGTGGCATTAGTTACGAAAACAAGATCTTGATGAGTAACGTTCAAAAATGCGGCCAATGCAGCTCGCGCACCGGTCAAAAAAGCGGGTGCCCGACGCTGAAAGAATTCCACTGGTTGACGTTCAACTTCCCGTTGCCATTCTTGCTGTTTCTCAAGGATAGGAATCGGACAGGCTCCAAAAGAACCGTGATTTAGAAAAGTAATGGATGAATCAAGAAGAAAATACTTAGCCAGAGGAGATTTCATACGACAATTATCTCCCTCTCAAGCTAAGAGGACAAGGCAAGCACATTGGGCGCCTAGTTAGGCCACTGCCAATGTTCGGCGACCATCCTCAACCTTCACTTCCGGCACATCTTCCTTTGAAAGAGCTTCGGAAGCTTCCTGTCTCTTCACTCTGTGATGAAGCTCAGTAACAATCTCCTTCTTCTGTTCAGAAGATAAAGACTTACCAGCAAATAAGAATCCAGTACGTAGTTCGATTTCTGCCATCTCCATAATCCCTCCTTGGTCATGGAAAAAACAACGTAGATGCGAGCTTGATAACTGCCGATTTACATCCTCCTTGAATCGACGGGGCGATTAGTGATCAAAATCACCATCTGTTCATTACTAAAAACGGACGGTCATTAAAATTTCTTGAATCAAAGAAGTGGCCTAAAAGAGGGTATAATTGAAACTAAAGTCAACTTAAATTAGATTATCCGAAATATGATTATTTCGTAGATATATTATGAGCCAAGACTTTGTAGTGAAGAGTAATTTTAATGCACTCACAGATAAAGAAGGCATGAGGGAGACTTTTAATCCCCTCCTTTCTCTTTTTACTAAACTTCATGTTGGTGCTGTAGCAACTCTCATCTTCATGGGTGCCTTAGTGAAAAGTCATGATGCTGGCCTAGCAGTGCCTGACTGGCCAACTACATTTGGACAAAATATGTTTTTGTATCCACCTGAAGAGTGGATTGGTGGCATATTTTACGAGCACACACATAGATTGGTAGCTTCGATTGTGGGCTTATTGACTGTAATTTTAGCAGTGTGGTGTTGGCGGAAAGAGACAAGAGCCTGGGTTCGCAAACTATCTTATCTGGCATTAGCTTTAGTCATAGTACAAGGACTGCTTGGCGGACTAACTGTATTACTATTACTCCCTCCTATTGTTTCAATAACTCACGGTGTCATAGCTCAAACATTTTTTGTGCTTAGTATAGTGATAGCATATGTACAATCACGGGAATTTAATTCTACTTGGAGTCCAAGTAAGAACTTTGTGGGTGCATTACCAAGCTGTTTTATCTTCCTAGGAATTGTTTATTTACAACTGATATTAGGCGCGCTCATGCGACATTCTAGCGCCGGATTAGCTGTACCGGATTTTCCAACAATGGGTGGAACAATTTGGCCAGTGCTCAATGATCAATTTTTAGCCGTGGTTAATGAACTCCGATTAGAGATCGGTTTGCGACCAGTAAATATGGCTCAAGTTATCGCTCACCTAGCACACCGAGGCGGAGCTGTAATTGTTACCATTGGGGCGATCCTGCTATTCAAAAGACTGAGGAAGCATCCTGAAAAAATTGTTTCTGATACAAGTAGACGCCTATTAATCGTCCTCCTAATGCAATGGGCCCTAGGTATGTATACAATTTGGATGACTCGCGACCCATACGTTGCTAGTTTCCATGTTGTGGTTGGTGCTGTTCTATTGGGAATATCAACAATCACCACCCTAAGGGTATGGCGATTCTCGTCAGACCCTGCCTGAATTTTTAAAAAGTAGTTGTCGTGAACCAATCTTCTTCTAGGGACATATCTCAGACTGAAAATACTGGGTCAGGAGAGGAAAAAATTATCCGTGGAGTAGTTTCACGAGTCGTCTTTAGAAATCCTGATAATGGATATACCGTTTTGAGACTTGATGCCGGTCAGAGTTCCGGTGAAGTGACTGTAGTTGGGAATTTACCAACAGTTAGCCCTGGAATGCATCTGGTGGTGCGTGGCGTTGAAGGGTCTCATTCAAAATACGGCTCTCAATTCACTGCGGCATCCGTAACTGAAACTGCTCCGACATCTATCGCAGAAATTGAACGGTATCTTTCTAGTGGTTTAATTAAAGGTGTTGGTGAAAAGACAGCAGAAAAACTTGTGGAAGCATTCGGCGAAAAGACTATTGAGATGATCCAGAAGGATCCTGCTGCAGTAGCAAAAGTTGCCGGAGTTGGTGCTCACAAGGCACAACTTATTCAGGAAGCTTTTACTGCACATGAAGAAGAAAAGGAGAGTATTAGATTTTTAGTTGAGCGTGGTGTTTCTCCACTTTTGTCTCAAAAGATTTTTAGATTGTACGGGGCCCGTACGATAGAGATTGTTAGCCAAGATCCCTACCGATTAGCTAGAGATATCTGGGGTGTTGGATTTAACACCGCAGATAACATCGCCGCGAATCTGGGAATCCGTAGAGACTCACCGCTAAGACTCAAAGCTGGACTCCTCTTCACTTTGGAAAGAGCTGCCGAAGGCGAAGGGCACTGCTATCTGCCAGCTGAGATTATGTCCGAGCGAGCCCGCGGTCTTTTAGGAATTGATACAGAGGTTGATCTTGATGGACCAATGTTAGAATTACTGACTGAGGGCGCTCTTATTAAATCTGCAGATGGGTATTCCCTACCATCTTTTGATCGAGCAGAAGATTTTGTTTCCAACTTTGTTGCAAAACGATGTGCGGAGTGGAAAGAGCCTAGAGTTACAGACTCTGTTTTTAATATAGCACTTAATGCACTTCAGTCGCGGATGTCTTTCTCTTTATCCGTAGAGCAATTAGATGCAGTAAAGAGATCAGTACAGTTTCCATTACTTGTAATTACTGGCGGCCCAGGGTGTGGAAAGACAACAATTATTCAGGCAATCGTCGCTGCTTATCAAGAAGCTGGATTAGTTGTGAGATTAGCCGCCCCTACTGGCAGAGCTTCCCAGCGAATGGCTCAAGTTTGCGGAATTTCTGCTAGCACCGTGCATAGACTGCTTAAGTTTGATCCGATTAAGCGGCGGTTTATTCACGGACCAGACATGCCAATAGTTGCGGATGTGATTATTGTCGATGAAGCTTCAATGCTCGATATATTTCTGGCCCAGAGTCTTTTTGGTGCGATTGCTTCGGGAACGACTTTGATTTTAGTTGGGGATAAGGATCAACTTCCTTCTGTTGGCGCCGGTAGAGTACTTGGGGATCTTTTGAGTCTGCATGAAGTACCATCTGTGGCGCTGTCGAGAGTATTTAGAAGATCTGATGCATCATCCATTAACACCGTTGCCCACTCTATTAATGCTGGTCAGATTCCTGATATTCCAATTCCAGATGGGGAAACAAAGACTGATGCTTATCTCATACCAAGGAGTGAGCCGGATGAGATATCTCAGTTGGTGCAAAAATTAGTTGAGGATCAAATCCCACGAAAGTTTGGGATATCGACGCAGGATATTGTTGTTTTAACACCCTCAAATCGGGGCCCGCTTGGTACTCAGGCACTGAATCAATCGCTGCAAGGTCATCTAAATCCAGCTGGGAAAATTGATGCTGAGCAGGAGATCACAATTGGGGAAAATATATTCCGAATTGGAGATCGCGTTTGTCAACGAGTCAATAATTATCAGATTGATGAGCACGGAGTATTTAATGGTGACATCGGTTATATCCATAGTATTGAAAAGTTTTCTGGGCGCGTAACGGTAGAGCTTTGGGATGGGCGGCTGATTGATTATGAACGGGCCGACCTAACTCAATTGTCCTTAGCATATGCGGTAACAGTACATAGGGCTCAAGGTTCAGAGGTTCCCTGTGTGGTCATGGTGCTTCATGATTCTCACTACGCACTATTGGATAGGCAATTGGTTTATACCGGCGTTACGCGTGCTAAAAAGCTACTTATAATTGTTGGCTCAAAAAGAGCTCTCTCAATAGCCTGTCGACGTACTAATACACAGCGTCGGCTCACAAGACTCCCTCAACGAATTCGCGAAGTTCTAACCTCCCGCTAAAATCACCCCTTGTTCACCTTCCCTCTTTCCCCGATATTTACCCCACTATGAAAACTCTACTATTTAGGTGCCTGGTACCGTTTGCTTTAGTGATTTTGTTGGGTTGTGGCGGCGGTGGCGGAGGAGACTCGTTTGTTGGAGCAGGCAATATAACGATTAAGGTTAGCCCAAATGAGGTTGATACAGGAGATAGAACTCTTGTTACAGTTACATTCGACGAACTCCACCCTGATGGTGTAGCAATAAAACTTCGATACCCTTCAGGGCTTAACTATATTCCAGATACTTCTTTCTGGAAGATTGGTGGCGAGGAACTTGACGCTTCTCCATTTGTTGAAGTCTCGGCCGATATTTCACAAAGCTTATATCTTGTATATTTCTTAGACAGAAGCATACTTGGGGAGAAGAATAGTGGCTCTCTCACATTTGAACTTCGCGCAGTAGATCAAACTAGTGAAAATAGCGAGATCGAAGCTGATGTGGATGTATTAGAAGAAGATCCTACATTTTCTGCAGATGCAGCAGAATTTTCTGCAGAGGACACAGCCCCACTCAGGGTTCGTTAGTCATTCTTCGTTTCTTTACTGCTTTGTTATTTATCTTTGGCTTTCTATGACAAGGCGGCTTTAATGAATGCTCCGGAAATACCACACTAAAGTTTCCTGCGCGGAATTCGGCAGAGGCATGATCATAGCAGCCTCGAAAATATTTAAGCCAATCTCTAAATTCAAAAAGAATATTCAGAGATGTAGTAAAGCAACATTTGCGCGGTGACCACGAAATTTCTTGCGGCAAAGCGCCAACTTTTTGATTCAGAATTGCTTTCCTTCCAGCGAATCCTTTGCCTTCCAATGATCGGATTCGAGCAATTTCTTGACACCTCGATTCAATAAGCTCACGAAGCCTAACACGCCTCTCAGCAATTCCCATATCAGATAACGCAGGCAGGATTGATAATCTAACGACATGGTAGGTTATATGAGGCTCTAGACTTAACACCTTACATTTTCCTTTTGTCGAGGGAAGCAACACTCTTCCCGAATGTTTAAATGGGTAAGTTTTAATATCATCTGTCATAAGCTGCCAATAACAACCTAGCCCTGGCCAACTTCTAGGAAATTGTACAAGTCCGTGGCGAACTGGATTTGTTACTGTATAAAGTAGAGCTTCAAGCTGATCATCTTCCGTTACCACGATTTGATCCGAATACCGTCGAGACCAAAAATGACCGCGCCTACCTAAGTGCTTATTGATCCTCTTTGCTATTTCTCGATTTACATTTTCGCAAAATTCATGAAGATTCGATCGCGGAGCACGTACCAACATGTGATAGTGATTGCTCTGAAAACTATAAGCGAATATCTCGACTCCGAATATTTCCTGATATCTTCCAAGAATTCCTCCCAGAATATCGTTTAATTGATCACTCGGGACTAACCACAAAGCTGCTCCCTCGGTCCTAATTGTAATCAAATGAATTAATCCAGGGTCTGTGACTCGAATCGGACGTGGCATACGAACTCCAATGCTAAACAAATAATCGTTTTGGGAATTTTCTTCCCTCCACTAGTATTCAGCTGCCATGAGCAAAAAGTTGCTTGCTTAGCTCTCAAGTTGATTGAAATCGAGTGCGCCAATGACTTCATACCACTGTTTTATTCGCTGCTCATAAGCTGCAATTCACGCTGCACCGATCACTAAATCTTTATCATCCTAATAACTTAACTAACTTAAGCTTAGGTACCAGGTACCGTATGTTCTTCTTTGGTAAGAAAAAGGAAGCGAAGGCAGAGCTACCACCACTTAGCTCAGGCCTTAGATCGACCATGAATACTTTCTTGGGCTACAAGGGCATCCCTGCTCTTCCCTCCTCGGCCCAACGAACGTTTAGTTTAGCAGTCGATCCAAATTCGACCGCAAAAGATTTTATTGAAGTAATTGAATCGGATGAGTCACTCTCTGCAAGAATTCTTAAAATTTCTAATTCCGTTTATTTCGATCGAGGCACCCCTTCAAGAAATATCGAGGAAAGCGTAAATAAAATCGGCCTCAATGAACTGCGCTGCATATTAAACGCAAACTCATTACCAGAACTTCTTCCCTCAAATCATCCCCTGCGGCCACAAATTTGGTCCAATGACATTGCAACAGCCATCATCTCAAGAACGTTGGCTGGCTCACTTGCTCCCGCTAACAGCGGCACTGCATTTCTCGCAGGATTGATGCACGATGTAGGGAAACTTCTTCTACTACAAAGAACTGATGCTGAATATAAAAAAGTCACTCAATTAGTGCAGTCCGGAAACTACGATTTCTGTGCCGCCGAAGAAGAAATTATGGCTTTCAATCATTGTGAATTGGGCCAATTAATTGGTGAAAAGTGGAATTTTACACCTGAGATAATCACCGTCATACGAGAACATCATCGCCCTTGGTCAGAGCTTCCATCTGCTCGACCAGTATCAATAGTTGCAATTGTTAAGGCCGCAGATCTTATCGCCCATTCATTGGGAATCGGCCATATGACTGGATTTAGTAAATTTAGAACTCGCTGCGAAGAACAACTCGATGAGGCGCTTGCAGCTCTCGGTATATCAATTACTCAAAAGCGCTCACTACTTGATCAGTGTTTGAGAACTTTCGAAACAGAATCGGAAACCTATACTTTTACATGATAAGACAATCTGAGCCTCAAATTGATCCTGCTCTGCCTCAACTAACGGGCTCTACTACTCCATCGAAGAAAACTTTTGCTACGACTTTCAAATTTATATGTGTTGCTTTACTTGGACTCTTATTAATTGGCATCCTGCTAGTTACCTGGGCTTTTCCCGGTGCAATCTACCTCAGTGTTTCAGTATTCATCGGGATTCTAATCGGAGTTCTCGCAACCACAATAATAATCGAAACTCTCATAAAAGTCCGAACTAAATATCTAATCAGATGCGATATTCTTGAAGATGATACTGATGTCGGAGCACTCTTTGCCCCAGTTGGCCTTGCCTCTATTGATGCACTTTTGAATGTACATAGACTGCATATTGAAAGATTTGCCGACACTCTGCACCTAATCAGCGAAGAAGCAGAGGCACTAATTGAGCGATATGAAGTTTTGACTGAAAATCTAGCTGCCGCTGTCATTATCAGAGATGAAACGGGAAAGATTACTTACTGCAGTCCCTTCACGGAAGTCTTAACTGGGCATGCGCTTTCTGAAATTTATGCCTCAAAGACAGACTTTTTCATAGAAAGCGCTCACGAAGATGACCAAGAAAAATTCAAACGAGCGCTCTCTGTCAGTGCTCTCGGAGAAGCCTTTCAGTTCAGATATCGTTTTATTCATAGAAGCGGCATTCACATGTGGGCAGAGATGCGAACCGTCCCCATCTCCTCAGAAGATGGGACCTTCCTTGGTACCCTCTCTATTACACTCGATATTACCGGTACTATGCGCTACCAGGAACAGGTAGAGGAACGAAATAAGGATTTACAAGAATTTAGCTATATGATCTCACACGATCTTAAAGCCCCGATATTCACCATCAAAGGAATGCTTGGAATCCTGAAGGAAGATCACAAATCATCCCTGCAAGGAGAAGCCGGTGAAATAATTAATCACATCGAAAAGGCTGCAGAACGGCTCTCTTCCCTCGTTGCTGCGGTGCTTGAATATTCAAAAATTACTGGGAAACAGAGTTTAAACGAACCAGTGCCCCTGCCATCAATTTTCACAGACATATTGGCTGACTATGCAAATCAAATCCGTGATGTCGGAGCACAAATTAGTGTTGACCAAAACTTACCAACGGTGATTGGGGATCGCACAATGGTCTATCAAATATTTAGTAACTTAGTTGGGAACGCACTAAAATATCGGGATCCAAATCGAGCACTCAGCATTTCGATCAAGAAGGAACCAAAATCTTCGCGCGGTCTGATTTCAGTCTCTATACAAGATTCTGGACTAGGAATACCTAGTGATAAAATTGAAGGCATATTTAGGCCATTTCAACGCGCCTATGTCGGTGGAATTGAAGGCACTGGTATTGGTCTAGCCTGCGTTAAAAAACTAGTACATAAATTAAGTGGAACCGTAACCGTAGTAAGTACAGAAGGCACTGGGTCCACGTTTACTGTTTCCCTACCCTTTGCAAGAGAGACTAAAACAGGTGAATCAAACTACCTCTAAAACAATTCTCATAATTGATGATGAAGCTGCACATCGAATACTCATAAAACGTGCCATTATCGGCTTCGATTCAAAATGTAATATTAATGAAGCTGACAACCTGACAACTGCACGGAAACTTTTTGATTCGTTTACTCCTACAGCCGTCACTTTGGATCTCTCTTTAGGTAGCGAATCAGGATTTGATTTCCTGCGTTGGGTAAAGGAAAAATGTATTGTTAAACCACCACCTATAATTGTTTTGACTACATCTCAGCTCAATAGGGACATGGAAATGGCATATAAGTTAGGCGCCAGTATATTTCTAACCAAGCAACCTGATCCGACCTCCAATTCCCTCCAACTCCAGAAAGCCCTCCAATTCCTCCTACAGTAGGTACCAGGTACCGTAAAAGGTTGGCATGAGATGTGCTCTTGTTGAGGTGGTGCCAAGGCTGGTGCCATGAATAAATTTGCTGCCCATCACGGAGGTAAACGGGATTATGCTTATAGACGGTGCTACACAAAACCAAGGGTTTCAGGGGGTTATAACAAAAGCCGCCACATCATCTACTTCAGATGGAACCAAAGAAACGACCAAAAAAGAAGAGAAAAAGAAGGCTTCAACCAGTGATTTTGATTCTGTCCTGACGAGAATTCTTTCCCCTTTAGGGGCACAAGAGATCAGTGAGGAGGAACTTTTTGCCGGCATCATTCAAGAGCGTATCGCCAAGTTAAAGGGGGAAGATGCTGGAACTAAATTTGGTGAAAAATTAGCTTCAAAGAAAAGTGAGCTGGCCCGTCCAGATGGTGCTGTATCTGCCGAGGAAGCAGCAAGAGCTGCGATGGAAAGCTTGGTGGCAGATGGCACCCTCACACAGGCAGAGGCTGCAGGAATTCACGCCCAAGCTTTTAAAGCCGCACAATTGGATGATAATAAGGAAGCTCTTTTTGATAACCGTGGCGGCCCTGGAGATCCAACAATCGCGACTTCGAAACTTGAAGCAGCACTTTTGTCAGCTAGAACCATCATCGAGAAAATTGATTCTGGAGAGGAAACAGCAGGCGAACTTACACTAGATGTTGGAAATACCGGTCTGCCTAATGTTAGAGTGACAACTCAGGCAGATGGAACAATGACTGCGTCATCCTCCTCAATAGGCACCGCAGCGGAAGGAAATCCAATGGACGGTGCTGAGGGCTTCTTGTTCAAGCCAGTCTCTGAAAGTAATGGTAACCTGGTGATCCTCTTACCTGCTTCTCTGACCAAACAGATTGAATCAGTAATCCTAAAAGACACTGAAGATAAAGAGATAGAAGAAGGTAAGAATTCTGGAATTGGCAACGGCAACAGAGAACACTTCAGGTTCAGTAAGCCAGGGGGTGAATATCCTGAAAACCTAACCGTTGAAGTTAAACTTACAGATGGATCGACCAAAACTTATAAAATCGCAGATCCATCAACCAGATACGACTAACTAATCAGGTACCAGGTACTTTATGCAGTACCTGGTACCTAGTAATAGATTGAAATGATTTAAGAAAAGGCACGAGGACTGTCTCAAGAAGTAAAACGCCGTATCCTCTCTTTTAATCAAGAATCCCCCACTAATTCCCGATGTTTATAGGTGACGAGTCGTGACCACGGTGCATTAGCCCCCTGGTGCGCCTCAAAACGGCTATCAAAAGGAATTGGTGCTGTGGGCAATATTGTCAGCATGATTGGCGTTACCGTCTGCGTTCTTGTGGGCTTCGTAGGTCCTGGCGGTCCTATTCCAGTATTATTCCAACCGTTCGAGGTTCTGGTTATTGCCGGTTCCGGAATTTTTACAGTTGTCGGTTCCTGTACATCATCCGTTTTCAAAGTAACTGTCGCTGGGGTTAAACAAGTTCTCAAGGGTAGTGGCGTCAGTAAAGCCATGTACCTAGACCTTCTCGGTCTAATGGCAAACATCTTTGATGTGATGAGAAAGGAAGGTGTGCTCGGTATCGAAGGTGACCTTAACAACGTACACGACAGTCCACGTTTCAATAAATATCCAAAAGCCGTGCATGATCACCATCTAATGGAAAGTTTCACCGGAGCGCTGAGACTCTTTGTTGACGGTGTCGTAAATGCACATGATCTAGAAAAGCTCATGGATGCAGAAATGGAGGCTCACCACGAGGAAGTTGCAATCGGACCCGCTGTTGTCAATAAATTAGCGGATGCATTCCCTGCTCTCGGTATTGTGGCCGCGGTGCTTGGCGTTATTATCACCATGCAACACTTAGATGGTCCACCAACTGAAATCGGTCACCACGTTGCCGCTGCGCTCGTTGGTACCATGCTTGGTATCTTACTTTCTTACGGTTATGTGTCTCCAATTGCGAACAAAATGGAGAACATCAATAAAGAACAACATGGACTATACAAATGCATGCAAGCAGGATTAGTCGCATTCGCTGGCGGATCGCCTCCAGCTGTAGCACTTGAGTTTGCTCGGAAAAACATCCCTGGAATCTTTAGACCAACAGCTAAAGAGCTTGAAGAGTTGGTAAAGACAGCCAAAGGTTAAATCTTAAAGCGAGAGCCCCACCATGGCTGATGGCAAACCGATTATCGTCATCAAGAAAAAGGGTGGTCACGGAGGCCACCACGGTGGCGCTTGGAAAATTGCTTACGCCGACTTCGTAACCGCGATGATGTGTTTCTTCATGGTTATGTGGCTTGTAAATACTGCCAGTGTTGTAACAAAAGAGAATATCGCTTCATACTTTAGAAGACCTGGTATCTTCGAAACAGGTTCCGGAACACCGCTCTTAATGGGACAATCAGGTATTCTTGATGATGCTTTCACTCCAACAACTCACTTCAAAGCCGGTACTCAGGGTGGTAAAAATGACGTCGAGGTTGGTGGAGAACGTGGTGACGAAGAGGGAGACAAGAGTTCCCTTGGTGGCGAACATGAAAAGGGAACCGGAGAAGGCAAAGCTTTTGCTATCCCTGAAGTAAAAGGCGTCCTTGTTGAGGATATCCCGCAACCTACTCCAGCAGCGATGTCTGATGAAGAAAAATATGCTCTTGAAATGGCAGAAGGAGAAATTGCGGAATTCAGACAAGCAGAAAGTGAAATTAAATCTCTTATTACAGGATCTCCTGAGTTGCAGGAGCTACTTGGTGTCGTTGATGTCAAAATTGATGCCGATGGACTCAATGTTGAGATTGCAGATACAGAAAAGAGTTCGATGTTCCAACTTGGTAGCGCGCGAGTACTTCCAGAAGCAGAGGCTGCATTTTCTAAATTAGGCACTATTATCGCGAAACTAGATAATACAATTGATATCGTCGGACATACAGATTCTCGTCCATTTGCTGGTGGCGATCGCGGGTATAGCAACTGGGAGTTATCAACAGATCGCGCCAATGCAGCCAGGCGCATTTTACAAAATCATGGAATTGATTCTACTCGCATCAGTAGTGTCGTCGGCATGGCTGATAAATTACCAAGGAAACCAGAAGACACATTAGATCCAACAAACAGAAGAATTTCAATGAAGATTCGATTTAGAATGCCGCAAACTTCTGAGTTCGATTCTGATACAATTAAAGATAGACTAACAAATAGGTCACGCTTACCAAGAAAACCCACTCTTCCAAGCTCTGCACCTACCGCTACAAATTCTATAGCGTCACAAGTCGCTACTGAGAACAAAGTAACTATTCCGACCCCTAAATCAGAACCGATACCAAGCCCTAGTTTAGATGAGGCTCATGTTTTCACACCTAAAGAGATCATTAAAGCGGCCAAACGTCAGCACAAAGATAGAGTAGCTGTCCCACCGGACGTTACAGATAGACAATTCAACGGCAAACGAGACAAGATCTTCAGCGAAATTCCAGTTATTGGACCAGCGGATCCATTTGACTTCTGATTGAATGGATAATTGACAATATGCTCATTAAAGCGCGATGCTTGAGCCATGAGCTCACATCGACTTATCGCCTTAGCTGCACTTCTTATAGCCCTAGCTGTCATCGCAGGAGCTTTTGGCGCCCATGCGTTGGCTAAACGACTCGATCCTGCAATGCTAGAAGTCTGGCACAAAGCAAACTTCTATCACTTTGTGCATGCAGTTGGATTATTTATGGTGGCGCTTCTTGTCCCTTTAAATCTTATTCCTTCCTCTGTTGAACGCATCACAGCGTCACTGTTACTTATAGGTATTGTGCTGTTCTCTGGCTCTCTCTACCTACTAGCACTGACTAGCATAAAAATATTAGGAGCTATCACACCTTTCGGTGGGGTCTCTTTCATTGCTGGATGGGTGTACTTGGCGATACAGCTCCTGCAACGCAGCAAGTAACTTGTTTTTTCGCAAAGTGATCCAGTGCTTCTTTCACGCAAGCCACCACTAAATCAACTTCTTTTTCACTAATCATAAAATGTGGGGTAAACCGGAGGGAATTTGGCCCTCCATGTATTACATTTAAGCCGTTATAACGGAGGTATTCTTCTACTCCACCCTTTCCAACCACTGGGAATTTATTTTTTTCAAGTTCTACTCCGAATAGAAGACCAGTCCCCTGCACTTTTGTAATAATTTGCGGTATTGAACTCTGAAGGGCTTTAAACTTTTGAACAAATTCAGCTCCTCGTCGCTCAACATTTGCTGCCAAGGCTGGGGTCAGTGCACTTAGTACTGCCACAGCAACATCTAATCCTCTTGGGTTAGTGGTCATCGTATTGCCGTACAGTCCTACTTGATACCACTTTGCCGATTCAGGAGTTACACCCAGAACAGACAACGGATACTGACCAGCGTTCAAAGCTTTTGAGTAAACTTCCATATCGGGAGGAGGTAATTTTTCAAAGCCTGGGTAATCAATGATACTCAAGCAGCCGTGGGCACGCATTCCGGCCTGTATAGAGTCAACGATAAAGAGAGTGTCACTTTTAGCAGTTAGCTCTCTGACAGCCCTATAAAATTCTGGGGTGGCGCCCTCACCTGGATTTCCCTCACCCATCACAGGTTCCATGTATAGCGCTTCAATAAAAAAATTCTCTTTAGCAGCGCGATCAAATAGCTGCTTAACGGAGTCAATATTATTCATCTCAAAAAGCAAAAGATTATCCCGATCTCTGAATGAAGCTAATAATTTCTTGTAACTCTTCATGCTTGAATCGGAAAGTTGCGCGGCACTATCAGTTCTTCCGTGAAATCCCCCCTTTGCCGCCGCTAAAACGATCCTTTTACCAGCGTGTTTTCCGCCTGGATCTGTCATTACACGGGAATGTGCATCAACTATTCTGTATGAAACTGTTACCGCTTCTGATCCACTATTCATCCAAACAAAATGGGAAAAAGGACATGCTCCGCGTTTAAATCCGATCTGTTTTTTTAGAAGATTCACAACTTTTCGTTGCTTCAAGCTTGGGGTCATGACATTTGCCATGATCTGCTTTGCAGAAAGAACGCTGGAAACAAAATCAGGGTTATGTCCCCAACCTAGCATTCCATATCCGCCTACTTCATAAATTACAGAGCCGTATGCTGTGACTATCCATGGCCCTTGGGCAGCAATCGGAAGATAAGGATTGACTCCGTGTGCAGCATAAAAGTTGAGTATGCCTGCTTGTAGTGCGCAGATAACCTCGCCTTCAGGTTTTTTAAGTTCTGCCTTCTCCTCTTGAGATAGCTTAGACCAAGCCTCAACAGCCTCAGTGATTGCCCGCTCAAGGTTCTTATCCTCAGCAACAAATTTAGCGATTACACTATCTGCTAACCCCTTGGTCAGTGCTTGGCCTACTTCAGACCTAATCTTTCCAAGTTCTTTCATGAATTCCATATTTTACCCCACTCCCAAAAGGTACCAGGTACCGCTAGGTAGGTACCAGGTACCGTTTTGATTGGCGCAAGTGCTTATAATGATTAACGGAATTTTCGATAGGAACCTTTAGGGTATAGCCCAAGCTCAAAAAGGAGCGACGAGAAGGTTTAATGTCTAAATTCGAGGGGTTGTCTCTAACACCGTTGGCTTAAGTTTGCTAAGGTCACCGCTGTCATTGTAAATGACATTCCGCCAATTAGTGGGAGCAATTTAAATCTCACACTTACCAAAGGATTGACCACAAATGCGAAACTATGATGTTCAAGTAAACGGCAAGCAGTTTTCCGTATCACTCATCTCCCGCAAAGGATCGAACGTAGAATTTAAAGTTGCCGACGAAACTTACTCTGTTGAAGTCATCCCAGTTTTTGAACAAAAAAAAGGCAATGGCGGCCCCGCTCTTGTAAACCAAGGCTCAAACGGCGAAATCAAAGCTCCGATGCCTGGAATCATTGTCTCTGTCCCAAAAGCAGTAGGGTCTAAGGTTAATGCTGGAGAGACCGTGATTGTTATCGAGGCCATGAAGATGGAGAACAATATTCCTTCTCCTAAGACGGGAATTATAAAAGCAGTTCACGTAAAGCCATCACAGGAAGTTAATTCCGGACAGATTCTCATTTCAATTGAGTAATCTCAGTAACTCTAAAGTGATTTTAGAAATGCTAGTAATGCAGCTCTATCTGCAGCATTTAAGTTCCTAAAATTGCCCTGAGAGGCTTCCGCTTCTCCGCCATGCCAAAGGATAGCCTCCTCGATGCTACGAGCGCGTCCATCGTGCAGAAAAGTAGCCGTAACATTAGAAAGTGTTTCAGAAAATCCTAAGCCCCAAAGAGGTGTAGTTCTAAACTCTGAGCCGCTCGCTTCAAATTCTGGCCTAGTGTCAGCTAACCCAGGCCCCATGTCATGAAGCAATAAATCAGTGAAAGGATGAATTACTTGGTTAGATAACTCCGAATAAAAATGTGTCCCTGTAGTGATCTCCATTTTGTGGCAATCATCGCATCCAATTGAGCTGAACAATGCTTTTCCGGCCATCACTTCAGGATCATCCTGATTACGAGCCTTTGGAACGCCCGCCAGCAATTGGTAAACTTCCAAGATATAAAGATGCTCATCTGATAATTCGATTGGTTTATTCGGCTTAAAAAATACTGAGTTGGTTATACCCATGTCATGAAAGGCAGCCGCAGCTGATTGCTGCCTCAAAGTTGGATGACTCGCCTTAAAGCCAAACCGTCCAATCTCTAACTCATTAGACTCGTGATTTGGTACGTACTGCGGTCTGCCTGAGATCCCATCATTATTAGTATCATCTGGATCAGCAAATCCTAATATAGTCGAATCAGAGATCGCCTCCATAAGCCCTGGTCCTATAACCACCGGGGTCATTCTCAATGAATATGCAAATTTCTTCTCCCGTTTATTACCGATCACAAAGCGGAGCTTCGGTTTCCTCAAGGTATAAGAAGTGTCATCAGCATATTTTCCCTTTACAGACTTATAAGTAAGCTTAATTTCATGGCGTAAAGGGCCTTTTAACGGGATATCTAAAAGTTGCTCCCCTAATTTCGGTACATCCTTAGGTGAGCCATCCTCATTTTGACCTTTCAATGCCACCTTAATAACCATGGTGCTGCCCAATCGACCTGGAGCAAACTTGGTCTTTCCTCGTCCATTGTTAACGTGACACGCACCACAAGAATTATTATTAAATAGTGGCCCGAGTCCTGCCATCTTGTTGTTGATTACATGAAAAATTTCAAAACCATTTAATTGATCAAGTTTAAGTTCAGCATCAACTACATTTGGTGCGGTAAGTTGGATTGCATTTCTATCTGTAAAATCTGAACTAAGATCGCCACCTAATAAGGTTACATCAACCCCGTCTGCATAAGCGGTAGCAGCAATCAAAAGATTGGCAAGAAAAAAAATATTAAGAAAACGACTACCCATAGCGCGTCAGAGTAATAATCAGTCAATACTACTATTATACGACAATATTTGACCACCGACTCCTAGGTATAAAACAGAGAAGTGGAGCTATATACTCAAGAACAAAGTTAGTGAATTCAGTTAGTTTGCTGAAAATCTAAGAAAGTACGAAAGGAAAGATGGTGGGCGGTGCCAGGCTCGAACTGACGACATCCAGCTTGTAAGGCTGGCGCTCTACCAACTGAGCTAACCGCCCCCACTAAGTCGGAGGAGTCTACTAAGCTAAGGCGTGGCCGTCAATCTCACCCATTAAATTTCAATGGGTAACTACTGTTGCCCCATCCCCTTTTGCCTTCTCGCCATCGGCAGAATCGTCTTTTTTACCGCCGTCCTTGACTTCAGTAAAAAGCCTCTCGTCCCTAATAACCTTCCGGTCAAGCAATCGATCAAGGGATTTATGGCCAGCCACTAATAGAGCCTCAGCCAATACTGAATCCACATGGGAAACAGGGATTAACTCGAGTCCTTTTCGAACACTCAGTGGGATATCCTCGAGATCCTTTTCATTCTCTTTAGGGAATATAATTCTCTTAATTCCACCTCTATGAGCAGCTAAAGCTTTCTCTTTTAGGCCACCGATAGGTAATACGTTTCCACGAAGAGTAATTTCACCCGTCATGGCCACATATTTATCGACTGGAATTCCTGTAAGAGCAGAGACGATAGATGTTGCCATCGTAATACCGGCAGATGGTCCATCTTTCGGTATCGCGCCCTCTGGCACGTGCACGTGGATATCTATCTTATTATAGAAGTCCCGTGGCAATCCAAGCATGTCGGAACGAGAACGTACATAGCTAAGGGCAGCTTGTGCTGACTCCTGCATGACGTCTCCAAGTTTACCAGTAATTATTAATCTGCCCCTGCCAGGTAGAATTGTGGTTTCAATTACCAACAAATCTCCACCCATCTCAGTCCAGGCAAGTCCAGTTGTTGTTCCAACCTGATGAGCTTCTTCCGATTTTCCGAATCGGAATCGTGGCTGACCAAGGAATCTGATTACGTCTGGAACTGTGATTTTAACTTTATGATTCTCTCCCTTCTCAAGGATCTCTACGGCTGCCTTACGACAAAGGGTTGCTATGGTTCGCTCAAGGTTACGCACACCGGATTCACGGGTGTAGCGACGGATGAGCTCCATATAACTATCATCATCAATAGTAATCTGATCGGCCTTTAAGCCGTTGGCTTCAAGCTGCTTAATAAGAAGATACTTCTTACAGATAGCTAGCTTCTCAAGCTCTGTATATCCACTTAACTGGATAACTTCCATACGATCCATCAGCGGCACAGGAATGCCGTGCAGCGAGTTCGCAGTAGTTACGAACATGACCTTTGAAAGATCGTAATCGCAATCAAGATAGTGATCGTTAAAAGTGTCGTTCTGCTCAGGATCTAGCACCTCAAGGAGAGCTGATGATGGATCGCCCCTAAAATCAGCTGACATCTTATCGATTTCATCAAGCAAGAACACAGGATTACTTGTACCGGCTTTCTTTAAGCTCTGAATGATACGTCCAGGCAACGCGCCTATGTATGTTCTTCGGTGTCCTCTGATTTCAGCTTCGTCTCTAATACCACCAACAGCTACACGTACGAACTTTCGTCCAGTTGAAGCAGCTATTGATTTACCAAGGGAGGTCTTACCAACACCTGGAGGTCCGACTAAACAAAGAATTGGGCCCTTTAGTTTTCCAACTAATTTCTGAACAGCTAAATACTCAAGAATTCTCTCTTTGACTTTGCTTAGGCCATAGTGATCCTCATCCAAGATCTCACGAGCTTTGTCGATATCGATCTCTTCATCAGTCGTTTCGTTCCATGGAAGAGCTAACATCCAGTCAACATAATTTCTAACCACGGTAGCTTCGGCTGAGAGAGGAGACATCATCTTTAATTTGCGAATCTCCTTCTCTGTCTTTTCCCGAGCATCATCAGGCATGTTCTTTAGGCGAAGCTTTTCATCAAGCTCCTGAATTTCGTTTCTGAAATCATCCTTTTCACCGAGCTCCTTCTGAATTGCTCGCATCTGTTCGTTGAGATAGTACTCCTTCTGAGTCTTCTCCATCTGCTTTTTAACACGCGTACGGATACGTTTCTCTACTTGGAGAATCTCTATTTCGCTCTTCATCTGAGCAAGAATCTTCTCCAATCTTTCAGTAGGATTAATTGTCTCTAAGATATCCTGCTTATCTTCAAGTTTGAGGTTCAATTGAACTACTATGGCATCACCTAACCTTGAAGGATCTTCAATGGCGTTAACCTGCATTATCATTTCAGGATTAACTTTATTACCAAGCTTTACGTAGCTTTCAAAAGTTGAAGTGACAGAACGCATAAGGGCCTTGATCTCTGTGCCCTGCTCTCCTGTTGAAGCTAACTCTTCAACTTCAACCAAGATGTAACTTTCTTCGTTAAGGAATTTCTTGATCTTGGCGCGACTCTTTCCTTCAACCAACACCTTGACAGTGCCATCAGCTAAGCGGATTAGTTGCACCACCTCGCCAAGAGTACCGATATGGTAAATATCATTCTCAGAAGGATTATTTGTCTTGGCATCTTTTTGAGCTGCCAACATGATCAATTTGTTCTCTTTCTGAGATTCCTCTAACGCGCGAACGCTCTTTTCGCGGCCCACAAATAGTGGCACCACCTGTTGTGGAAATACCACCAACTCGCGGAGGGCTAGTAATGGAACCTTGTTATCACCTGTCTTCATAAGGAATCCCTGTAATTCTGTGGGTTTAGATATAGGATGCTAGTGAATGGTAGATCAGAGCACAATAATGAAAAATCCACATCGCAGTACATGTAATCATGGTTCGGCACCTTTTCTACAATCCTAACGAGAAAAATTATACCTGTTGGCAACCCTGGTATGGTGCCTGAAACATTAAACATTGTTATAGTCGGAACTTTGACAGTCGTAAGGATATTTATCGAGGCTAATTAGGCCCTTTCCTGATGTTGATATACGACTAAGGGTTTCTCGCCCTTAACAACTGTATCTTCAGAGATGACGACCTCTTTAATATCAGCTTCTGATGGAGCCTCAAACATTACATCAAGCATAATGTTCTCTAGAATCGCTCTTAATCCGCGAGCTCCTGACTTTCTCTTAATAGCTTCTTTAGCAATTGCCCGTAGCGAGCCTTCGGTGAAACGAAGCTGAACATTTTCGAACTCAAAAAGTTTCTTGTACTGCTTGGTAATAGCATTCTTTGGTTCGTGCAGAATTCTAATAAGAGTGTCCTCATCAAGCTCTTCAAGAGTAGCTATGACAGGGAGTCGACCAATAAACTCAGGTATCAAACCGTATTGAAGTAGATCTTGAGGTTGTACTAACCTACGGATTTCATCGGTCTCTTTTAATCGATCAGCTTTATTAATCTTTGTACGATCAACACCGAAACCCATCTTTCTAGAGCCCAACCGACGACGTATTACATCATCAAGTCCAACGAAGGCACCACCAACTATAAAAAGGATGCCAGATGTATCTACTTGTACATACTCTTGTTGAGGGTGCTTCCTGCCACCTTTGGGAGGGATACTTGAAACAGTCCCTTCTAGAATCTTAAGCAAGGCTTGTTGAACACCTTCACCTGAAACGTCGCGGGTAATGGACGGATTCTCAGATTTCCTGGAGATTTTATCGATTTCATCGATATAAACTATACCGCGCTGAGCTTTCTGCACGTCGTAATCCGCTGCAGTAAGGAGATTTAAAATTATATTCTCGACGTCCTCACCCACGTAACCTGCTTCGGTAAGCGTAGTTGCATCAGCTATTGTGAACGGGACATTCAAAAGTTTTGCTAACGTCTGAGCCAATAGCGTCTTACCAGATCCAGTTGGACCGATAAGCATGATGTTGGATTTTTGAATCTCAACATCTCCAGCTTGGGCAGCATACTCCACTCTCTTGTAGTGGTTGTGCACTGCGACAGAGAGGACTTTCTTTGCGTAATCCTGACCGATTACAAACTGATCTAACCAAGCTTTAATTTCTTTCGGTTTTGGAACACCAGCACCTATGCCAGGCTTCTCTTCTTGATCGACTTCCTCAACGATGATGTCGTTACAAAGGTCGATACACTCATCGCAAATATATACAGATGGTCCAGCGATAAGTTTTCGTACCTCTTCCTGGCTCTTCTTACAGAATGAGCAGATAAGATTTTGTCCTTTTTCGCCGTTCTTACTCACGGATACTTCCTTTCTTTTCGACCAATGATTCTATTCTACTACAAACGGTTGTGCTAAGCCCGCCCCTAACTGTTTCTTACCCTATTAACTACCCACTATTCAAATAGTTAGGAATAGAAACTTTCCAACTACTTAGTCAGTATTTTTTGGCCCAACGTTATGCCTTTCAACTACCCGATCAATCAGCCCATATTCGGCTGCCTGAGCTGCTGTCATAAAGTAATCCCGATCACTATCAGCAGATACCTTTTTCATGGACTGGCCAGTATGCTTAGATAAAATCTCGTTCATCTCATGCTTTACCCGGAGCATTTCTTTAGCCTGTATCTCCACATCTGAGGCCTGACCTCTATATCCACCAAGAGGCTGATGAATCATTATTCGGGCATGAGGCAATGCGTATCGCTTACCTTTTGCTCCTGCTGTTAAGAGAACTGCTCCCATACTAGCAGCTTGGCCAACGCAAACCGTTACCACATCAGGTGCTACGTATTGCATTGTGTCATAAATCGCCATTCCGGAAGTAATCTGTCCACCAGGGCTATTTATATATAGATAAACATCCTTCTCTGGATCCTCGCTCTCTAAGAACAATAACTGCGCTGTAATGAGGTTAGCCACATGATCATCAACCTCAGTTCCTAGGAATATAATTCTATCCTTAAGTAATCGGGAATAAATATCGTAAGAACGCTCGCCGCGCCCTGTTTGCTCAATAACGTACGGAACGTAGTGGCTCATATCCTATATTACTCCTTAGACTTCCCTTTCTTACTCTTCTTTTCTCCGTCGTTCTTCTCGCCTTTAGCTTCAGATTTCTTAGCTTCAAGCTTATCGAACTCTTCCTGAGAGACATACTCTATCTTGGTCCGCGCTCTGAGGAAATCGAGAATTTTTCTTCTAGTAAAATCAAGCCAGGCGGACTGAACTGTATTTTGGTCCTGCATGAACTGCTTAAATACTTGTTCTCCCAACTTTTCTTTCTGCTCATCGAACCATTTCTTGGTGTCTTCTTCGGATGGCAGAAGCTTTTCCACTTCGCCAATCTTATCAACCAAGATTGAGGCCCTTACCCTCTCACTTGCGGAAGTACCCATTCTCTCTCTGAATGCTTGGCCATTAAATCTTTCAAAGGTTATTTTCTGTGGATCCAACATGCCGCCACGAGCAAGCATGTTATAAATCTCCATATCCATCATGATATCAGGGATCTTAAAGTCATGGCGTGCAGCTAACTCCTTAAGTATAAGACCCTCAGCACGTTGTCTTGATTGCTCTTCCCGGTCTGTCTTTAGAAGATCCTTAATTTTGGTCTTTAGCTCAGCAACACTACTTACTTCATTATCTACCTGCTTAGCTAACTCATCAGTTAGTTCAGGAAGTACCTTTTCTAAGATCTCATGGGCCGTGATCTTGTATTCAACTTTCTTACCCTTAGCCCTTTCAGACTCAGTAATCTGCTTAACTTCTACGACTTTTGTTTCGCCAACAGTCATTGCAGAAAGAGCTTCTGTGATCTCCTCAGGAGTATCTGCTCCACCTACCTCTAGTCGCATCTGAGTACCTTCCCCGTTTCCTTCCCCATCAATAAGGGCTTGGACAGTGGACTGAACTACATCTCCTTTTTGAATCGACTTACGATCAGAGATAGTTTTGTACTCCGCCATGGAGTTACGTACACGATTAATTACAGCATCTACATCTGCATCCGTAATCTCTACCTTTGGAAGAGTGATACTGAATTCTGCATAATCCTTTAATGCTGGAACTGGATAGAGCGAGAAGTTTGCTTTAAATGTCAGATCCTTCCCTTCGCTGCCATCACTTTCAATGTCGAGTCTTGGTTGACCAACATAATTTAACTGATGCTCTTTAATTAGCTCACTTAAACTATTGGATATTAATTTCTGAATAACTTCTTGGCGTAATTCTGGGCCGTGAGTTTTCTCGACAAGATTTTTAGGGGCCTTACCTGGACGGAATCCTTTCAATTTAACTTTGGTGGAAAGCGATCCAACCTGAGCTTTAAATGACTCCTCTATTTGAACTTGAGAGATTGAAACTTTTACTACTTTGGTTACTGAATCGATCTCTTCGATTGAAGATTGGTAATTCATAGGTACAACTCGCATTAAAATGGTGCGGGAGGGGGGACTTGAACCCCCAAGCCTTTTGGGCACCAGATTCTAAGTCTGGCGTGTCTGCCATTCCACCACTCCCGCGTGAATAGGTCTTCCAAGACCCTAAATGGCTGAACTGCAAAAAAAGCTACAGTTTTGTCGCGACTTTATCAAGTGGCGCAAGCTCATTTCCTTAGTATTATTGACTTCATGAGGAAACAGGTACCAGGTACCGTATTTTTTATCATTGTATCTATAATTTCGGGCTGCTCAGTCAGCTCAAGGTCCATTAGTACTGAAAAGCTACAGGCGCAATTATTTAGGGAATCTTTCGATTATAGACCTCTTCCCGCTCCCTCAGAACCTATTAAACGCGGTGATTATACGTTTTATGCTAGGACGGAACCGGGCCAACGGTTCCCAGTTCTTTCAAGGATGGATAAATTAGGCAATGAGTTCCCCTGGCTCGACTTAAATCTATTAGTGAGCTCCGCACCTAATCTTACTCTTAAGCAGCTCTGTATCTCAGAGGATGGGGAAAACGCAGCATATATTCTGAACTTCTCACCGGCTGAACCCGATCAACTCTTTATCCAGAAGATCCCTCATGGCGAAAAGTTATTTATCTCAGAGAGAGCCTTTGCTTGTAAGTGGGAGAAGGAAAATCTTGTTTTTACCAGAGTCAACAAAACTCAAATACCCCAAGAGCTCTGGCAATTTACTAATGGTCAATTATCAAGGATTCCAAAAGAGGTCACGCCATCAACTCATATAAAATTGTCTGAAAGCTCGCTTCCAGAAACCTCTTCCCCAATCTTTGATAAAAACTTGCCTCGTGGCTTCCCAAAAACACTTTCGGAGCGAATAATACCTGTCGATGAAAAACTCTCAATTACCCTCTACTATGATACTGCCTCCTTCACTTCACCTGCTCCAGTTATCTTAGAAGCATACGGGGCATATAATTTGCCTACTCCAACAAGATATAGGCCTTCCCTAATACCCCTTCTTACTCGCGGCATCGGATACGGCATATGTCATGTTCGTGGCAGCGGAGAGCGTGAACCAATCCCGACTGGCCCAGAACGCGGAGAGTTTCGAAGGGCTGCGATAAATGACTTTGCTGAATGTGCCAAAAAACTTAAGCATTCTGGAATCAGTAATAAAATTATCGCTCAAGGAAGAAGTGCTGGTGCCACACTAGTTGCAAGTAGCGTAGCTCTTAATCCAGAATTATTCGCCACTGCAGTTTATATAGTTCCACAACTTAATTTATCATCTGTTATTAATGATCCATCCGCTCCACTCTCTGCCCAAGATAGAGAGGATTGGTTCGGAGTAAATGGTATTCCTAATCTTCCTGAAGTAGACCCACTACTATTACTAGAACCAGGATTTCATCCTCCAGTAATCTTAGTTGAAGCAGAAAACGATCAACTTATTAAACGAACAGACACAGCTTCCTGGGGTAAAAACTTCACTAAATTATTCGGCAAAGAGAACCTTACTCAGATATTAATAAAAAACGCCTCCCACGAGGGCTCCCAAGA
>CAZYRE010000018.1:0-10416 GCA_964650155.1 uncultured Bdellovibrionales bacterium
CGAGTCCATAAATCAATACAGGTAAGCATATTTCCATACACCAAACCGGTATCAATCCCAATCTTCCAGGGAAGATCAAAGATAACTTCCGCATGTGGGGTGTGTCCGAAAACTACAGGCTTACCAAAGGAATGAGTCTCTTCCAGAAACCCTTCTCTGATCCAATATAAATCTTCAGCCACTTGCCGACGTATGCCACGACGAGGATTTAATCCAGCGTGAGCAAACAAGAAATCACCACATTGAATTAACGAATCAAGGCCTTTGTAAAATTCTAAATGATCTTGCGGAATACCGGATAAGACCTCTGCTGCCGGGGCTAGTTCTGGGATCGAATAACTTTTTAAAGTTGGACCGCCACCGTTTTTGATATACACGTCTCCATTTGTACCAGGCAGACCACAGTGATGCAGAAGCATATCTTCGTGATTACCCTTTAAGAAGATTGTCTCCGGAAATCGTTTTCTAAAATCTAATAACAGATCAATAACAGCTCGAGAATCTGGGCCTCGATCGATGTAATCACCAATAAAGATCAGTTGGTCGTTAGTTGACAGCTTTTCATCTACTTCGAGAAATTTAAGAAGTGTTTGGAGCTCGGATACACAGCCGTGAATATCCCCGATCGCAAAGAGGCGTTCCTTTGGTCGGGGTATCTCTTTTAGAAAACGCATTACTCTCCGAGTTTTAGAATCGCTAAGAAGGCCTCCTGAGGGATAGAAACACTGCCAACCTGCTTCATCCGTTTCTTACCTTCTTTCTGCTTTTCGAGAAGCTTCTTCTTTCTAGTTATGTCGCCACCGTAACACTTGGCTAAAACATTTTTACGAAGGGCCTTAACTGTACTTCTAGAAATAATCTTAGCTCCAATACATGCCTGGATAGCGATCTCAAACATCTGCTGCTCGATAAGCTCTTTCAATTTCTCACAGAGATCCCTTCCCCTTTGGTAAGAGAAATCCCTGTGCACAATTATACTTAGTGCATCGACCGCTTCGCCGTTTAATTTGATGTCTAGTTTAACTAAGTCTGCCGCTTGGAACCTCTTGAATTCATAGTCAAAAGAGGCGTATCCACGGGTTAAACTCTTTAGTTTATCGTAAAAATCTAAGACTATCTCACCAAGTGGTAAATCATACTCAACTACCGCCCTGTTTCCATGAATTGACATGTTCTGTTGAACACCTCTCTTCTCTTCACAGAGCTTTAGAACATTACCTACATATTCAGATGGAACATGGACAGTGGCCTTAACAATAGGTTCTCGGACTTCGAGATAAAGATTCGGTTCAGGCATCTGAGTTGGATTATCAATCATCAATTCTGAATTATCATTCATGATAACTTGATAAACTACGTTTGGTGCTGTCGTGATTAAATTTAACTCATACTCACGCTCTAGTCGCTCTTGAATAATCTCCATATGGAGTAATCCAAGGTACCCGCAACGAAAACCGAAACCTAAAGCTACAGAAGTTTCTGGTTCAAAAGTAAACGAAGCATCATTCAGCGATAACTTTTCTAGTGCCTCTCTTAAATTTTGATAGTCCTCTGAATCAACCGGGAAAAGACCACCGAACACCATCGGTTTAACTTCGTGGAATCCTGGCAAAGCCTCCTTGGCTGGATTCTTCAATAGAGTGACCGTGTCACCAATCTTAACATCACGGAGAGTTTTAATTGAGGCAGAGAAGAATCCTACCTCACCGGCACCGATGCTTTGAATCTCTGTTGGATGAGGCGTGTAAACACCGAGTTTATAAACTTCATACTCAGCACCTGAGTTCATGAACTTTATTTTATCTCCAGGTTTAATCTGGCCATCAAAAACTCTGACCTGAACAACTACGCCTACGTATGGATCAAACCAGGAATCATAAATAAGTGCTCTTAGTGGTTTTGTATCATCAGCTGCTTTTGGTGGCGGAACTAATTTAACAATAGATTCAAGCAAATCAGTAATCCCGATACCGGTCTTGGCACTCACTAATATTGATTCTGAAGTATCAAGCCCAATAACCGTCTCGACCTCCTCTTTCACCCTCACAGGATCAGCACCTGGAAGATCAATCTTATTAAAAACTGGAAGGATCTCTAAATTATTATCAAGTGCAACATAGACGTTCGCTAATGTTTGAGCCTCAACTCCTTGGCTAGCGTCAACTACCAACAAGGCGCCTTCACAGGCTGCCAACGAACGGGAAACTTCGTAGTGAAAGTCCACATGTCCAGGGGTATCGATTAGATGAAACTGATACTCTTTACCATCCTTAGCTTTGTACTTAAGCCTACAGGTCTGTGCCTTGATAGTTATGCCTCGTTCTCTTTCAAGATCCATCTTATCTAGAAACTGAGATTGCATCTCCCGTTTCTCAAGGGCGCCTGTAGTTTCTAAGATACGATCAGCCAAGGTCGACTTACCGTGATCGATATGTGCAATAATGCTAAAATTACGAATTAAAGATTTGTCCACAACAGAGAGCCTTTACTTTGCGAGTCTTCGCCTAAAATCATCAATGGTTTTTTTAAGCCCCTCTTCTAAAGAGATCTTTGGCGTCCATCCAAGTTCACCTTGGGCAAGTGAAATATCTGGACGTCTTCGTGTAGGATCATCTTTTGGTAGAGGTTTCTTTACCAGCTTAGATTTTGAGCCTACCATCTTTATAACTAATTGAGCTAAATCGCTAATCGACATCTCATTCGGATTACCAAGATTAACAGGGCCTACAAAATCTTCCTTATTCATCGCGGCAATCATGCCGCTTACTAGATCGTCAACAAAACAAAACGATCGAGTCTGCATTCCATCCCCATAAATAGTTATATCTTGGTCCTTCAATGCCTGAACGATAAAATTCGAAACTACCCGGCCATCATCGAATAACATTCTTGGGCCATAAGTATTAAAAATTCTAATTATTTTGACATCGACCCCTGACTGCTCGTGATAATTCATGCTCAGAGTTTCAGCGACCCTTTTCCCTTCATCGTAACAACTTCTTGGACCGATCGGATTAACATGCCCCCAATAAGATTCCTTCTGAGGATGCTCTTTAGGATCACCGTAAACTTCTGAGGTAGAAGCAAGCAACATCTTAGCTTTTACCCTTTTTGCCACTCCAAGCATGTTCATCGTGCCGATGACATTTGTCTTAATAGTTTTAACAGGATTGTATTGATAATGAATTGGAGAGGCTGGACAAGCTAAGTGATAAATCTCATCGGTTTCAATAGTCAGTGGGTTAATTACATCGTAACGGATAAACTCAAAGTTTGGATTATTGCGATGTTGAGAAAAGTTCTCTTTACTACCTGTAAATAGGTTATCGATCACTGTTACTTCGTGACCTTGCGTTAGTAATCTATCAACTAGGTGAGAACCGATAAATCCAGCACCACCAGTAACAACAATTCGGGCCATAATTAATCTATCCTTGAGTCACACTCGGTCTTCCAATTGAATGGTAAGTAAACCCGTGCTTACGCATTTTGTCGAGTCCGTAGAGGTTCCGACCATCAAATATAACGGGAGTTTTCAACAATTCCTTGATTTTTTCGAAATTAGGCCGCCTAAATTCATTCCATTCAGTACAAATCACCAAGGCATCAGCCCCACTAAGGGCATCATAATTTGACTCGACATAAGATAAATTGGGCAACTTACCAATGGCAGCTTCAAATGTATGACGAGCTTCGGGATCAAAAGCCACTAAACTAGCCCCCATTTTTAAAAGCTCACCGCATACAACAAGGGCTGGGGCTTCCCGAACGTCATCAGTTCTAGGCTTAAAAGCCAAACCCCACACGGCAAATTTCTTTCCCTTCACCTTAGCTGCACTTCCAAAATGTTTAAGGACCTTGGAAACAAGAAGAGACTTTTGTCGATCGTTTACTTTCTCTACAGCATTGGCGATATCCATTGGCACACCAAGCTGGGAGGCAGTTTTTATGATTGCTCTTACATCTTTGGGGAAACAAGACCCACCGTATCCGATACCTGGAAAGAGAAATCCCATTCCAATACGACTATCTGTCCCGACACCTTGCCTGACTAATTCAATATCTGCACCCGTGGCTTCACAAAGTGCAGCAATTTCGTTCATCAGAGTTATTCGAGCTGCTAAGGTTGTATTCGCAGCGTACTTAGTCATCTCTGCGGAGGTAGGATCCATTATTAAGATCGGATTATTATTTCTTACAAATGGAGCATACAGCTCTTTCATTACATCAGTGGCTCTTTGATCAGCAGCTCCTATTACGACTCTGTCCGGCCACATGAAATCTTCAATAGCAGCGCCTTCTTTTAGAAACTCTGGGTTACTGACTACTGAGAACTCATGTTTGGCAGTTTTTTCTACAGCTGCTCTCACAGCTGCGGCTGTGCCAACCGGTACGGTAGATTTGTTTACAATAACTTTTGGCCGATCCATGTGTTTACCAATGGCCTCGGCAACTTCCATGACTCCGGAAAGATCTGCTCCTCCGTCAGCCTTAGAAGGAGTTCCAACTGCGATGAAGATTACATCTGCAAAAACTACTCCCTTTTCTAAGGAGGTAGAAAAAGAAATTCTCTTTTCTTTTAAATTTCGTTCTACCATCTCGGCCAATCCTGGCTCGTAGATGGGGATCTCGCCTTTCTCTAATTTTTTTATCTTTGAAGGATCCTTATCGACACACAGGACGTCATTTCCGGTCTCAGCAAAACACGCCCCTGCTACCAATCCAACATAACCTGTACCGATTACTGTGATGTTCATTAAAAAGGATCCATTAATAAGCGTTTCTATTCATAAAACCGCGAGCTACCGTCATGACCAATATCTTTATATCAAGGACAATAGACCAATTCTCAATGTAATAGAGATCATGCTCGATACGTTTCTCAATTGACGTATCACCTCGCCAACCATGGACCTGAGCCCAACCTGTCATGCCTGCGGGGACTTTATGTCTAAGCATATATCGAGGAATACGTTTTCTAAATTCTTCTATAAAAACTGGCCTCTCTGGCCGTGGTCCCACAATGGACATGTCGCCACGCAAAACATTAAAGAGCTGTGGCAGCTCATCAAGACTTAGGGCCCTTAAGATGCGACCAATAGGGGTAACTCTACTGTCCTTAGGCTTTGTCCAACCAGGGCCAGCAGCTTCTGCATCAAGATACATTGTCCTAAACTTGAAAATCTTAAATGGCGTGCCATCTAGGCTCACCCTCTCCTGACTGTAAAGAAGTGGTCCACGAGAGGTGAGTTTAATTAGAAGAGTAATGAGCAGCATGAGAGGCGAAAGGACAACTATAGAAATTGCCGTCACCAAAATATCCAAGAACCGCTTTGCGACAAGGTTAATGCCTTCAAGTGGGGAAGATCTAAGGGAGATTACAGGGAGCCCTTCAAAATCCTCTATTGAATTTCCTAACGTAGAGAAACCTTGAAGATCAGGGATTACTCGAACATCAACAAGAGAATCACCAACACTAGATAAAATTTGAGGAAGATATGAGCTATCCTCCATCGGCAAAGCAACTACGAGTTGATCGATCTCTAGTTTCTTAAGGCAGCCTTCCAAATCTTGATAAGTGCCAACAATCGGGATACCACGAGGACCCCTTGTTTCCCCTGCTTCCCTGGCTAAACAGCCGATTACTTCAATTCCAAGCTCTCGGCGACGTCGGATCCTAGCGGCAACATCACCAGCTAACTGACCAGCACCAACGATCAATAAATAACGGAGGTTGTAACCACGTCGACGAATCTCTCTTAAAACATAACGAAGGAAGGAACGTTGCACGATAGTGCCAACAGTGGCTAATACGCCGAAGTATAGAAATACAAGTCGTGAAAACGGGACACTCTTCTCTCTAAATAAATAGGTGACCGCTATAAATACGACCAAGGCCATTAGATTTGCATTAAGCAGTAACCAAACTTCTTTTCTCGGTTTACTTCCACGCATTGGACGGTAAAGCCCTGTGCGTTTAAAGACAAACGCCCAGATAAGCCAGATAAAGAACATCATGGAGTAATAATTTTGGAAAAGAGGAACGCCTTTACTTGCAGGAACAAATTCTGTTTCAAATCGGATCCAATAAGCTGCAATCCAAGCAAGAGAAACCACCAGCAGATCTGCCGATACAAATAAAAACTCAAAGAGTTGGCTTCTTTGCTTTAACATCGTCCCTATCTCACAGCCCGTTTGGGAGATTCTGATTCATCTTGCTCAGGATCAACCCCAGGCAATCCAAGTTTTAATAGCAACGCATTCCAGTGTTGCCTAAATACTTCGGGAGAAAACTCCTTCGCACGAGCTACACATCTGGCTGAATTAAACTCCCCTTCCTTACTTATGAAGTATCTAACACTCTCAACTACTGCGGAAGCCTCACTATCACGACCACGTTCAATAAAAACCCCTGTAGATACAGATGGTTGGATAGAAGAACGAATCCAGGGTTTAACCCCTAGATGAGATTCCCTCAAAGCTCCTGAGTGAGAAGCTACAATTGGTCGCCCAGCGGCCAAGCATTCGATCGGAATTAATCCAAAATCTTCAGTTCCAGGAAATATGAGTGCCCGACAATTTCTGTAACACTCTGCAAGCTCAGCATCACATAATCGTCCAAAAAATTTAATATTTGGTTTTGCGATTGCTCTTAGTTTCTCTTCTTCGGGTCCACCTCCTACTACCCAAAGCTCTTCCCCAAGGCGGTTAAACGCCTCTATAACTGTATCAACACGTTTATATGGAACCAAAGCTCCTGCATAAAGAAAAGCTCGCCCCTTCTTTTCAGTTCCTGGCTTAATCCAAGATGTATCAACAGGAGGATAAATTACCTCTGCATTGACTCCGTAGTAACAACGAATTCTTGCCGCTACAAATTTACTTATTCCGACAAAGATACTGACACTACGACTGCCCTTCTTATCCCAACTACGGAGTCGTTGAATAATTGGCCAAATATATTTAGTAGTCGCTCCAAAATACTCTTCTGCCTGATCCCAGATGTATCTCATTGGAGTGAAACAAAAACAGATGTGGGGAATTCCTTTTGGTACAGTTACATTTTTTGCCGCAGCATGGCTTAATGAGATGACGAGATCGTATCCACGCAGATCCAGCCCTTTAACTGCGAGTGGGAAGAGTGGCAAAAGATACCGATAATATCGCTCTACTTTTGGGAAAAACTTAAAGAATGAAACACTTTTCACTCTACGATCAATTTCCGGATGCGTTGCTCCAGGGACATGAAGCAAAGTAAAGATATCGGCTTCTGGATACATTCTAACAAAGTTAAGGAGGCACCTTTCCCCTCCTCTCATTCCAGTTAGCCAATCATGAACTAGGGCTACCTTCATTAGGAAACTCCATCTTTAGTCGTAGCACTTACTGCCTGGTAAACTTCCAGTACCTGTTCGGCTGTATGGTTAACTGAATATTTCTCTAAAAGTTTCTGTGAGGGAGTGCGTACGATTTCTGAATCAAACCTCCTCATTCCTTCTACTAGTCCAGCACTAAGCGCGGCCACACTCATGTCAGAGCAAATATAATCTCCCTCTTCTAAAAGTTCAGTCACTGCCGGAACAGGCCTAGAGACTATTGGAGTACCTTGAGATTTAGCTTCAAGTACTGGCAAACTAAAACCTTCCATTAGTGAAGGCATAACTAAAAATCTTGCTCCTGCGTATAACTGCTTTAGCTGAGAATCAGAAACCGGTCCGATGACTTTAACATGATCACTTATAGATCCTGAGGAGGCGGAAACCCCACTTCCAGCAACTACCAATTGAATATCTCCAAGATAAGGTTTCGCCGCTTTAAACGCTTCGATCAAATCATTGAACCCTTTGTGAGGCTTCTTGTTTGAGAAAACTGCCAAAATATAAGGGAAATCTAGCTGCGACTCTGTATTGAGCGATGTAAATAAATTTGCCCCTATCGCATTCGGAACAACTCTTATTTTGCTTACCACTTCACGACAGAGAGCTATAAGAGCGCGTTTCGATGCTTGACTCACAGTGATGACACCAGAGGCTCTCCGCATCGATGAACGAAGAAGATATTTTGCAATAGTAGGATAAAATCTCTTTTCAGGGTGGCTCAAATGTATGGTGTCATGAATAGTAAGAATTGTTGGTATTGGAATTCCAAATGGCAGAGGAAAATGAGTCGCGTGAAAAACATCAAACTTACTAAAATCGATCCTCCTAGGCATTAGTAGCAATTCATCTAAGGAGTAACTTTTAGCTTCGTCGATTATAACTTTTACTTTGGTGCGTTGGGGAATTAGATTCTCTCGTCCACTTGGAACAAGAACTGTTAACTCTGTTCCAGGGGAAGCAACTAATCCAGTTATGAGATTTCCTGTGTATACACCGATACCACCATCACCAAGCTTTCGAGCATCGAGCAGGACTCTTAAAGGTACACGCTCAATTGGCTTAGAAGAATTAAATCTCTTTAGTTCAACGCTCTGCGGTTCCACGCCCGTTGACCACCAACAATTGAGACAATTTCGGTTTCTTCCTGACCACCAACGATGATCCGGCGAACCGCATAAATAGGTTTATCCTGAGATTCGTAATAAGTTCTAGCTAAAACTTCAGCTAATAATCCAAAGCAGAAGAATTGAGCACCGATAATTACAAGAACTACCCCTAAAGAAAGTAGTGGTCTATTCCCCATCGGTATCTGCATAAAGAATCGCTGATACGTAAGAAGGCTAAGTAGCGCTACTCCAAGGCCACCTGTTATCAATCCAGCTGTTCCAAAGAGATGTATTGGCCGCTTAGCAAAACCAAGTAAAAATTTTACTGTAATAAGATCCAATACGACTCTAAGAGTCCTGGATATTCCATACTTAGAAGTACCAGCCTTTCTTGGTCTGTGGTTGACGGGAACCTCAACAATCTTTGCACCTAATTCAGCAGCAAGTGCCGGAATGAATCTATGCATCTCTCCGTAAAGCTTTATCCCTCTAGCAATTTCTCCAGTCATGGCTTTTAAAGTGCAGCCATAATCATGAAGTGACACATTGGTAGCCTTAGAGATTAACCAATTCGCCATCTTGCTCGGTAACTTGCGGCTGATAAATGCGTCTTGGCGTTTTCTACGCCAACCCGCCACCATGTCATACCCCTCTTCTAACTTTGCTACCATTTTAGGGATCTCAGCTGGATCATTTTGAAGGTCGCCATCTAAGGTAATTACGATATCGAACTTAGAATGTTCGAGGCCAGCAGCCATTGCTGCGGTTTGTCCAAAATTACGACGGAACTCAATCAGTTTTACATTCGGATCGGTCCCAGCAATTTCAAGTAATCTTTCAACAGTTTTGTCTTTAGATCCATCATCGACGAAAATGATTTCATAATCCCGATCCATCTTCTCGAGTACGCCGGATACTTCACGGTAAGATTCCGCAACATTTGGCTCCTCGTTATACACGGGAATTACAATAGAAATTCCTTTCATGGGGACTCACACTCAATTCAAAATTGGTATCTTAAAATTGGCACCGGATAGTACTACAATATACGGGCTTATGAAACCCTATAACCATTTGATTTAACCAAGGATATTAGTACCCTCAGGACCAAATCCTCTAGACCGTTGTATCTCTAGCATCTCCGGCGTGTATCGCCCATTATCGTCAGCAACAATTATGGCCGGTTCTTCTACTAACTTCTGTGTCCAGTTTAGTCGCGCTGAATATAGGGAAAATAAAGGAGCTTTTGATCTCCGTGGAATAACATCTCTTACCGTGGCAATTCTAAATCCAGTACTTTCTACAAGGCTAAAACATCTTGCTTTTTGCTGATAGGGGAAACAAAAAACAAACACGCCTCCATCTTCTAAATGTTTCTCTGCAACTCGGGCATAATCCGAAACATCCCCACGAAGTTCGAATCTTGCATGCGCCTTTTGGGAATCTTCTGGAATGATGCCAGCATCTTTCGGAAAATATGGTGGGCTGCCTGTAATAAGTGGAAATTTATTTCCTAGATTTAATTCCCGTAGATCCCCATGTATTGCAGTTACTCGATTATTTAGATCATTACATTCGATATTAGCCTTAAGAATTGCGTAACTAATATCCTGTGCTTCTATGCAAGTAAGATGGGCCTTTTCTCCCAATCCCCATAGTACCGCTAACCCTACAGATCCAATTCCAGTACCTAAATCTAAAGCTATTTTAGCATCGGAACACTTCTCTAAAGCATACCAAGCCGTCAGTGCATCATCAGTAGAGTGCCTGTGTCCCTTGACTCGTTGATATATACAGAGAGGATCTACTAATCCGCTAACTGAAAGTGTTTCACCAACTCTTTTTTCAATTGCGCTCTGATTATCAATAAACTTTCTGTAGTATTCTTTAATCACTGGTACAACTTCCATTTTCACAACGAATGTTGACTG